>JAFSKV010000021.1 GCA_017448795.1 Synergistaceae bacterium | reverse complement strand
TTAGCCCTCCTCAAAGTGTGCCAGGACAAAGACGGTACAGGCAAGAACCGTGCGCTGATTTCGGCGGCAAAAGACGGAAATATCCCGGCAGTGCGCGAACTCATCAGGGAAGGTGCAGACTTGAATGCGCGAAATTCTGAGGGAAGCACGGCTCTAATGGTCGCGGTAGACAACAGGCACGCCAAAACTGTAGCAACTATAATCGAGGCTATAGGCGATAACATAACGGACAAGAGCGAGGCATTAATCGTAGCGGTGAAGGCAGTGAAGCCCAGCCAGAAGATTATTGAGAGGCTGCTTGACTGGGGGGCTGACGCAAGCAAGGCCGTGAGTTACGCAAGGGAGAACAGGGCGCTCATGGGAAGCCGCATTCTCAGGAGGATTATACGTGAGAGCAAGGGACAACATGACAGTCCGCGCAAAAGTTTCTGAGGACAACACGCCCCCCGCGGGAAGCCGCATACTCAGGCGGATTATACGTGAAAGCAGGAGTGATTGATGACACCAGATGAAGCCTGCCTGTATCTTGGGATTTCGCCCGAAGATGAGGACTTGGACATTGACCAGATAGAGCGCAACTATGAGACCAAGACAGCAATTTATGACCCGCGCAGATTTGAACCCGGCACCCCCGAATACCACGAAGCCCGGAGAATGCGCGCAAACATTGAGCAGGCATATGAGTATCTCACGGAAGCATATTACGACCTTTACGGCCATGATGACGACGACGAACCCGCAGCCCTTCCTCCCGTCAGCAAAAAGAGTCACAGCAATACCCTCCTGAAGCTCGCACTCGCAATGACAGCAATAACAGCACTGACTCTCGCCTACTTCCTGTACACCGCAACAAGACCTGCTGACAGCGGCCATGATTACGCACGAGTCCTTGAGGAGCTTGAACAGTTGCGCGCAAAGTCTGACGTTCCCGCCGTCCACAGCACAGCCCCCGATTACGCTGACTTGGTCGAACAGGTCATGCCGTCAATCGTAGTCATTCGCACCGACAAAGGTACAGGAAGCGGCTTCTTCGTGAGCTCAGCCGGGGACATTCTCACGAACTGGCACGTGATTCAGGATGCGGGATTCATCACTGTAACGCCCCAAAACGGTAAATCCCTCACAGCCAGCCTCAAGGATTACGACGCTAAAAGGGACATGGCACTGCTGACGGTGAGGACAGATTACCCTGTGAAGTACCTGACGATAAGCCCGAATTTGCCGCGGCAGGGCGAGGCGGTGATAGCCATCGGGAATCCCAAGGGTTTGAGCGGGACTGTGTCGAACGGAATCGTCTCAGCCTTCCGTGAAAATAACACATGGGTTCAGTTCACCGCTCCGATTTCTCCGGGCTCAAGCGGGGGGGCGCTGGTGAATCTGAGGGGCGAGGTTGTGGGGATGCCGACGAAATTGCGGACTGACGGGCAGAATCTGAACTTTGCGATTGCGCCGGGGATATTGTCGCGTTTCTTCCAGTCAGCAAGAGACAAGAAGCCGAGGGATCTTCCGCGTTCTTCCGGGTATATTGGGCGTGATGACCCGGAAGGGATGATATTTGTGCGCAAGGATGACAGCTACGAGATGTACATTGCTGCGGAATATATAGAGTATGACCGGGCTACTAGGCAGGCGGCTTTTGTGTCTGTGTGGTTTCCGACAGAGAGGACTAACAGGCAGATGAAACGAGACCCTAATTTTCACGCGAGGCAGGGTAAGGATTTCGGGCCGTGTATCTTGCTGTATGCTGTTGACTTTGACGACGGGACGTATTTGCACTTGAGGACGGTGAATCTGTACACTGACGGGACAATAGCGAGGGATTATGTGAGGCCGCAGAAGGAGTACAGGTGGGAGAGGGCATCGAGTGGGAGCAGGATTGACGAGCTTATCGGGGCGGTGAGAAGGTATCTTGACAGGGGGATATGAGGATGACGCGTGAGGAAGCATGTTTGTACTTGGGATTGTCGCCGGATGAGGAGCTGGATTTCTACCGAATAGAGAATAGCTACAATGTGAAAGCGTCAATGTATGACCTGAGCAGATTTGAACCTGATACTCCTGAATACAGAGAAGCCAAAAAGATGCTCGACAACATCGAGAAAGCCTTTGATTTTTTGCTTGCAAATTATGCCGAACGTAACGCTTCTGAAGATTACGCTGGATTAGTAGGGACACACATTAGATTGACTGCAAAACATGTAGTTGCTCTGTGTATAGGACTCCTTATTCTTGTTGTCGTGTTTGTGCTTTGCATGGGAAATAAGCGGGAAGTACCCCAAACTTTACATGCAGGTAAAGCATCGGGATATGTAGCAATCGAGTTGCCTGTTGCAGAGGAAATAGAAATACGTTCTCACAACAACAATGATACTGGTTACGTAGCTCTAGTTGAGCGTGTGATGCCGTCAACAGTCCTGATACAGACAGGCCCGGAACGCTTAGGCAGCGGCTTCTTAGTGAGTCCCAACGGCGATATTCTCACCAACTGGCATGTGATAGACGGGGCGGAATATATCACAGTTACAACTCAGGACGGGCAGAATGTCGGCGCGCTGGTTAAGGGCTATGACGCGCAAAGGGATATGGCACTCCTGAAGGTGAACACGTCATACTCTCTGCCGTATCTCAGCATAAGCGGCGAATACCCCAGGCAAGGCGAGCGGATAATAGCAATCGGCAACCCTAGAGGCTTTCAGGGCACTGTGTCCGACGGCATAGTCTCAGCGTACAGGCAGGACGGCAGCAATAACTTTTGGATGCAGTTCACAGCCCCTGTATCGCCCGGCTCAAGCGGAGGGGCACTGCTCAATCTCAAGGGTGAAGTTGTCGGGATGACTACAGCAAACTATGACGGGCAGAACCTGAATTTTGCTGTTCCGTGCGTTGCCATGAGGGAATTTGTAGCTTCGGCCATCAACAAGCCCGCGCTCACTTTGCCCCCAAAGAGCTACAGGAAACTTGATGATATACCCGGCGTTCAATTCGTGCGCAAGGATGACAAGTACGAAATGTATCTTGCGACAGAGAGCGTGAATTACGACAAGAGAACACACATTGCTTCGTTCATAACGTTTTGGCTTCCGTCGGAAAAAGCAAAAGCAGAGATGCGTAAAGACCCTCATTTTATCATCAGACCCGGTGAAGAGCTTGGAGTATGTATGCTTCACTACAACATTAATTTACGGGATAACACGTATGTTCATCTGGAGACTGTAAATTTCTGCACCAATGGAAATGTAGCAAGGGATTACCCAAGACCTCCTGACGAAATCAGATGGAGGACAGCCAAAAAGGGCAGCAGGATTGAGAGCCTCATGAAAGAAGTGAAGAGGCAGCTGCGAATCAGATAAAAAAAATTCTCCCACAGCCAATCACCAAGCCAGGGGAGAAATCCTCTCTACGCTCCGAGATTCACCGTCAGCCCGTAAACCCCAGCATAAGCCATCACGCCAAGCACCGCCAGCCCTATGAATGACACCGCAAACAGCTCAATGAACAGCCTGTTCTGCGGGAATCTCGCCTCCGCGTTCTCCTGTTGTGCAGCACCCGCCATAATCAGCGCACCAGTAACAGACATCGGAGTGAAGCCCGCAATCGTCCCGCCGATCACTATAGCCGCGCAAAGCTCCACAGCATTAGCCCCCATACTCTGAGCGAGTCCCCCGGCAGTAGGTATCAGCGTCGGGAAAACCACGCCAAGCCCCGAACTGAACAGGCTCATTATTCCCGCCAAAGCTCCCGTGATAGTCGCCGCCGTCCGAGTCGTCATTATCCCCTTCATGGCCTCGATGAGCAGGTCAATTCCGCCCGAAATCGTTACTATGTGCATGAGGACTCCTACGCCGATTATCATGAAGATTACTCCCCACGGTATCGAACGTATGGCAGCCTTCTCATCCCCGCAGCCCAGACAGATTAGCACCGTCCCGCAAAGAAAGCCCGTCAACCCGGCGTTCCATTTCAGGAACAAGACACCAATAGCAAGCACCGCCAACGCAAGCACACTGAGTACGTTAGTCATCGACATTTTCGGGACATCCGCGCCCTCGTCAACCTCAGAAGCTCCCCGCTCAATCTCCCAGCCGTGATAGTACACGAACACAAGGAACGCCATCACAATACTTGTCAGCATCAGCGAGAACATCAGGGGAAGCGTGTTGCCGGGCAATCCCTGCTTCACCATAAGCTCGCTGACGACTGCTGACTCCGGCGTAAGGGGACTCATTCTCGCGCTCATCACTCCGAAATCGCCGATTATCGCCACCATTATCGGGTTGAGACCGGCTGAGACCGACACAGGAATCGCAATGACCGGGATTATCGCGAGGCACGGTATAGAGCCGGGATCGATTCCGCTCAGGATTGCACCGATGATGAAGAACACGACGGGAATCAGGTGCACTCTTTTTCCCACGAGACCCAACAACTTTTTGGCTAGCAACTCAAGAGTCCCGTTGACCTTCACGATGCCGAACAAGTAGGTTATCCCGACCATCTGCATGAAGATTGACGAGCTGAAGCCAGCAAGAATCTTGTTGTTGGGAATCCCGAACGACAGCCCGAGAATCATCGCGAAGCCCAAGCACAGCACTCCGACATTCGCATTGCGCAGAAATCCGAGAGCTATTGCCAGCAGTAACGCTATCAGTGAGAGTATTCCGAGATTCATTCTTACGCCTCCTATAGGAACGTTATGCACACGGGACTCTCAGTGTGGATTATCCGCCCCGTGTAATCAAGCCGCCCGGTTTCCTCGTCAAGTTTCATCTCAACGATTGTGTCAGTGTCCTCATTCGCCACGTAGAAGCGCGAGTAGTCCGGGTTGAACGACATGAACCGAGGCGTGAGTCCGAGTGTCGGGTAGAAGTCAAGCAGCTTCATGTAGCCTGTCTCCTGGTTGATGCGGTAAGTTACGATGGACTCGTGTATCCTGTTCGAGCCTATGAGGATTGCGCCGTTCTTGCTGACTACTGACGCGCTGGCCTGCCCCTCGCCCGTGTAAGTCTCAGGCAATGACGGGAGAATCTGACGGGGGTGGAGCTTGCCTTCCTTGTCGTCGAACTCGAAGAACGTCATGCAGTTACCCTTCTCGTTGATGAGATACACATACTTGTTGCTTGGGTGGACTGAGACGTGCCGCGGCTCGGAATATTGGCGTGCCTTGTAGGTGTCAGTCTCAGTGAGAATGCCTGTGCCAGAGTCGAACCTGTAGACCTTGACCCACTCGTAGCCCTTGCTGCGCCCCTGAGTAACCACGAAAAGGAACGTCTGAGTCCTGTCCCAAATGCATTGGTGGGCGTATGACACTGTGCCTTCAGTCTTGCCGGGAAGGTGAGTCCTGTGTACGATTTCGCCGAGTGAACCGTCATTGTTGCGGCGTATTACGTGGACAGCACCTCCCTGAAGCGAGGCCACAATCATGAACTTGTTGCTTTTGTCCGGGACAATGAAGACGGGATTTTGACCGCTCGGCCCAAGCTCAAGGACATTCATCAGCTCAAGCGTGTAATCCTCCCTGATACGGTAGCTTGAAGCCTGTGTGAAGTCCCCGTGAACTGAGTACAGGAATTTCCCGGTGAGGTCGAGTGCCTGATATGATGGGTTCTCGTGTGGGGCCTTGAGGGTCTGGAACTCGCGCCATTCCCCCGCGCCGTCAATCCTGAATGCCCGTATGCCTTTGCCGCGGGCGTTGCGCTGTTCTGTCGTCCTGCAGCCTACATATGCTATCATCGTGCTATTCTCCTCTCTGCATAAATCCTGCCTTTACTCGCTGTTGCTTGCTATGCACTAATCACTAGCCACTAGCCACTACTCACTAGCCACTACTCACTAGCCACTAGACTTTGAGCTGCTTCTTGAGGTGTCTAAGCTGTCCCCCGTCAAGCGAGGCCTCAATCTCAGAGTCAGACATGTCCAGTTTCACCCAGAACTCGAAGGCTTTATCCTTGTCCGCAACCTTCACGCGCCGTGCCTTGATCTGCTCCGGGAAATTCACGATTGCGAGTTCATCACCCTGTTCCAGTCTGTCATAGTCAGCCGGATTCTCGAACAGCATCGGGACTATTCCGTGATTCACGAGGTTGCCCTTGTGGATCCTAGCTATGCTCTTGGCGATTACGCACTTCACTCCGAGAAACATCGGGTTGATTGCGGCGTGTTCGCGTGATGACCCCTGGCCGTAATTTTCGCCCCCTATGATGATGCTTCTTCCGAGATTCTTTGCGCGTTCGGCAAATTCCGGGTCGTAACGGTGGAAACAATACTTGCTCATGAGGGGGATATTTGACCGCATGGAGCTGAACTCTGCGCTTGCTGGGGTGATGTCGTCGGTTGAAACGTTGTCGCCTGCCTTGAGTGAAATTTTTGCGGACAGATTTTCTGCGGGGGCTTCAGGGATTGGCAGGTAGGCAATGTTAGGGCCTTTGACGACTTCAACCTTTGCGGCTTCCTCAGGGCTTAAAGGCGGGATAATCAGGCTGTCATTGACGGGGTAAGTGTCAGGCTCGCGGATGTCGGCAAGAATCTTCACGTCATCCCCCAGAATGTCCCTTGCGCTGGCGAATGTCCCTGTGATTGCGGTTGCGGCGGCTGACTCAGGACTCACAAGGTAGACTTCAGCATTAGGGTTGCCGCTCCTGCCCTTGAAGTTGCGGTTAGTTGTGCGGACAGCGACTCCGTTTGTTGCCGGGGACTGACCAATCGCACAGCACGGCCCGCAGGCAAGCTCAAGGAATCTCACTCCAGCGTCAAGCATCATCTCAATGTAGCCATCACGCAGGAGCTGAGTGTAGATAGACTTGGTGCTGACGGCGCAAGTACAGCTTACGTTTTCGGCGACCTTCCTACCCTTCATGACGAGGGCGGCTTTTGCGATGTCTGAGTAGCTCGCGTTGGTGCAGCTTCCTATGAATACCTGCTGGACTTTGCGCTTCTCGACTTCACGGAGGGGCTTCACGTTGTCGGGCTGGTGAGGGCAGGCGCATAACGGCTCAAGTTTCGACAGGTCAATATCAATCACGCTGTCATACTCTGAGTCAGCATCAGGAGCGAGTGGGATATAGTCATCCTCTCTTCCGTTTGCCTTGAGGAACTTCCTCACGTTCTCGTCGCTGGGGAAAATCGAGGTTGTAGCTCCCATTTCCGCGCCCATGTTGGCGATTGTAGCGCGCTCCGGGACTTCGAGGGACTCAGCTCCCGGCCCGGTGTACTCGTAGACTTTTCCGAGACCGCCCTTGTTGGTTACCCGGCGTAACATTTCGAGTATTACATCTTTTGCGTTGCAACCCGGCTGTAAATTCCCGGTGAGCCTGACGTTGATGACTTCGGGCATCTTGAGCCTCATGGGGACTCCAGTCATGGCCGTAGCTACATCCATTCCGCCGACACCGATGCAGAGCATCCCTATCGCGCCCCCGTGCGGAGTGTGGCTGTCTCCTCCCATGCTCAACTTTCCGGGCTTGCCAAACCTTGCGACGTGGACGGCATGGCAGATTCCGTTGCCCGGACGTGAGACGTGGACACCGTATTTCTTCGCCGCCGACTGAAGATATATGTGGTCATCGGGAGTCTTGTGGTCAAGGTAAAGAAGGTTATGGTCGAGGTAGCTCACGCTGAGTTCGACCTGAGTGCGCGGAAGCCCGACAGCCTCGAATGCCAGGTAGGTCATGACCGCGTTGATGTCGTGGGTCAGTGTGTGGTCAACCTTGATGAATATCTCGCTGCCCGGCTTCATGTCTGACGGAACAGCAAGATGGGACGACAAAATTTTTCTGGTGAGATTCATCCGTTCATCCCCCTGCAAAATGTCTGTGTGTTTGTGGAATGATGATATTTTACGCGGAACAGGCCATGCAGTAAAATATTATTATCCTGATGAACGGCATGTGATTTATGTTATGAGCATGAACCTGCGTGAACTAAGATACATCCTGAAGGTTGCTGACTTACGGAGCGTTACGGGGGCGGCGAATGAGCTTCACATCTCACAGCCAGCGTTAAGCCGCTACATTCACGATGTGGAGGAGGAGTTAGGCGCGAAAATCTTTGACCGCTCAACAACCCCCATAAGCCTCACATACGCCGGGGAATGCTACACACGGTCAGCAAGAAGAATCCTCCTCGAACACGAAAGCCTCACGCGTGAGATCCGCGACATAACCCATCACATGGCCGGGCGTCTCAGAATAGGCACGTCAAGAGACCGGGCTTCGTTCATGATGCCGAGACTCCTTCCTCCGTTCACCGCCAAATATCCCGGAATTGAGGCCGAGATTTTCACCGACAGCGGGCAGAAATTGCGCGAGGCTCTCAGGGACGGGCGCATCGACATCATGATACTTCCTGACACATGGCCGGACGACGCTGGCACGTTAGCGAGCAGGCTGATATACACGGAGGAGCTTGTGCTTGCCGCGAGAGCCGGGACAATCCCCGATGAGTTTTGCGCGGACGGACGGAAATCCATCAAGCCGGAAGTGTTGCGGGACATGAGATTCTTCCTTCTGTTCCGTGAACATGCTATGCGTTCTTTCTGCGACAAGTATTTTCGGGACAATGGCATTAAGCCTGCTGTGGCTATGGAGTTCTCCAGCAACATAACCTGCTACCGTATGGCCGTCGCTGGAATGGGCGTTACGATTATCCCGGAGCTTACCGCTGAGATGGCGGGGGCTGGCGGTGAGGCCGAAATATTCTCGCTGGGTGATGAGCCTGTTACGTGGGAGGTCCGGGCGTTCTGGCGCAAGGGCGCGTATATAGGCGAGCCCGAGAGGGAGCTTATGGCTCTTGCGGGTGAAATTTTCGGTGGGAAGAAGGGAGGCTGAAGGATTGTGAGTCCCCCAGCCTTGCTGTGTGTCAGTCGTCGTAGCCCGCGCTCTTTCTGTAGTCCATCGTGGCGACGTAGTACTTGTACAGGGCAATCACGGCGCGCTTCAGGTCGTCGGCAACAGCGTCAGACTTCATGACCAGGTCAGCATATGACAGCGCGGAGGCCTCAATGTCGAAGCTCTTTCCCGCCTCAACGTGGACGGTGTACGTGTCGCCGAGCTTGTGAGCAGATATTCCGCTTATGGTTACGCAGTAGCTGCCATCGCTCTGTTTCACGGCCATATTCTCGCCGCTGTCATCAAGATACGCCGCCACAGCCCCGGTGTAATCCGCTGACGGCATGAGCCAGATGTTGAGGGTAGTCTCAGAATCAAGCTCAAGGTTGACCTCCAAATCCCCAATCCCTGAGCCGCCCAGGTCCCGCGAGATCCTGTAGCCTTCGAGAGCCGCCTTAACGTCCCCGCTGTCAGCGTCAATCTCAGGGTCAGCGCAGTCCATCTCAGCATGTTTCAAGCCTATCTTCCAGCCGTTGTAGTCAGCAAGGGGAATCTGGACATAGTGGCCGTAATCCTTGATGGCTTTCGCGAGGCTCACAAGCTCCGCTGAGAACTCATCAGACGACGCTATGACACGGTCAAGGTAATCCTTCGCGCAGTAATCCTGAGAGAGTAGCTCATCTCCGAAATGGAACACAGCGGTTATTGTGTCGGCCATCTGCACAGAGTTAATGTAGCACGTGAACATGTAGCGTCCCTCTTCTGTCTCGTCGGCGTTGCTGAACATGGAGGGGTTGCCTGTCCTGCTGTTGACTGTGAAATCAGCGTAAGCTCCCTCAGTGTCAGTGCCTCGCGGGATGTCAACGTAGAAGTCGACTCCTATCTGCCCGCTGAGGACGAGGGAATGAGCGTTGAACGCCGGGGCGGTGTCAATGACCTGCTGGCCGTCGTCATGAATCACGGTGAGGCCGGGGAATTTCGCGGTGTTGACCCATGACAGCCCGGGGTTGCCGGAGATATCGAGACTTGCGACGTTGGTGAAGACTTCGAGGCCTGCGAGATTGAGGGAAGTGAGGCCGAGTCCACTCATGTCCATTGAGGCGACGGCTGATTTCTCGGCGGTGCTGAGGAAGGAGTCGCTGTTGGTGTCGAACGTCCTGACGTACTCGCGGAGGGCTGAGTCGGGGAATGTGTCGGAGGATATGTAGGTTCTTGCGAGGAAGTAATCTGTCATCCAGTCATAGCGTGAGGCGAGCCAGCCGGTGAGGAATGAGAGGTTGGCTTCGTAGGTTGAGTCGGGCTTCCTGTTCCATGAGGCAAGAGTCTTGTCCACCTTCCAGACTGCATTGTTCCTCGTGATTGCGTCAGCGAATGAGTCCGCGTAATCCGCAACATTCCCGCTCATGGCCGCGAGTGAGTCTGATACCTGCGATAATTTCTCCGAGACTGCCAGCTGGAACTCAGTGTGCTTGACTAGGTGCTTGTAGTATATCTTGCTGTCCATGAAGAGACTCTCAGCTGTCGTGCTTCCGCTTGTGTTGCCGCTTGAGTAGTCGAAATCCCAGCCCGGCCCGGCGTAATATTTCCCGTCCCTGCTGTGGAAGTATACGGACTTCGGCCATCCTATGTCGTAAGTCTTCATGTACTCGTTGAGGACGTAATACGACACGAACGACTCAATGTCAATGCTTGCGGCTATCTTGTCCCACAACCCGGAGGCTATGACGCTCTCGAAGCCGTCAACTTCAGCCTTGATTCTGGTTACTGCCTCCGCTATTTCGTCCGCGCTCTCAGGCTCTGGCTCACGAAGCCGGAATTTCTGCCCTGAATCCGCAGTGAAGTATATGTTGCCCGCCTCGTTCTCGCCCGCTACAACAGTCTCAATCAGGAAATCTCCCTTCTTCGCGCTTATGTTGACCCTGTTCTTGTCCTCCTCGATTTTCTCCGTCAGCAGGTACATTCCGCGATAATTCCCGTCAACCCACACTTCAACATGCTTGTGCGCCATCGTCGAATCGAGTCCGAGAATCTCCGCGAGGTCAAGTGCTGTCTTGTTGCGCATCAGTGTCGGGTCAAGGTAATCCGCGAGGAGAGTCCACTTTTTGGCCTTCCCGAACCCGAACAGGTCAACCTTGCTGGAAAACTTCATGTTGTACGGCCTCTTAGCGTAACCTGCCGTAGAATTTCCCCGGACCTTGATCTGCCCGGCCCACGAAATATCCCCGGCCATGATTTCCCCGTCAGTCCCCACAACAACAAGCTGTGCCGGAACATACCCGATGGCCTTCGTGAGAGTCGTCCCGTAAGAGTCGCCGCTCTCGTTCTTCTTTGTGGCGACGTAGACCTGCGCAATCTTGCTGTCTGACTTGTAGCGGATGTTGCCCGCCGCCTCCTCAAGCTGTGATTTCAGCCCCGCCAGAGTCTCAGCGTCCGAGTCACCACTCACAGCCGCGTCAATTGCCGACAATACAGCGTCAAGAGATGCCGCCGTATCCTCCGTGCAGTAAGTCCCGTAGAACTTGGGCAGGGTCTTCCTCACCGCCTCAATCTCAGCGATGATTCCTGACAGCTCGTCGCCCCATTCGCCGGAAGCAAGGCTGCGGGGGAATATCGCCGACACGTCCGTAGCCGAGTAGTCAACAGCAACCGCGTCCGCCTCGTTGTCGTCTGTGTCCTGGAATCTCACGCGCCTGACGCCCTTCTTCTTGGACTGTAGCGCGCCGAATGATGACTCATACGCCGGGGGAGCCTGGTCATCCTTGCCTTCTTTGCCGTAATCGTTGCCCGCCGTGCTGAGCATGTCTACATAGCCTGTGATTTTGGGGGAATGTGTGGTGTTGTCGAAGATTTCTGATTCAGGAGGGATTGTTTCGTCAGTTGATGTGAGGATTACTGATAAGCCCTTAGTATAAATCCCCCCCCCCCCCCGTAAGTAATTTGTCGTACTGGGATAGGGTTCTGTCCGTGCCTGTGTAACTTGAGTCCTCAGCTCCCCGTATCAGGTAGGAATGACGCGGGGGAATCTCACCGTCAAGGGCAGTAGTATACCACTTGTCGGACGATGCCGTGTCAGCCGCCGATGACCTGTAATGCACCGCCCAGCCCTCAAGGCTCACTGTCTCATCCGTCGGGTTGTACAGCTCGATGAAACTGTGTGAGACATAGCCGCCCGCCGAGCCGTAAATCTGGTTGATGATGACATGGGGGGCGCTCACGTCGTAATCAGCCCATGAAGCCGCGCACGTCATCAGCACTAAGAATGCCGCCGCCAAAATCTTGCGCATATTGATTTGTCCCCTTTTTGTGAGATTTTGCAGGTATTATATCAAGACTGACAATATGCTTGCCCCGATTACTGTCAATATTCCAGACACAACGATAGCAAGGCTGCTCATTGCTCCCTCAGTCTCGCCCATTTCGAGAGCTTTTGCCGTGCCTATTGCGTGGGAGGCCGTGCCGATTGCCAGTCCCCGCGAGATTGGATGACGGATTTTCGCGAGCCTGCACACCGCTTCAGCCGAGACGTTCCCCAGCACTCCTGTGATGATGATTACGGCGGCTGTGATTGTTATGTGGCCTCCGAGTTCCTCAGCTACACCGATACCGATTGCGGTCGTTATGGACTTGGGCAGGAGAGTAACGTAGGCTTCATGAGACAGCCCGAACAGCAGCGACATCATCAGCACACACAGCAGGCTAGATATTACGCCCGAAATTATCCCGGCGAACACGGCGACCATGTTTTTCCTCAGCAGGTCTAGCTTCTGGTACAGGGGGACGGCTAGGCTGACGGTTGCGGGCATAAGAAGGTAGCTGAGATATTTTGCGCCGTCATTGTAGGAGTCGTACTCAACCCCAGTAGCAAGCAGGAACGAAATCACCAGTATCACCGCAATCATAAGCGGGTTCATCAGGGGAGTGTTGAAACGTTTTCGTAGCGCAGACCCTATACCGTAAGCAGTCAGGCTGATCACGACTCCTGCCGCCGCGCAGTTCCTCACAAGCTCATCCATCATTCGGCCTCCTTAGTGTTCCTGTCCATGAGCCAGTCCGTTACTTTCCCGGTAACAACCATCACAACAAACGTAGACACGACGACTATCACGCAGACGGGCGCAAGCATCTTCGACAACGCCGACCATGACACAACGAGTCCCGCCGCCGCTGGAATGAACATGACGGGCATTATCTCTATGAGGAAATCAGCCGCTTCCTTGACCGCCTCAAGTTTCAGGATGCCGGACATGAGCAGGGCCAAGAGGATGAGGAGGCCGTATATGCTTCCTGGGACTGGGAGGGGGACGAAATATTTGACCGCCTCGCCAGCAAATGTTACCGCCGCGATTATGCCGTATTGCTTCAGGTGCTTCACTGTTATTCGCCTCAATATTAATGGGATATGGTGCTGACATTATGGGGCAAAACCGGGACTAACGTAACGACAAAATATTAACCGCACGAAGGGAGCATTAGCATGAAGCTGATTAAGAGCGCGATTGCAGGCACGTACGAGTCAAGTGACGCGTTCGTCCGCGTAGAACCGGCTGAAGGGGTCAAGATTGACCTGGAAAGCAGTGTAATGGATCAGTACGGAGACTCGATACTCGCGAGCGTCAGGGATGTCCTGAAGAATCTTGATGTGTCAGGCGTATCAGTCGCAATTACTGACAAAGGAGCATTAGACTGCACACTCCGCGCAAGGGTTGAGACAGCAATATTCCGCGCATGTGATGCAATGGACAATATTCCGTGGGGGACGAAGATATGAAGAACAGAGTAAGAAGGACAATGATTTTCCTCAACTGCCAGCGCGCAGCCCTCATCAAGGACGCTTATATCTACAAGCCCGACTGCGTGATTCTTGACCTTGAGGACGCTGTAGCACACAGTGAGAAGGACTCCGCCAGAGTCTCGCTCTACAACACGCTGAAGTACCACGATTACCGCGGCGTTGAACGCTGGGTAAGAATCAACGGCCTCGATACGAATCTCTACAAGGAGGACATCAGGGCGGCTGTTGCTGGAGGGTGCGACGGAATCAGAATCCCCAAGACAGAGAAGAAGGCTGACGTTACGCTTGTCGCTGACTTGGTGTCGGCGGCGGAAAAAGAGTTCGGGCGCGAGGAAGGCTCAACAATGCTCATGGCCGCTCTTGAGTCCCCCCTTGCCGTCATCAACGCTTACGAGATCGCCACAAGCAGCCCCCGCATGATGGGCATGGCTCTGTCAGCAGGAGACTTTTGCAGCTCAATGCACGCCGTCAGAACCCCGGAAGGTACGGAGATGTTCACGGCAAGACAGCAGATGCTCATAGCCTGCCGGGCCGCGGGGATTATGTGCTTTGATACGGTCTTCACTGACCTCGACGACACAGAAAGCCTCATCAAGGAGACCGAGCTTATCATGAAGATGGGCTTTGACGGGAAATCAGTAATCAGCCCCAAGCAGATAGCACTGATTCACAAGGTCTTCACGCCGACAGAGAAGGAACTCAATCACGCAATCCACGTCCTCGAAGCCGTAAAGGAGAGTGCGGCAAGCGGAGTCGGAGTCCTTGTTGTTGACGGGAAGATGGTCGATGTTGCGTGGGTTGAGGGAGCAAAGAGAGTCCTGAAACTTGCCAGAGCCGCAGGAATCTATAAGGGGGATCTGTAGACATGAAGAACGCATTAGGCAGAGAAATTCCGGATGAAATACTTGCGGGCGGAAAAGAAGTGTTCCAGGGTCAGCACCACCGCGACGGCTACCAGTACACGAAGGATGCCCCGCGGATCAGGGCGAACGTAAAGCCCAAGGGCGACAAGGTGCTTCCCTCAATCAGGGACGCGATAATTGCCAGCGGACTCAAGGACGGCATGACGATTTCATTCCACCACCATTTCAGGGACGGCGATTTTGTCTGCAACATGGTCATGGATGAGATCCACAGGATGGGCATCAAGGATCTCAACGTCTGCGCCTCAAGTGTCGGCAAAGCGCAGAACAGCCTCGTATCCTGCATCGAGGACGGAACAGTAACAGGACTCTCAACCAGCGTCATCCGTGATGAAATCGGCGAGGCAGTCTCGAAGGGCAGGCTTAAGAACCCCGCCTACATTCGCAGCCACGGCGGAAGAGTCCGGGCAATCGAGACCGGGGATGTTCACATCAACGTAGCCTTCATCGGTGCATCAACAAGCGACGCTTACGGGAACGCCAGCGGCAAGGGCGGAAAGTCAGACTGCGGAGTCCTCTCATACGCCACGCCCGACTCAGAGTATGCTGACTATGTCGTAATCATCACTGACACTCTCGTAAGAACGCCCAATTTCCCGGCAAGCATTCTCGGAACGAACGTTGACGCGGTTGTTGTTGTCGACAAAGTAGGCGAGCAGAGCAAAATCGCGACAGGCATTCTCCGCCTAACTCAGGACACAAGGGAGCTGATGATTGCCGAATACGCCGCCAAGTGCATGGCCGCGACCGAGTACTTCAAGGACGGCTTCACGTTCCAGACAGGCGGGGGCGGTACATCACTGGCAGTAACGAGATTCCTCCGGCCCTTCATGGACGCAAAGGGAATCAAAATGGATTGGGCAATGGGCGGAATAACTGCTCCTATGGTTGAGCTTATGCACGAGGGATATATACGCAAGCTCATCAACGACCAGGCATTTGACGTTACGACGGTGAAATCAGTCCACACAGACCCCAATCACTTCGAGATCACGGCCGGGCAGTACGCCAACCCCTTTAACAAGGGAGCATTCGTGAATCAGCTCGACTTCGTGATACTGGGTGCGCTTGAGATTGATGTTGATTTCAACGTGAATGTTGTGCAGGGTTCGGACGGATTGCTTCAGGGTGCACCCGGCGGCCATGTCGACACGTCAGCAGGCTCTAAGTGCGCGATAATCGTTACCCCGCTCATCAGGAGCAGAATCCCCATCGTCCGCGACCGTGTAACCTCAGTAACGACTCCCGGCGAGAGCATAGACATCCTCGTTACGGATTACGGCGTGGCGGTCAACCCGAAGAGGCCTGATCTCCTCGAAGCCCTCAAGAAGACCGATGTCCCTCTCTGCACGATTGAGGAACTCAGGGATACGGCGTACAAGATTGTTGGGAAGCCCAAGGAGCTTGAGTTTGATGACAAAGTTGTTGCTGTCATTGAGTACCGCGACGGGACAATCATTGACGTTTGCAGGAAGCCCAAGCACCTGAACTAGGACTGGGCGGCACTGTCTCTGTTTATTGGCGTGAGCAGGGGCAGTGCCTTTTTCGTACATTACGGAGGCAATTATGACACAGAACAGGCTGAAGGGCATAATCGACATGCACATTCACTCAGCCCCGGACATAAGGCAGAGAAAACTTGACGACCTCCAGCTGATGGAAGCGGCTGTAGAGCGCGGAGTCCGGGCAATCGTCATCAAGTCCCACCACGTCCCGACAATGGACAGGGCGGCAATCGTCAACAAAATAGTCCGGGAGAAATACGGCGACAAGACCGACTTCCAGATGTTCGGGGGGCTTGCGCTGAATCTCTCTGTCGGCGGGCTGAATCCTTATGCTGTTGAGGCGGCGTTGAAACTCGGCGCAAAAATCATCTGGCTTCCCACGAACACGGCGGAAAATCACCTCAGGAAGTCAGGCAAGGACGGAGGAGTCCCCGTTGTCCGGGACGGTAAGGCGGTGAAGGAGCTTGAGCCGATATTCACGCTCATCAATGAGTATGACGCGGTGTTTGAGACCGGGCATATCTCGGCGGCGGAATGCTTCCCCGTTGTCGAGGCGGCGAGAAACGCGGGCGTGAAGAAAATCGTCATCACTCACCCTGAGTTTCACATTGTCGGAATGTCGCTTGAGGATCAGGCACAAATAGTGAGGGATTACGGGGTACTGCTTGAGCATGAGTACGCGCAGCCCATCGGCGGGGGTGTCTACAGGCTCAATCTCGCGGACAACGTAACGGCCATGCGCGAAATCGGCCCGGAACACTTCATAGTCTCAACGGACGGCGGGCAGATGCAAAATCCCGAATGGTACAACACAATCAAGATATACATCGATTACCTGTATGACGCGGGCTTCACTCAGGAAGAAATCGACACCATGACCAAAATCAACCCAGGCAAGATGCTGGGCATTCAGTGAGCGTGAAAGGAGCAATCTCACGATGAGCGCAAAAATTTTCGGAATGGACTGGAAGATGTTTGCCTTCTTCGCGGTCGTAATAGTTGCGAGCGTGTTGCTTGACCTCGTCCCAAACCAGATGATAGGGGCTATAGCTGTCCTGTTCACGCTGGGTATAGTGCTGGGAGTTGTTGGCGACTGGCTGCCAATCTGGAAGGACTATATCGGCGGCGGGGCGCTGCTCGCGTTCGTGGGCGCGGGGCTGCTCAACTATTTCGGCCTGCTCCCGAAGTGCGTAACAGTGAATGCTGACGGCTGGATCAACGGCTACAGCTTCCTCAACGTGTTCATCAGCTTCCTTATTGTCGGCAGTCTCGTGGGGATGGATCGGAAGATGCTCATCAAGTCTGGAAGTCTGTTCATCCCCGTGATACTTGCCGGAATAGTCGGCTCTGTGATTCTCGGAATATTGGGCGGACTCCTCATCGGTAAATCGCCGCTTGAGATGGTTACCGCTTACGTTCTGCCTATAATGGGCGGAGGAGCCGGGGCGGGTGCTGTACCTATGGCGCAGGTATACAGTGATGTTACTGGCGAAGATCCCGCGTCTTACCTGTCGTTTGCGCTGGCAATACTCGCGCTCGGAAATATCGTGTCAATCTTGATGGCGGTTGTACTGGATGTTGTCGGCAAGAAATTCCCGAAAATCGCGGGCGACGGCACTGTGTTAGTCCGCAACAAGGCAAAGAATCTCGCGATTGATGACGAAGGGAAGGAAGAAGCCCCCGTAACAATGGACGACATAGGCGCGGCAATATTCGTTACGGCGGGATTCTTCATTCTCGGAACTCTGACGGCAAAGAAGCTCCTTCCGTCAATCATGGGCGTATCAATCCCTAACTTTGCGTACCTGATAATCTTTGCGGCAATGGCGAACATTCTCGGCCTCATCCCTGAGAACGTCAGGCGCGGGCTCGTGAAGTGCCAGCAGTTCTGCGCGGGAAAATTAGTGTGGGTTCAGATGGTAGGAATGGAAGTCGCGGCAATCGACTTCAACGCAATGTTAAGCGTCCTGAGCCTGGGGAATCTCTTCGCGGTAATCCTGATTGTTGTGGGCGGTGTGTTCGGCTGGATTGTGGGGTTCTTCCCTGTTGAGTCCGGGATCACTGCGGGGCTTTGCATGTCGAATATGGGGGGCGCGGGGGACTTGGCTGTTCTCGGAGCTGCTCACCGTATGGGGCTGATGGGCTATGCGCAGATTTCCTCAAGAATCGGCGGGGCAATCATCCTGCTTATAGGGTCGGTGATATTCTCTTTCCTGTAAGCTGAATTATTGACTCTCCTGACATTGCCCGGACATGCTGGAATATGCGTGCCGGGCTTTTGCTTTATGCGAGGTCAAGGAGTCTTAATGCGGTCTCAGCGTTCGTGATTATCTCGTTGATGTAGCCGTTCTTCAGGACTTTTGACACAACTTCTGTCTTGTGCCTCCCGGATACTACAGCTATCTTGTGTCTTGCTGACATTATGTCGTCAAACGGCACTGCAACAAGTTTCCCGTTAAGCTCAATGTCCGCGATTTTCCCGCCCCTGTCCAGAACAAAGCCGTAAATGCTCCCGATACATTCATCCGCCGCCTGAATATCCGTGTTCGTCAGGTAAGGCCGGAATTTCGGGTTGCTCAACGGAAGGCTTGACCTGCTCCCGATTCCTGTTATGACGGCTGACATTTCTTTTGCCTTTTACATGGTCTGCAAAATATCCGGCTCTGTCATCATCTGCTGGCGCAAGTCGGGGCTGTTGACGTAAAGCGGCATGTTCAGGAAGTAGGGTGTCCCGAAGTAAGCCGCCGTTACCGTCCGCACGAGGTGCCGGGACTCGTAGGCTGTCGAGGGCATTTGCAGGAATCCCGTGAGCTGCACCGCCGCGACGTGGTTGTGAGGAATCTGCTTGAGGTGGCTCAACACGACATGAATCGATTTCCCCCACGTAACACCCACGACAGAGCCCGGCGTGAGAACCTGCCTCAGATAGTCCGCGCCCGAAGCACCTATCTTGTTCATGCTGTCGATGTAGGACGAGTATTCAGTGTTGACGACGACGGCAGCCCCAAGTGAATACGCTGCCTTGAGTTCCTGCTCAATGGATGAGTTGCGCTCGTTCTGGTAATTTATGTTGATGTCTACAACGTGTTCGTTCCGTGCGTCCTGGATGAGCTTGGCGACCTTGAAGCGGCTTATCCCGAAATGGTCGGCTATCTCAATCTGTGTCCTTCCCTGATTGTAGTAGAGATCGGCTATTTCTGTGAGTGCGCTGTAACGTTCTTCCTTTGTGAGGCTGTCGAAATCCAAGAATGATTCTCCGTTCCTTGATGTGATGCCGGAAAAATATAACACTCAGCGGGAAAAATCAACCGTAAGCAAAAAAATTCCCCCTCCTTTTCGTCAGGAGAGGGACAAAGTTTCAGCCGCCTATTTCGTGATTGCTTCCCTTGCCTCGCGGGCTTTCTGGATGATTTCTTCGCTGTCTAACGTGGGGTATTCGCCGTTCCTGTAGAGCCACCTTCCGTTGACCATAGTCCCGGAAACATCGGCCGAGCTTCCTGCGTACACAAGATATGCCGTCAAATTGTCCTCGTTCGCTCCGATATAGTGAGGCCTGTCCAGATTCACAAGCACCAAGTCAGCAAACCATCCTTCGCGAATCATTCCTTTCTGCGAAAAACCGTAAGCCTTCGCGCCCTCATACGTCGCCATCCTGAGAGCCTCAACAGCCGTAACACAAAGCGGGTCTCTTGCCGCGCCCTTGTGGAGGAGTGCCGCCGTCCTCATTTCCTCCCACATGTCGAGGCGGTTATTGCTTGATGCTCCGTCAGTCCCAAGCGCAACAGGGAATCCCCGCTCAATCCACGCAGGAAGAGGCATGATTCCGCTGCCTAGCTTGAGGTTGCTGGAAGGGTTGTGTACGAGTGTGATGTTTGCTGACGGAATGTCGGCCTCGGGGTCAAGGTACACGGCATGTGCCAGCGTTAGATACGGGACATCAAGTAGCCCGGTGTCGGCAAGATACTTCACCGGGTCAACGCCTAAGTTGTCGCGCTCGCCCTCAGTCTCCAAGAAGTGGAAGTGAACGCCAAGCCCCCGCGATTTCGCCGCGTCAGTGACAGCCTTCATCGCCTCAACAGGGACTGTGTACGGAGCATGAGGCCCAAGCTGTACGGTGAGCAGACCTTCACGGCCGTGATACTTCTCCGCAAGCTCAATGTTATTCTGGAGTGAACGCTCGATTTTTCCCGGCTCGCCCGCTGTTATGCCCCTGCACAACGCCGCCTTCATCCCCGCGCCTAAGACCGCCTCCGCGACTCTGTCCATCTCGAAATACATATCAGCGAAGCACGTTGTACCAGTCGCCAGCATCTCAAGCATGGCCGAAAGAGTACCCCAGCAGATATATTCCGGCGTGAGTTTTTCCTCGACAGGCCATATCTTGGTCTGCAGCCACTCCATGAGGGGGGCTTCCTCACCGAGTCCGCGAAGGAGAGTCATTGCGGCGTGGGTGTGCGCGTTGACGAAGCCGGGAATGACCGCCATTTTCCCGCGGCCTGATATGATTTTGTCGGCTGACGGGGGAGTTTTTTCCGCGTCAACAATCTGCGCTATCCTCCCCTTCGACACAAGAAGGTGAACCCTCTCCGCCTTCTCGCGCGAGCCGTCCGCAATGTATACGTCCTTGAACAGTGTAGCCATCCGTCAATCACTCCTGCCAGCTCTTCATGTATTCTGCCTGCTCGTCAGTCATCGCGTCAATCTCAATCCCCAAAGCCGCGAGCTTCGACTCCATTACCGCCCTGTCTGTTTCTCTTGGGACAGGGTAAAGTCCCGGCTCCAGCTTGTGGGTGAATATGTGGAGGGCTGACTCAAGCTGCAGCGAGAAGCTGAGATCCATAATCTCGATTGGGTGTCCGTCAGCGCAGGCAAGGTTCGTGAGCCTTCCTTCACCGAGAAGGTTTATGCGCCGTCCGTCCTTCATGACGTAGGTGTCTATGTTGTCGCGCAGGTGCTCCATGTGGTCGGACATCGCTGACAGGTCGGGCTTGCTTATCTCAACATCGAAATGCCCGGCGTTCCCTAATACGACACCGTTCTTCATGCGGGCGAAATGCTCCCGCCTCAGCACGTGGATGTTCCCTGTGAGTGTCAGGAAAATATCGCCCAGGCTCGCGGCTTTCTCCATGCTCATCACCCTGAAGCCGTCCATTAGTGCCTCACATGCCTTGTGGGGGTCAATCTCAGTAACGATGACGTGCGCACCCATGCCCTGAGCCCTCATAGCCACGCCGCGCCCGCACCATCCGTACCCGGCGACTACAACGGTCTTGCCCGCAACTATCATGTTGGTTGTGCGTATGAAGCCGTCCCAGACAGACTGGCCGGTTCCGTAGCGGTTATCGAACAGGTATTTGCTGAGAGCGTCGTTCACGTCAATCATCGGGAACTTCAGGACACACTGGTTGTTCATCGCCCGGAGCCGCTTCACGCCGGAAGTGGTCTCCTCAGAGCCTCCGAGAATGCCGGGTATCAGGTCAGGAAATTCCTTGTGGACAGTCGCGACAACATCAGCTCCGTCGTCGATTATGACGTTGGGCTTGTAGGCGAGGACTTTGCGGACGTAGGAGAAGTATTCATCTGAGGACATTCCGCGGCGGCTGTAGACGTGGACTCCGTTTTTGGCGAGGGCGGCGCATATGTCATCCTGTGTGGACAGCGGGTTGCTTCCGCAGGCGGCGACTCTTGCTCCGAGTTTCTTGAGGGTGATGAGGAGATTGGCGGTTTTGGCCTCAAGGTGAAGGCACGCGGCTATCACTGCACCATTGAAGGGCTGTGAGTCTCTGTACTTGCTGTAGAGGAACTGAAGCGAGGGCATGTACTGCCACGCCCAATCGATTTTCTTCTGGCCATGTTCGGCTAGGTTGATGTCTTTGACTTCGTAGTCTGCCATGAAAATTTTGCCTCCTAATATTCTTCTCTTCTTTTTTTCACATCTAAGCCTTGTTCTCTCAGAGTGTATATGTCATCCGCATTGAACACAGAAACGTAAGGAAAGGCTACAGGATTCAACGATAATCTGTAACTGCCGTTGATTACTTCTTGGTTTAAGGTATGACAGTATAAGACTATCGAAAGCAGGAGAAAATAGCTCGTGAAAAGCTGCCTGTATTTGCTTTTCTGGCTCATGATCTGCGGGACAATTATAATCTCCAGTGTTTTGAAGCAAGCCGTCAGCCTCTGCCCGGTATTCGCTACCGGGATAACCAGACAGTAAAGCGCAATCCCGAAGCAATAAAGTTTCATCCACCAGTCATTGCCCTTTCCCTTGTAAGCCGCGTAGTAACTGTAATATATCACGGCGAACGACAAGAAACGTTCAGCAATCCCTGTCGCACGCAGACTGAACGAGCCGTCGGCATTGGCATATCTTATGTAGCCCAGCAGGAAACGGTGAACAAGTGTAAGGCCGAAAGCTAAAGAGCATACTATTATGAACAAGTATGTTTTCACAGAAAACCTCAGCATCAAGGGTACAACAAGGTATATCAGCGCAACAGCATGTATCAGCGAAAGAACAATGCACATCAGCACATACTCTCTCCATTTGTGTCCTTCTATAAGCCTTGAGCCGTAACAAAGGAATACTGTGATGACAATCCCCTGCCTTATTGCGCCCGCCAGAAACATAATATAGTACGTCATTATCATCATCAGCAGAGACACCGCGAAATTCTTTGAGTATCTCCGTATGAAATCCCACATCATCGCCATTTCTGCAAGCGAAATAATTATGACCATGTGCGTGAACTTCATGAAGCCGTTGAAGACAAGCCCCAGCATCCTGTACAAAGGCTCGCCGTGTCCCCTGAACACGTCATCATAATTCTTAACGTCATAGAACATATCCCTGTACAAGAAGTAGTCAACACCTTGTCCGAAACGAAGGCACAACATGGCCGTCATTACAGCGAATACCGCGAACACCAAGAACCTATAGCTTGCGTCATGTTTGGCTATAAGACTCAGAACAGCCGTAAAGAACACGATAAGAAACAGCAGAAACCAGAGCCCCATCGCTGAAAAGCCTCTCCGCTCACTTCGCTGATATTATCTTGCAGTTAGTGAGGCGGAAGGCCTTGTTCCATAACTCCGTGTCCACCTTCTCGATATATCCCTGCACCGTTATGCTCTTGCCCGTCTCAATCTCCGACAATAACGGATCATCCCTCGATATGTAGCACGTAGCTATAGCCCGCTGGTTCAGATCCGAGAAATAAGAGTCAAACTCAACTATCGGCATACCCTCATCAGTCTTGATACCCGTTATTTCACCCTGAAGCCTCACAGTTTTTCCCCTGTAATTCTTCTCAGCCTTGAACGGGTTGACCACATAAGCGCGTAATATCGTCTCAGGCGAAAGCGTTTCAACTTTCCCGGCAGCGGCATATTTTCCCGGATTCTCGCAGACATCGGCGGCCTTCAGTACGTCCTTGTCCGTGACAAACCTGGCGTAGCTCCCGTGAATCCAGCCCAGCTTCTTCTCATCCTTCTTGCTGGTCAGGTTAGGCCTGTAGTTCACCAGCACCCATCTCTCGGACTGGAGGTTGGTCCATTCGCCCAAGTAGTCTGAGATTTCGGGGGGGATGTAGGATTTGCCTTCCTTTCGGCCTGCCTTGATGGTGGTGATGACGCGGGAGCTTGTGCTTGGCTGGGAACGGAGGCGGACATTCTCTGTGGGGATTACTGCGTTGATGCCGGGGGTGTACTTGTAGCTGCCTTTCTCTGTGATGTAGGCGGGGAGGGTTTCGGCCTTCACCATAGATTTTATCTCGGCTAGGGCTTGTTCCTGCGTGTATGGCTTCTTGGCTTTGAGCTCTGATATTTCCTTCTTCAGCCCTGACATGAAACTGTTATTGCTCTTCCTGCCGTTGATGTATGACGCGAGATTTGCCCCGAACGATGACCCGTCAACAGAATACGTGCAGTACAGATCCGCAAGCAGTGCTGACGCTTCCGGCATGGCTTCCGCTCTTGCTGTGGAGAGAATTGCGGCAAGAATGAAGATTGCTGACAGTTTAGCTTTCACTTTCCGGCCTCCTGAAATAATGGATGCGATTATTCTAGCATACCCGAATATTCCCGCAGGAAACGCGACGTGTGCCCGGCATTCCCCGCGATAATCTCCTCAGGTGTCCCGGACGCTACAACATGGCCGCCGCCTTCCCCTCCCTCCGGCCCCAAGTCAACCAGATAATCCGCCGACATCAAGACATCAAGATTATGCTCAATGAATATCACGGTGCTTCCGTTGTCGACAAGACGGTGGACAATCTCAAGCAACCGCCGAACGTCCGTGTAGTACAGCCCGGTTGTAGGCTCGTCCAGAAGGTAGAGAGTCCGCCCGCCGTATTTCTTGGACAGCTCACGCGCCAGCTTCACCCTCTGAGCCTCGCCGCCCGACAAGGTAACCGCAGACTGCCCCAGCCCGATATAGCCCAGCCCCGCGTCATGAATCAGCCTGAGCTTGCCCGCAATCTTGGGGATGTCCCGGAAAAATTCCCCCGCCTCGTCAACCGTCATGGCCAGAACGTCAGCAATATTCTTCCCCTTGAAGCGGACTTCCAGCGTCTCGTGGTTGTAGCGAGCCCCCCCGCAAATCTCGCAGTCAGAATATATGTCAGGCAGGAAAAGCATCGATGTCTTGACGCTCCCGGCACCTCCGCAGGCCTCACACCTTCCGCCCTTGACGTTGAACGAGAAACGCCCGGCATTCCAGCCCCGTATCCTAGACTCAGGCAAGCCCGCGTAAAATTCCCGTATCATCGTGAAGACTCCCGTGTACGTGGCCGGGTTGGAGCGCGGAGTCCTGCCTATGGGACTCTGGTCGACGAGGGTAACGTTCCTGAACTGTTCACAGCCCTCAATCGCCCGGAACTTTCCCGGACGCTCCCTGTAATCACGGTCAAGTACGCGCCGTATTCCCTTGTACACGACATCATAGAGCAGGCTGCTTTTGCCTGACCCTGACACGCCCGATACGCAAGCGAATACCCCCACGGGCAGATCCACGTCAACATCCTTGAGGTTGTTATGAGCCGCGCCCCTCACGTGTACCCAGCCTGAAGGTTTGCGCCTGGTCTCACGCCTCACTATCCCGGACTCCTCGCCGCGTAGATACCTGCCTGTTTTGCCTGCTGACTGTGAGACTTCCTCATAGCTCCCGGCGCAGATGATTTCCCCGCCGTTCACGCCTGCTTCCGGGCCAAGCTCGACCAAGTCGTCAGCCGCCTCCATCATCTCGCGGTCATGCTCGACCACAACAACGGTGTTGCCGAGTGACTGTATCGATTTCAGCGAGCGTATGAGCTTCTCTGTGTCGCGGGGATGAAGGCCGATTGTGGGTTCATCGAGGACGTAAAGCACTCCGCTTAGGTTTGAGCCTATCTGTGTAGCAAGCCTGATTCTCTGTGTCTCGCCCCCCGACAGAGTGTCAGCCCGTCTCAGCAATGACAGGTAGCCGACTCCCACGTCGCAGAGAAATTCGAGCCTCTTCACGATTTCGGGGAGGACTTGGGCGACTATTGACGACTCTGACGGAGTGAGTGTGAGGGACTTCATGACGCTCACGAGTTTTTCCGCGGGCATGACGAGGAAATCACCGATGGTGTAGCCTGAGACCCGGACGTTGAGGGCTTCCTGCCTGAGCCTGAGACCGCCGCATGTCCTGCACACGTCCTCCTCGCGGTACTGGGCGACTTCCTCCGCTACGTTCTCGTTGTCCGGGAACCATTTCAGTTTTGCCTCAAGCCACCCGGCGACCCCCTCAAAGCGTCCCATGTAAGGCCGTGCTATTCCCTTCTCGTCGAATATCATGGGCATCTTCTCGTCGCCTGAGCCGTTCCAGATGAAGTCCTGGATTTCGGGCGGTAAATCCTTCCATGCGGGCGACAAGTCCCAGCCGTGCTTCTTCGCAAACATGTTCAGCTTCGTGATTGAGTAGGGCTTCGACTTCCACGGGATAATCGCGCCGTCCAACACAGAGCGTTCCGGGTCAATGGCGAGCTCGCGGGAAAAATGCTCATGGCTTCCGAGCCCCCCGCAGTCAGGGCACGCCCCCGCCGGGTTGTTGAACGAGAACAGACGCGGCTCAATCTCAGGCATCCCTATCTCGCAGTCGGGGCAGGAATAATTCTCGGTCATGGTGTACTCATCGTGCCCTTCAGCCTGAATCATCACGTAGCCCCCTGAGAGTCTGAGGGCTGACTCTACGCTCTCGGCGATTCTTGCGCGCTTGCCGGGGGAAATCTTGAGGCGGTCTACTACTACTTCGATGTCGTGGCGCTTGTTCTTGTCGAGCGGGACTTCTTCCTCCAGGTAGTACACAGTGCCGTCGACTCTTGCGCGTGTGTAGCCTTTGCCCCTGATGTCAGCGAAAAGGTTGCGGAACTCGCCCTTCTTGCCTTTGACGAGGGGGGAATAAATCTCAGTCCTTAGTCCGTCCTCGTGTGCGAGAATGTAGGCTAGTATCTCATCGATTGAATGACGCTGAACGGGCTTGCCGCATTTCGGGCAGTGTGGGATGCCGATCCGTCCGAACAGGAGGCGGAAGTAGTCGTAAATCTCCGTAACAGTTCCGACGGTTGAGCGGGGGTTATGGCCTGTGCCTTTCTGCTCGATTGAGATTGCGGGTGATAGGCCTGATATTTCGTCAGCGTCTGGTTTCTTCTGGACTCCCAGGAACTGGCGGGCATAAGCTGAGAGCGACTCGACGTATCTCCGCTGCCCCTCGGCATAAAGTGTATCGAAAGCCAAGGATGACTTGCCTGACCCGGAAGGCCCGGTGATGACGGTGAACTTTCCGCGCTGAATGTCTATGTCTATATTCTTGAGGTTATGCTCTCTTGCTCCCCTGATTGAAATTGCTGACGCTGCTGGTATTTTGTCCAAGTATCTTTGTCCCTTTCGTGTATACTGTAATAATAATTCCACACATTTTAGCAGGGGTGAAAATTTATGACGGAAATGGTGCGCGGCTTCAGGGGAAAAATCACGGCTGACATTATCACGGTTGACATGGGCATATCGGGCGGGGCTGTCTACGATTTCTCATGCTTCGGCGTTGACGAGGGCGGAAAACTCTCCGATGACCGCTACATGATTTTCTACAACCAGCCGGAATCCCCCAATCACGAAATCACTTACACCCCCTCGGAAGGCGGGGCAAGTTTCGCTGTCTCACTCTCAGAATTGCCGCAGAAGGTCGCAAAATTAGTGTTCACTGCGAGCATTGACGGCGAGGGAACAATGAGTCAGATAGCTTCCCACACTCTCAGAATTTCGGCGGGAAGTGAGGAGCTTGCTATGACGCTTTCAGGGGAGGACTTCCACGACGAGCGGGCGATAATCAGCGTTGAGATTTACCGCAAGGACGGCTGGAAAATAGCGGCGGTTGCTTCGGGCTTCAACGGGGGGCTTCGTGAACTCCTGAAGAATTACGGGGGCGAGGAGATGAATCCCAGTGAACCAGTCCGCAAACCCGTAATCTTGGAGAAAGGCCAGAAGGTCAGCCTCGAAAAGAAGCCCAACAAGTCCGGCGAAATCATAATCAATCTCAACTGGAACAGGGGCAGCGAGCGCAAACGCCTCATAACAGTTTTCAGCAAGCAGGACGGAGCAATTGACCTTGATTTAGGCTGCCTGTATGAGCTTCAGGACGGGCGCAAGGGCTCTGTCCAGGCATTGGGCGGGAATTTCGGCAACCTTGAGGCTTTCCCGTACATTGCGCTTGATGCTGACGACAGGACGGGAGACACAGAGGGCGGCGAGAATCTCAGGGTGAACAGCGCGGCAATCTCCAAGTTCAAGAGGATACTTGTGTACACGTTCATCTACGAGGGAATAGCGAACTGGCAGGATGCTGACGGTGTTGCGACCGTGAAGTGTCCGGGAAATCCTGACATTGTCGTGAAGCTGGACGAATACAACACGTCCGAGAGAATGTGTGCTGTGGCCATGATGGAGAACGCTGGGAATAACACATTCAGCGTGGAGAAGCTGGTGAGTTTCTTCCCTACTCATTCTGAGATGGACATAGCTTATTCTTGGGGTTTGCGCTGGGTCAAGGGCAGGAAAGATTAAGGAGGGATTCGGCCATGAAAGAGAATGATATTGAGCGTTTCTTCCCGTATCACACGAACGATTACCCGCAGGCATTGGCGGAAATCAGGGCTGGGCATAAGGAGTCTCACTGGATATGGTACATTTTCCCTCAGCTTAAGGGGCTTGGCGTAACGCCGCGTTCTGAGCTTTTCGGGATTAAGGATGCTGAGGAGGCGCGGGAATACCTGAGTCATCCTGTGCTTGGTGCTGACCTAGCCGAGATTTCGGGGGCATTGCTTGGGCTTGATGAGACTGACCCGGTGAAGGTCATGGGGCGTATTGACGCGCTGAAACTCAGGTCATGCATGACGTTGTTCGCGAGTGTGTCGGAAGGGGACTCGGTGTATCACAGGGTGCTGGCGAAGTATTACGGGGGTGAGATGGACGGTGAGACTCTGAGGATGCTGGGCAGGCAGTAGGCAACAAGAAGCGTCTCCCGGAAATCTTCAGGAGACGTATTTTTATGGCCTCAAATATTCTTCGAAATACCCCCTGTCGAATCTGTGAACACAAAAAAAGCACTCCCCCAAAATTTTTGGAGAAATGCTCTGCCTGATGGAGGCGGGGAGAATCGAACTCCCGTCCAACGCGGGCCGATCATGACGGTGCTACAGGCTTAGTCCGTGTTCATTGTCGTCGGGTCAAGTACAGGGACAAACTTTGACCGTTCCAGAATCCTTACGGGTCTATCACCATGCCGGGATTCTCTACATGGCGGGGAGCTGGTTTTCATGACACCTCCGGCGAACCACCAGCATTGTCCGTCCTTCGGTGTGGCTGGCCTAAGCCGCCAGTGCGAAATTATCTTCGACTTTTATATTTTTGTCCGAAGTTTTACGGGTGATTACAGACTTTCCCCGGCCTGCTCCTTCAGACCCTCCTTCACGCTGTCGAAACCTGTCGCCCCCGTGAAAGCTAGTCGTCGTAGTCTCGTCCTTTACCCCTCACAGCCCGCGCTATTGTCCGTTTTGCGTCCCGGTCGGCTATCATGTCGCGTTTGTCGTGGGTTGTGCGTCCCTTCGCGAGGCCTAACTCAACCTTTGCGCGTTTCCCGTCCTTGATGTACACGCTGAGCGGTACAAGTGTCAAACCTTTTTCGCGGAGCTTGCTATTCAGGCGGATTATCTCGTGCCTGTGCATAAGAAGTTTGCGGTCTCTTTCCGGCTCATGGTTGTAGTACGTTCCCTTCTCGTAGGGCGAAATGTGAACGCCGTACAGCCACAGCTCACCGTTCTCGATTGAGGCGTAAGAGTCCTTCAGGTTGAGATTTCCTGCGCGGACGCTCTTAATCTCTGTCCCGGTCAAAACTATTCCGCACTCAAAAGAGTCGAGGATGAAATAATCGTGCCTAGCCTTGCGGTTTACGGCTACTTTCTTGTCGTTGCTGTGAGTTGAATTTGACATAGCAGGTGATTATACACGGATTTTGATTTTGCGCAAGGGGATCATGAATTTCCGCTGCCTTTGTGTGGACGGGACATGCAGCGTGAGACTCCCTCGTCCCATTCTTGGCGGATTATTGTCCTGAAGGCTTCGCGCACACTGTCAGCGTAGTAGTACGGGAGAGCCTCAATGTATCGTGATGCCATGTCGTAGCTGTCCTCGACCGGGATATTCTCCTGCGGCACAATCTCGCGGAACTCTGGGAACATGGCCGGGTCTGCTGAATTTTCGCCTGCCCACAAAAACGGATTGGCATCACTCAGGAACATTCGGAGGTCTTCATTCTGTACTTCATCATTCCTGCCATCTGATTTGAGGAATGCTTCGCCTCCTGTTTTCCGCCATACAGAATCAACAGCGTAAAACACCGCGCAGAAAAGCTCGAACTGTGTCATTATGCTTCAGCCTCAGAACAAATCGCTGTGAGTCCCGGTGCGCGCAAGAAACAGTATCAGCGCGTCTTCTTCCTTCCTGTACACCAGCAGCCAGTCAGGATTAATGTGGCACTCCCTGAAGCCCTCGTATTTACCGTGCAAATGATGATCTTGATATTTCGGGGGCAAGGGCTTGCCTATCCTGAGCAAGTCGATCACTGCCTCAACGTCAAGAGGATTCAGCCCGCGCTTTTCTGCCTTCTTGAGCTCTCTCCGAAAACGCGGTGAACGGACAACCTCATATCTGTATACGTTCATCTGTCAGGAAAATTGCTCACGTCAAATCCCATGTCCCTGAACATTTCCTTTGTGGACGTGTAGACCTTGTACTCTTCGGGATGCGCTCTCATGTATTCATATTCCGCAAGAACCTCGTCCATTATTGCGCGGAACTTGGGGCTGTCGTACAGTGCTTCGTCCTCCTCGCAATACTCATCCTCATTCACAGCAGGAGCTTCAAGCACAGTGTTTCCTCTCTCGGTTGTCTCATTGCTCATAGTATTGTGCCTCCTCAGAAAATTTCCCTCATTCTATCACCCCAAGTACTTCCTCAGCACACCCTCCTTCATCCCCGCAAGCCCCTCAAGCTCCCCCAATGCCCGCGAGATTTCCCCCTCAAGACTCAGCACCTCTATCATGGCCGGGACCTGCGACTCAATATCCGGCACAGCAAACCTTATCCCCCCGACACGGTCAAGAGACGCACGGAAATTCCGCGAGAACCCCAAGTGAGTCCCCTCACGCTCCAGAACATGCGCCATGTATCTTGGGTGTACCCTGTCTGTCAGCACGCGAAGAACCCCGCAATGGTCGGTCGGGTAAAATTCCTGCCCGCGCTCCATGAAGCTCACCATAAAATCGCCGTCAATCCCCCACAGAACAGAGTCGCTCCCGAAATCCTCAAAGCCCCGCAGAAGCTCATCGACATACCCGAAAGGCTCGCGGACGTTCGCGCTGTAGACCGGGATTTTCCCGCCCGGCACTAGCTGTGAGTTCAGGACTCTTTTGCCGATTGCCAGCGTGAAGGCCCGTTTGTCGCCAAGTGTGAAGCGTGAGGCTCCCGGCATTGCGTCAAGGCGGCTGAATATGTCATCGATTTTCTCGCGGCATGATGTGATTCTTGCGTTGAGGGCGGATTCCTGAGAGTCGATTTCGGCGCATTCGTTCACGATTTGGGCTTGGATTTCCATCGGCGGCAGGGGGATTGTGAGAGCCTCGTAGAAGCTGGAAGGTACACGCTGTCGGCCTGAACCTGTAACAGAAGCCCATGCTGAATCGCGGACTGTCTTCATGTTCAGGAACTCACACACATAGCGCGTCATGATTTTTTCTCCGCACCTGAACGTGTAGAACTCACTGCTTCCGAAGCCGATTCCGTTCGTCAGTCCTTCAGCAACCGTACACTTCATGTTTTCCGCGCTCGTCATCATCTTTGCACAGATAATATCGCCCTCACGGAAGAAAACGTAACTGCCTGCTGACAAGTCGCCTATAGGACGGTCAACCCTTGCTGTGATTTTGCCGCTGATACTAACTGATGCCATGTCGATAAATGTCGCAAGTGTTTCCGGCGGATATTCTTTTGCCTCCGACTTGGGGACGTTCATCATGCACACCGATAATAATTTGACGGGAGAATATTTGTTGCCGACATTAACGCCCTTCTGCTCCTGCAACCTTATCGCCGCGTTGAACCTCTCACGCCCGAAATCCAGCATCCTCCACGTCTCAACCACACGCGCATACCTCATGTTGTCCTCAGTCATCACTATATCCCCGTCCCCAAATGACTGCCTCACAACATCCGCAAGCGTCCCTTCAGCCTCACGGTCAGCATTCACATACATCTTCCCCCCGCGCGGCTCAACATACTGTATCCCCTCAAGCCCCTTCCTATTGCTCCAGTCATAGCCGAGAAACTCCTTCTGCCCTGCGTTGTCCGACGGCGCGAGTATCACTACCGTCCTCTGCGTGTAAGTCAGCCCGTAATAGAACACTTTTTCCCGCTCAACCTCAACCGCCTTCCCGTAAAAATCCTCACCGTATGCCTCAAGGTACATCCTGAAATATTCCGGCATGTTCTCACGGTCAAGACTCCTGTGAATGAAGCCGTCCCACTCGTCATGAGTCAGCCCCTGCATCGCAAGATACCCCGCCAGTATGTCCTCGTCCTCCCAGTTCCTGAGATCCCTTCCGGCAAATATCGCGTCTACACTGTCTGAGACGTGGCACGTTCTCGGCGGGTGGTGCAAGTAACGCTCAAGGAAGAATATCACCGTGTTCGTCCCGGTCGCGCCGAATGTCTTGCTTCCGAGATTTACGACAGCCCGGATTCTGAACGTCCGCAGAATTTCCTCACGCGCCCCGGTGTAACAGGCTGAGTTGTTGCTGAGGAGTGATGACGGGAGTATGACCGCCGCGAGTCCGTTGTCATTGAGGAGCTGGCCTATACGCTCGACAAAGAGGACTTCTATCTCCGAGCCGCTCACGCCGATTTTGTCAGCGAGTGTGAAGCCTTCCTTGAGTTTGCGGTCAATGTGCTGCATGAACGACTGCACGCTGTAGGGGGGATTGGCTGTGAGTATGTCGAACGTTCCGGGCTTTATGCCGCTGTCTGGTGAGTCTTCGAGTCCGTCCCCGAAGATTATGTTGCTGTCTCCTGCGCCGTTCATGAACATTGAGACTTTCGACACACGCGCAAGACGGTAATCCTTCTCGATGCCGTAAACGCAGTCGCGGGTCCATGAGTTGTTTGCTGACGGGATGAAGTGGTTGACCGCCTCGATTGCCTCAGTGAGGAAATGTCCGGCTCCGCAGGCGTAATCGATGACTCTCGGCCATGACTTGAAGCGTTTGACCGGAAGTGAGTCCCAGATGAAGCGGGCGATTGGCACGGGCGTGAAGAATTGCCCCTCGTTCTGGCGGAAGCCGTGATCCAGCAGTTGCTCGAAGAGGTCGCCTAAGAGGTGTTCTTTTCCGGGCTGGGACTCTTCTTTTCCTGACCGCACAATCCTGAAGGGCTGGAACAGCTGCACGACTTCCACGAGGATTTTCCCGTTCTTGTAGAATAACTCCTCGTTGTGAACGTCAAGGAAGGCAAAATCGTTGTTGGTGAAGTACTTGAGCTTCCTGAAGGCTTCTGACAGCTCGCGGATTGCCTTTGCCCTGTCGCCTCCGCTGTACTGTGTCATGAACTGGCGGGGGTAATCGGCGGAAATGTACGTTATATCCTCCTTCATGAACTCCATCATCCCGCGTGTGTAGAGACGCTGTAACCTGTCTTGAAGCTCCTCGTAGTTGTCGCGCCTCTGTATGTACTGGAAGGCCAGCTCGTCATTTTCACCCTTCGTGATTTCGTCAGCCAGCTTGCAGATGAACAGTGCGATCAGGCGGTTGAAGGCGTTTTCCTTGTCGCTGACGTTGTTATGACGCAAGATTTCCTCGAAGGCGTTGACGATTCCCTCTTTGTCCTTCGTGGTGAAAGTCCTCAAGTCCCGGAGTCTGAGGGGTTTTCTCCTGATGTCATAGGCGGCTGAGTCCTCCGAGAATATCACGCTGTCTGAGGCTTCGAGGTTGTACGTCTCGCGCCAGACCGTGAATTTCTCCTCCGCTGTGTGTGCGTTCACGTAGAGTTTGACCTCGCCGGAGTCCCTGTAACGGTTCAGCAGGTTGGGGTCATCCTCACAGCTTACCGCGATGTACTCAGGCTTGATTTCCCCGTCCCTGATGTCTGACGTGTAGAGCACGAGCCACTGGGCGGAGATTTCCTGCTGCCAGTACGAGAAGAGCTGCCCGCCGTCATTGCGCGTGTCTTTGCGGGCTTTCTCGTATTCCCTGCCTGCTGTCTTGCACTCAATTATCATCAGCACCTCGTCAGAGTCCTTCTTGTAGACGCAGATGTCAGCCCTACCGCCTTTCTGTTCATGGCCGAGCCTCCACTCTTTCTCAAGCTCAATGTCTTCAGGACGATAGCCCTTAGTCAGCAACCTGAACACGCACTCGAAGACGACGAAATTCTCCGGGGCTGTGAACGATGTGTTATGCTCCCTTCCCCGCACGGCCTCCGGGTAAGACAGAGTCCCAGTCCCGAAATCCGCCGACATTGACCATGTACCGCCCCCGTATGTGTACACCTTGCCCGCCGCCGTGAAGCCCATGATGCCGAGCGCCTCACGGAAATTCCCGCGCTCAATCATTGCCCGTTCTCCATTATGCTTGTGATGGTAATATAATATCCTAATCACCACGAAATTAACCGGTAAGGAGTGATTCATTTGCCCCCAGAATATGACAATGAGCTTGAGTATTTCTATGACCCTGACGAGTTCCACAGGGAAGTTGTCTACGTCGGCGTAAATTCCCCGGAGGCATATTCCCGACAGCAGGCAAGAGACGCGGACAAACGTGCAATCGAGACATTCGGCATCCCCAGCATCTTGCTGATGGAGAACGCCGCCCTCGCTGTTGTCCGTGAGGTGAAAGAGTACGCAATCTTCGCTGTTGTCTGCGCACCGGGCTCAAACGGCGGAGACGGACTCGCAATCGCCCGGCATCTGTGCATCATGGGCAAGGACGTTCGTGTGTACATTCTCGGCGACCCAAAGAAAGGCAGCGAGGATTTCCAGACCAACCTGCGAATCATGAGCAAGTTAGCCCCTGAAGTCTTGAACACGGTGAACGATGAGAATTTCGCGGAGTTCGAGAGCGCGCTGAAGGGCTGTGAGGCATGTATAGATGCTATATTTGGCACAGGACTCAACCGTCCGCTTGAGGGAATCTTCCGCAGGGCAGTCGAGGCAATGAACACGCTGGCTTCACACATTGTTGCGGTCGACATTCCTTCGGGGCTTGACTGTGATTCGGGCGAGGAGCTTGGCGCGGCGGTGAGGGCTACGAGGACTGTTACATTCCACCGCATGAAGAAGGGACTGGACATTTCCCCGCAGTTTGGAGGAGATGTTACCGTATCATACATAGGCATTCCCAACTAACTTAAGGAGGACTCATCCATAATGCTCAAACGTTTTACGGCGGGACTCTTCCTGCTGGCTGTCATGTGCAGTGTTTCATGGGGCGCGGAATATGACCCCTACAACCTGCGCTTCTGGTACACAAGCCCGGACTATGAGGCTCAAGTCTACGGGCGTTACGGCAACACAGATTACAATTTCTTCTACCAGCTCAGGGATGTCACGGGGGCTTCACGGCGGGATCAGGTGGCGGGCCCCCAGTGGTTCGCGACAGTCTACGAGAACTACTACTACGGTATGAGGAGCGCAATCTACGGCGTTGCGGTTGATGACACCTACACGGGGATTTACCGGCGGACTATGGGCGGTGAGATGCCTGACATTACGATTCAGACTGTGGGCGACCTGCTGGACGGTTTCAATTTCGTTTTCGCCGAAGAACCACAGCCTTACGCGTCAGCTTGGAGGCGTTATGTCAGCCGTGAAGTCTATGATGTCTACCCTGACCCTGTAGAGAGCCTGTGCCTCGTAATCACGAACGGAAGCGGCGAGTTCAACGTTGACTTCGGCAACCCTTACGCGCGGCATTTCCCGTTCTGGTGGGACTTCAACGCGACTGGCTCATCAAGCACATCAACGAAATGGTGGCTTCAAACGTTCGACTGGCGCAAAGAAACTTATCCGACTTCAGAGCCTATAGCCTACATCTACAGCGCACCTAACATCTACGTACGCAACGACAGCGCGGGCAAATATGAGCTGGGCTACAAGGTTGCTTCTTCCGGCGACAAACAGATAATCACAAGCGCGGCAAATTCGGCGTGGCTCTACACGGTTTCCGGCGATGAGATATACACCTCGCGCGATGTCCTCACATGGTCGGTCAGCGAAAGCCGCGATAAAGTCTTCAACGCTTCCGGGGATCTGGTCTACACAATCGAGACTGACACGGCGGGAGACATGTTCATCTGCGGGATACGGAGCGTCAGCGAGGCTGTTGCGTTCTCCGGCTTCGACAGCGATTATTCCCTCACAGTCAATCCGTCAGCAGAGCAGGCCATCTCTTCAGGAAGCTCACTGTCAGCTAACGTGAGGGTGCGGGGGATGACACCGTCAGCATACGGCAGCAGGCTGGGATATATCACGTTCAGGCAGAGGGCGAGCCTTGCGCAGGGCTACACGAATTACCGCGAATTTACATCGATTCCTATGGTCATAGCCAACGTAGCGGAAGGCAATGCTGCTGTTGAGCCGCTGATTTTCGACATGATAGTGTCAGACAGTGCCGACAACATAGTGAACCGCATCAAATTCACGTGGGACGCTCAGAGCGACAAGCCCGACCAGGACCTTGGTACGTTCTTCATGATAGGCTCGCGTGATGTGCAGTACCAGCTTGAGACCAGAATAACGAACAGGACGGGGACGCGCTACGAGCTTTACCGCTACGACATGACAGGGACAGCGGGCGGCAATCCCACATACCGCGACGGCTACAATAACATCATGCCGGATTACTGGAAGTATGATTTGACGGCGGACATGTATGGGACACTGCCGGAGTCTTTCCTTCTTGACGCTCACAGCCAGATTGCTCCGGGGCTCGTTACTGTCTACAAGAACAACATAGGTTCAGGATACAGGACGATAGACACGCAAAATGACACTACAGAATCCTTCCGTCTGTACGAATATTCTTCATCAGCCCCCAAGAATCTCCGTCTCAATTACAGGCGCATAGGCGGAATGACTCCTATTGAGGGCGGCAATCACACACCTGAAAGCGGCGTTAATGTGCGCGAGTTCGTGATGGATTTTGCTGACGTTGCGAACAATGACGACGAGACAGCCATAGAGCTTTTCCGCCTGACAGGGAAACTTCCGGCCATGATAGGGCGCGGGCCTCTTATCGCGGAGTCCAGAATAACAGCGTCTGATTACGGGGATGACGCAGACCCCGCGTCTGTCTCATCAGTCTACATAAATTCTGCGGCGGTTGATGCTTTCAGGATAGTGAAGGCAGTACCAGAAGGCCTCGTGAGGATGGTATCAAGCGACACGGGAAGCGATGACTCGGACGACGGCGGCAGCACCCCAAGCCCGGACAGCCCGGCAACATCAGGAGACGCGGCCATGTTCAGCACGTCAGAAATAGTGTATACAAGCCTCGACATTCCTCTTCAGCCCATAGCAGTGAGAATGAGAATCCCAAGAAGCAACAGCCTCATTGTCAGCCACTGGGACGAAATGGACAGCACCGCAAATGCCCGCGACCTGTTCAACGTTTTTGCGCGTTACGGGACTGTGTGGGTGAGATCCGAGGCCACAGGAGAGAGGGACGCGAATCTGTTCACAGCCATCAACAACAAGGGAAGCAATCTCGGCGTGGGAGCTTCTGACATTGTGAGGGCGTTCCTGTATGAGGATGCTTTGTACCTGGACTTCATTGTGATTATGGCTGACGGGACGAGCGTCAACACATCGAGGACGGCCTATGTGGGCGTGATTAAGGATGACAATGTTCCGTATCTTGTGATAGGAGACGGCAGCGAGGACGGGAAATGGGACCTGACGTTCTACGTTGACTCAGTGACAGCTGGAAGCTCAGGCGGGGATATTCAGGACAACACACAGCCTGTGCAGTCTGAGGACAACGGAGTCGGCCAGAGTTCATCAGGAGGCGGGGGCTGCGAGGGCTTCGGCGCAATGGCCGGGCTTTTCGCGGTTGTTCTTGCTGGAATGGTGAAGGGAATTAAACGCTAAGGGAAGAAAGTTTGTCCCCCTTGTCTGAAACCGGCAGGGGGGATTTTGTTTTGTCACTCAACGAACGCACTGTAAATGGCTCTCACAGCGTCCTCAAAGTCAGGGTTGAGCACGCCCACAATGATATTGAGCTCGCTTGCTCCCTGGTCAATCATGCGGACATTTATTCTAGCGTCAGCAAGTGCCTGAAAGATTTTCGCGGCCGTCCCTGTCTGTGACTTCATGCTTCTTCCGACGACGGCGATAAGCGCGATGCCCGGCTCGACCTCGACCGACTCAGGCTCAACGGACTTCACGATTCTGCGCAATACATCCTGTTCATGTTCGACGAAAAGAGACTCCCTAACAACGACCGTCATTGTGTCAATTCCAGAAGGCAGATGCTCAAGAGGAATGTTATTCTCCTCGAAGCACTGGGCAACCTTCCTGTAGAAGTCTGGTTGTGAATGCATGAGATCCTTTGCGATTGTGATGGAGCAGAAATCTTTGCGGCCTGCTATTCCTGTGATGGTGTAAGGTGAGCGTCTTGCTGTGTTCTCGACAATCCATGTTCCGGAGTCTTCCGGCTTGTTTGTGTTGCGTATGTTGATGGGGATGCCGGCACTTTTGACCGGGAAAATCGCGTCCTCGTGCATGACGCTTGCGCCCATGTAGGCCAGCTCACGGAGCTCGCGGTAAGTTATGCTGCTTATCCTCGCCGGGTTTGGGACGATGCGGGGGTCTGTCATGAGGAGGCCAGACACATCCGTCCAGTTCTCGTAGACGGCAGCCCTGCACGCCCTGGCCACAACTGACCCGGTAATGTCGCTTCCTCCGCGTGAGAATGTGCGCACCTTTCCGTCATGGCCGAGCCCGTAGAAGCCGGGTATGACAGCCCCCTTTGAGCTTTCGAGTCTTTCTGACAGGGCAGGGTAAGTTTTCTCACCGTCAAAATTCCCTTGTTCGTCGAAGAAAATCACTTCTGCCGCGTCAACAAACTCATACCCCAAGAAGGCGGCCATGATTCTGCCGTTGAGGTATTCCCCCCGTGAGGCTGTGTAGTCGCGTTCAGGCTCATGAAGGAGCTTGTCCTCGATTTCGTCAAAGGCTTCGGCAAGTGAGAGGCTGAGGCCGAGTCCCGTTATGATTTCGTTGTACCTGTCCTTGACGGCAAGAAATGGCTCGTAGAAATTCTGACCCTTCACAGCCAGCTCGCAGCACTCATACAGGAGATCTGTAATCTTGATGTCGGATGAGTTTCTTTTGCCCGGTGCTGAAGGAACGACATAGACCCGCGAGTCGTCAGCGTGAATTATGTCTGCTGCCTTCCTGAACTGCCCGGCATCAGCGAGGGATGACCCGCCGAATTTCACGACCTTCTTCATTCGCCGAGAACCCGGAATTTCCGCCCGGCTGGTTTTGACGGGGCATTGACGGACGCAACCGGCTTCAGGTCAGCAAACCCAGTGTGAATATTCCTGCCCTGGTTCTTCGCGCACTCTATAACGTCAGACACAACCGCGCTTGCTGTGGGGTTCTTACCCGCGCCCCTGCCGTAGAACATGACATCATCAACCATGTTCCCTGTAACCATGACTCCGTTGAAGACATCGTTGACAGCGTAAAGAGGACTCGATTTCGGGACAAGATACGGAGCGACTACGACGGACGGCCCTTCAGCCTCGTACACGCCAAGCAGCTTTACCGCCATACCGTCAGCCTCAGCGTCAGCAATATCCTTCTGTGTTACGCCCGTGATTCCCTCACATGAGACCTGCTCATACGAGAATTTCTGCCCTGACACGAGCGAGGCAAGTATTGCGATTTTGCGTGCTGTGTCGTGGCCTTCAACGTCAGCGGCGGGGTTGCGTTCTGCGTAACCGTTTGCCTGTGCTTCACTGAGGGCGGTTGCGTAATCCTTGCCTGCCTTCATGTTTGTGAGGATGTAGTTGCACGTGCCGTTGAGGATTCCTGCTATGCGTGAGACTCGTTCATGGCCGAATGCCTCGCGTATTGTCCGCAATAACGGGATGCCTCCTCCCACGCTGGCCTCGAAAAGATAAGAGCAGTTGTGTTCCCTGGCAATCTCGCTGAGTTCCACGCCGTGAGCGTCAACAAGCTCCTTGTTCGACGTGCAGACGGATATACCGCGCTCAAGGGCAAGTTTTGTGTACTCATAGGCGGGTTTCTTGCCTCCCATTGTCTCGCAGGCTATCTTCACTTCCGGGTCATTCACGATAATGTTTATGTCATTGACAACGCCGGGAATGTCGCGGATGTCGAGGATGTATTTCACGTTCACGCCCTCACCGAGAGTCTTTGTGATTTCGGCCTGATTGTTCCTGATTACGTCTGCAACTCCGCTTCCTACCGTCCCGAATCCGAATATAGCAATGTTTATCATGACTATTTCGCCTCGATATACTTCTGGTTGACGAGCAACTCCGCGCACTCGACAGCACCGCCTGCCGCGCCCCTCAATGTGTTGTGAGACAGTCCGACAAATTTCCAGTCATACACGGTATCAGGTCTGAGTCTCCCAATCGTAACGCCCATTCCTCCGCCGTAATTTACATCAAGTGCTACCTGCGGACGGTTGTCTTCCTCCATGTACTTGATGAACTGTGCGGGCGCAGTGGGGAGCTTCTCGCGCTGTGGGATTCCCGCAAAATTGTTGAGGAGGCTGATGAGCTGCTCCTTGCTGTCGGGCTTCTTGCGGAACTTCACGAACGCCGCCGCTGTATGACCGTAAAGCACCGGAATTCTTATGCACTGCGCGGAGATAACTGGCTCTGTTGCCGGGACAATCTGGCCGTCCCTGATGCTCCCGAATATGCGGAGGGGTTCCTTCTCGGACTTCTCTTCCTCGCCGCCTATGTAGGGTATGACGTTGCCGACCATTTCCGGCCATGTGGTGAAATTCTTGCCCGCGCCCGAAATCGCCTGATAGGTCGTAACGATAGCTTCATAGGGCTCAAACTCTTTCCACGCCGCGAATGCCGGGACGTATGACTGCAACGAACAGTTAGGCTTTACGGCGATGAATCCGCGGGATGTTCCGAGTCTCTTGCGCTGGTACTGGATGACTTCGGCGTGTTCGGGGTTAATCTCCGGGACGATCATGGGAACATCAGGTGTCCATCTGTGAGCTGAGTTGTTGCTGACTACAGGAGTCTCTGCGCGGGCGTAAGATTCCTCAACGGCTTTGATTTCGTCCTTAGTGAGGTTGACTGCGCTGAACACGAAATCGACATCATCAGCAATTCCCTTCACGTCGTTCACATCACGAAGCACCATGCATTTGACGTTTTCGGGAATCGGCTCATCAAGAAGCCATCTTCCTGACATTGCCTCGGCGTAAGTTTTGCCTTTGCTGTTGGGGGAAGCGGCTATGACTTTGACATCGAACCATGGGTGATTGTGGAGAATCTGAATGAATCTCTGGCCGACCATCCCTGTAGCACCAAGGACGCCGACACGTAACTTGTTCTGCAACTTTGATTCACTTCCTGCTGAAAATTTCCGAATAGTATACCATTGACGCAAAGCATTACTTCATGGTAAGCATCTCAACGTAGAAATCCCAGAAAGCCGGAGCATCAATCCCCATCACAATATCAGCCTTCCTCACGCCATCAGGGAATCCTCGTCCTGTCTTCATGTCGTTGTGTTCGTGCTGAGTCCATGAGACTGCGCGGCCTGAGTTTATGCCCGGAGTGCTGTCGACTGTTATGTAGCGTTCCTGAAGGTCAGTGATGATTCCGGGCTTGAGGAATATCACCGGGACTAGGACATCCCACACGTAATTTGCTGAGTCTTCGGTGAACGTCTTCTTGCCTGAAAGTATGAATCTGGTGATTGGGTTGGTGTTGCTGACGGCGAGTCGGTCATAGAATGCCTGAGTGAGTCTGATATGCCGTGAAAGGTCATCGGGAATTATGAGCTGCTTCTTCCAGTTTGCGGCAAGACAGAGTTTCACCGCGTCCGGGTCATAGTACCAGTTCATTTCTGCGGCGGGCGTTGCGTTTCCGGGAACGTCAATGTCTCCTCCCATGTAGATTATTCCGGCGGCTTCCTGTGAGAGTGCGGGATATTTCTTCAGGGCATGGGCGATGTTTGTTGCCGCTCCGACTGACATTATCGTTACTTCTCCGGGACTGGCCTTGACGCTCTCAATGATGAAGTCCCACGCAGGAAGCTCCTTTGCTCTTGTCTCCGGGTAACCGTAAGGAGGCTCATTGTTCAGCCTGAGATAATCACGGGGATATTCTGCCTGCCTATGAGTTCGAGCTGACGGAGGGCGGCTGTTGTGGCTTCCGGGACAAAGACATTGCCGCCTGCGGTTGTTACGCCGAGAAGTTCGAGCATTCCTGCCTTGTCTGCCTGACAGAGTACGAACATGGCCAAAGCGTCATCATTGAGATATGCCATGTCGGTATCTAGGATGACTTTCCGGGCGGCCTGTGATTTTCCTGCTGACAGGGACAACGCTATTGCTGTTACGAGGATGATGGCACGAAAATTTTTCCGCAACTTTGATACACTCCATTCCGTGATTTTCCGGCAAGTATATCACTGACATGTTCATATCTTCAGGATATAATAATCAAAATCCATCATCCAAATCTTTGAACGTAAGGAGCAATCTTCATGCCGTTGTTCAGTTTCGCGAATAAGACACCCGCCCCCGTGGTTTTCCCCGCCGAGTTGAGCGCGCCCGTAGCAGGAGACGTTGTGCCGATGCCAGCCATCAAGGACGAGGCTTTCGCCGCAGGGTCTCTCGGTCAGTGCATAGGCATCAAGCCTGAAGACGGGAAAATCCTCGCGCCAATTGACGGCACTGTGTCGGAAGTTACGGAGACAGCACACGCAGCAGTGATTCAGGCCGGGGGAATTGAGATACTCATTCACGCCGGGATTCACACCGTCAACATGAAGGGCGAGGGCTTCAAGAACCACGTCAGGCTGGGCCAGGTAGTCCGCCGCGGTGAGCCGGTGCTGACTATGGACTTGTGGAAGGTCAGGAACTCAGGCTACGATGACACCGTGATTATGGCCGTGTCGAACACAAAGGATTTCGCGAAGGTCGAGGCTCTCGTGTCAGGCGGAAAAGTCAAGGCAGGCGACGGAGTCCTTAAGGTCAGCAAGTAACAGGAAGCGTGAGAATGAATCCTCCTTATCGCACGGACGGTGAGGGGGATTTTTTTGCGCTGATTCTTGAATGCAAGGTGTGATTTATTCCGCTGTAATACGGCTGTAGTGAGGTGGGTTTCTTCACTTGCCGGGCAGGCGTTGAAGGAGATTTTTTCCCTGCGCCTGAATACATGATTACTGAATGCAAGTCAGCAACAATTCCGCTATAATACACCTATCCAACCAAACTATTATCAGGAGGCATGTCCATATAGAAAAGTAGTGTGAAATAATGATAAAAGGTGTTACTTATTTCAGACTTGATAAGATATTGAAGGAGGAATAGACTGCTACGTAATGTCAGGTGCTGGACAGGTAACACCAATCCACAGAAATGTGGCTACCTCCGGCTAGGGGGGAAGTCAAAGCCTCTGGACTGCCGTACAAACTCAAGTAGCATTAGCGAACGAGGGCAGGAAATGCCTTAGAGATAAGGAAAGAACGAGGAAAACTCGAAAGAGTGTACCAGCACAGTATTACACTTTTTACGTAGCAGGCAACTACAGTTGAAACGTTTTGTATTGGCACTACTAACTGCATTGCTCGCGCTGTCATTCTGCGTGTCCTGTTTCGCGGCTGATGAGGCATCCCCAGCCCCGTCAGCGTGGAAGTTCGACCGCAAAATCACCATCGTATGCCCCTGGGGAGAAGGCGGCGGAGCTGACGCGACACTCCGGGCAATAGTCCCCCTCATCAGGAAGGCGACAGGGCAGGAGGTCGAGGTTGTCAACGTAACCGGCGGAAACGGCACTAACGGAGCTTCCTACACCCGCGAACAGGCGGCAGACGGCTACACGTTCATGCTCGGAACTCAGAGCTTGCTCATCCAGGATGTTATGGGCGAGATGAAGTTCAAGTTCCTGAATGAGTTTGTCCCGGTGGCAAGGCTCGTCCACGCGATTGACGTTATAGCGACTTCACGTGCGTCAATGGAGGAGCGCGGCTTCAAGACATTCAGCGAGCTACGCGACTACATCAAGGCTCATCCCTTCAGCGTAAGCGTCGGAATGCTCACGAGGGTAGGCGTTGACGGCTTGTCGTTCCAGCAGGCTACAGAGGGGCTAGACATCCTCGAAGTTGACTACCCCACGGGCGCGGGAATGACTGAGGCACTTCTGCGCGGGCAGATTGACCTCATGATTACCGGGACTCAGGAAATCGAGGACAAAATAAGCGCGGGGGACATCATCCCTATGCTCGTTCTCGCCGAAAAGAGAATGAACCGTTACCCCAGCGTCGAGTCGTCAAAGGAGCTTGGCATCAACGCGTTCCTGGGTTCTGAGCGCGGAATTTTCGCCAAGAACGGAACGCCGAGGGAAGCTGTCGACGCTATGAGGGCAATAATCGCTGACGCTGTGAAGACCCCCGAATGGAACGATTTCCTCCAGCAGGGCGGTTACGACGAGAGGCCCGGCTATGCTGACGCTCCGGAGTACCAGAAGGCACTTGAGGACGAATACAAGTCCTTCACCGACATGCTGAAACCCGCCAAAGCCCCCGCAAAGAAGGCCGCCGCAGCCCCGTCAACCAAGCTCGCAATAATCGGCTTCGTGATGGTTCTCATCCTCATAGTCTGCCTCATCAAGAAAATCATCATCCCTCCGATCGCGTTCATACTCCTTCCGACAATCGCGGCATTGGTGGCAGGCTTTGACCCTCTGGCCGTCAACAAGTTCGCGGCTTCCGGCATCAGTAAAATGGTGTCGACGGTCTCGCTGTTCGTGTTCTCGATTTCGTTCTTCTCACTCATGTCAGACCAGGGAGTCTTTGACCCAATCGTCAACTTCCTCATCAAAAAGGCCGGGACCAACGTAACACTCGTTCTCCTTGCGACTGCGGCGGTCGGCATAATCGGACACCTTGACGGCTCAGGCGCGACGACGTTCATCATCACAATCACGGCCATGCTCCCGCTGTTCAAGAAGCTCAAGATGGACAACAGGGCATTGATGCTCCTCGTGTGCGTGGCAATCGGCGTAATGAACGTGTGTCCTTGGGGCGGTCCGACGATAAGGGCGGCTACAGTGCTTGAGTCAGACCCCAATATCCTGTGGCACAGGCTGCTTCCGGTGCAGGGGGCAATGCTGGTGATCACGTTCGTGGTGGCGTTCCTTCAGAGCGGTGTGCAGAAGAGGAGAATCGCGAAGCTCGGACTCTCGGCTGACGAATCCGTCGAAGAGGCGAAGGCTGACGACAAAGGCCCCAAGGTGTCATCCGCGCTCCAGACGTACAACTTCCTCGTCGTGGTCGCTGTTATCGTTGTCCTCATGGCCGGCTGGCTCAACCCCGCGTACACGTTCATGCTTGCGCTGGCTATAACGCTCCCGTTCAACATCAAGAGCCTCAAGGAGCAGAACAGCAAGCTGAAGAATTACGGCGTGGCGGCAATGTCGATGGTTGTTACCCTGTTCGCGGCAGGAATCTTCACGGGCGTGCTGTCTGGAACTGGGATGCTCAACGCGATGGCCTCAGCGGTCGTAACAATAATCCCGCCTGACTTGGGGCGCTACACACACTTCATCGTGGCGTGCTTCGCTGTTCCTCTGATTATGTGCCTGGGGACGGACTCGTTCTACTTCGGGCTTCTGCCTGTCGTTGTGGGAATAGCCTCACAGTTCGGCGTGAACCCGATGGATGTCGCCTGCGTAATGCTCGTAGCTGAGAACGTCGGAGTCATGATTTCCCCGCTGAGCCCGGCAATGTATCTCGGTCTCGGCTTGCTTGAGATTGAGGTCGGCGAGCATATCAAGTACTCGCTGCCGTGGATCTGGGGCATAAGCATACTGTCAATCGTTATGTGCGTTGTTCTCGGAGTAACTCCGCTGTAACAGAAATTTTCACCAACGAAAACAACTGCCGCTGTCTTCAGTTTTGGGGACGGCGGTATTTTTTTGCCCGTTAGCTGTAAAATTGCACCATCATTCTCACAACAAGAAAGGAGATATTCACATGCGCAAAATTTTCATGGCCGTGATGATTCTTGCGGCTCTTTCTACGCGCGCCCATGCCCAAATCACGAAGGCAACCGTCGAGGCCGCGTTCACGAGGATCGCCAAGGCTGACGGATTCAAGGCAGTCCCAATCAGCTACGAGAACGACAACTCGCCCAACGCGTGGGTGGCCTTCAAGTCCCAGAACGATTACACCATCCACGTAACAACCGGCCTCATGAGAATCCTGAACACTGAGGACGAGATGGCGGGCGTGTGGGGGCATGAGATAGGACACGTCAGGCTTGGGCATTACACGAAGGGCAGAATAAGAAGCATGGGCTGGAGCCTGGCCGGGAAGCTCCTGCAGCGCAAGACCGGGAAAGTAGCCCAGACAGTCGGCAATGTCGGAATGAACCTCGCGGAAAACGCATTCAGCCGCAGCCAGGAGACACAGTCCGACGAGTACGGCGTGAAGCTCCTCGTTAAGGCAGGCTATAACCCCATGGGACTGTACAACGCTATGAAGGCATTCCGGGACAACGGCTACGGCACGAAGTCAGGAATCGCGAACTGGTTCAGCACTCACCCTGCTACTGATGACAGGCTGAAGGCTCTTCATGATTTCGCGGAAAAATATAGGAAGGCAAGGTGATATTTATGCGCAGAATTTTGGGGGCAATGATGATGTTGCTGATGTCGTGCGCGTGTGCTTGGGGGGAAATCTCGAAGGATGTTGTCGAGTCTGCATGGAAGAGGATTGCTAAGGCTGACGGTTTCAAGGAAGTGCCAATCAACTACGAGCATCAGGACGCGCCTAATGCGTGGGTGAAATTCCAGAACAAGGACAATTTCAGCGTCCACGTAACAGAAGGCCTCATGAAGATACTGAACACTGAGGACGAAATAGCCGGTGTACTTGGACACGAAATCGGCCATGTTAGGCTGGGACATTACGGACAAGGGGTAGGCCGCGCTGTAGGGTGGGCAATAGTCGGGCATCTCTTGGGCAGAATCGGAGGCTGGGGAGGAACTATAGCGCAGGGAGCGGGCCAGATTGGTGCGAATCTTGCGGAGTCCGGGTTCTCGCGGGGGCAGGAAGTAGAGGCTGACGACTACGGAACAGAGCTTCTCAAGAAAGCGGGCTATGACCCTTACGGCCTGTACAACGCGATGAAAGCATTTGCTGACAACAAATATGTTACCCAGCCCAACGGATTCAATTCTCATCCGCCGACTGAGCGCAGGCTTCAGCACCTACAGGAGAAGGCCGGAGAAGTCAAATCCTCGCCTGTCAGCAAGCCCAAACCATCAAGAGCAGCGACGAAAAACGACAGCGAGGGGAACAGGTAGCCATGAAGTAAGAAACATACAAGCTCCCTCAAATTAACGGGGGGGCTTTATTTTTGCTATAATGTGGCGAAATCACAGACAAACAAAACCGAAGCAGGTGAAGAAATTTTGACCTTGCCACAAATGAAGTCAGCAATAATTATCACGGCTTTGATGCTGTCGTTCTCCCGGCCGTCGTATGGTGTTGAGAGGCTTTCTGTTGCTCCGGGCGGAGTGATGCTTGAGGGCGCGCGGTCATACAGAGGAGCGGTTATGTCTGCTTACCAGAAGGCATATGCGATGAATTTCGAGATATGGAAGCCCGTTGATTTGCCGGCGGGATGGTATGCAACATTTGACGGTTTCCCGGTTGCTCAGATAGCAGAGAACAGGTGGGTATACGGCCAGATGAATACGGCGGGGACGATACAGCCGACGAATATTCTTGTAGGCTCGGTGATTCCGTCAAGAGTTCCCGGTCTTGCGAGGATAGCCGCGCTTTGGGGCTGGGGAAGGAATCTAGACAGCCCGGAATTTCTCAGCATAAAGGACAAGCGCATTAACCGAATGGGCTGGCTTGACACTGAATATTTCAACACGATTATTGCATGGAACACACACAAGCCCGGTGTCTATATCTGGCTTGGCGACAAATGGAGACACTTCGAGCCTAATTCCGGCGAATACACCTGGCAGATGATAAAGCGTCTAAGCCCATACATAGCCGACCAGCTCAGGAAGAACAACGCGTATCTTTACGGGGGTGAGCCTCTTGGTGTGGCGGATCTTGCGCGGCAATGGGGCTACATCTGGGGAGGAAGGGTGATACTTGAGAGCCTCAGGACATACGGCCATGACGGAGGAAGAGACTCACAGTCAACAACCTCACTCAAGGACAGCACAAGCACATCAGAGCCAAGCAGCCCGGCACCGCAGGAGCCATCCCGCCAAGAAGGACAATGGGACGTGGATTAGCATGAAGAATGACAGAGTATCACAGCTCCTAAACATGGCCTACAGCACGGAGAGCCCGGCGCGTTCCGAGGCAATAGCGCGGCAGATACTGGAGATTTCCCCGGACAACCCGGAGGCACTGGTCATTCTCGCGGACTGCACAGAGGACACAGCCGAACGTGAGGACATTCTCACACGCGCCCTGAAATACGCCGATGATGAAGAGCTTGTATTCTCCGTGAATTTCAGGCTGGCTCATACATTTTTCGAGAACAACAAGTTCACAGAGTCCCTCAATGCCTGCGAGTCGGCCATGAAAGCGGCTGATGACCCGGACGACGAGGACAGTGTGAAGCCGTTATATTACCGTGTGCTGATTGAGCTTCACGAATGGCAGAAGATTCTTGCGCTGACTCTCAGGGATGAGACTCACGGGCTGGCTTGGGGGTATTCTAGGCTTGTAGCGGCGTGGATGACGGGAGGAAGCCGGGCATTATGTGCCAGCATGTTCTGGGACGCTCTCATTCTCGCGCCTGATGTGCCGTTCTACATGTTCGGTTACTATCCTGAGCCTGACGACGATGAAGATCATGATGATTTCGATTTCGCCGTGATGTACTACGACATTGACTCTGTGTCTGAGGACTTCGAACAATGGATCATGCGAGGAACGATATTATTCGGCTTGCTCACTAATCGTTTTGACGGAAGGGAGCGGGAATATGTGCTTGGTGTTCTTGACGCTCTCGGAGGATATGAGGAGTACGAGAAAATGAGCGGGATATTGCTTGAGGCCGACGACGAGTCAGTGATTGAGGCTCTTGCGGCGAACAAATGTTTATCTGACTAAGGAGAGAAAGATTGACGATACAGAGACGAATTGCGCCAGAAAAACTCAGACGTACCAAGCCCGTAACAAGCTGGAAGATTTCCACCACAAACGATATTCCCCTGACGAAATCCCGCAGGCCTGAACCCCTAATCGGTCAGCAAAGAGCCTTTGAGGCTATGGAGTTCGGACTCAGGGTTGACGGCAGGGGCTACAACATCTTCGTGGTAGGTCAGCCCGGAAGCGGAAGAACAAGCTACATACTTGACCGCCTCCAAGACATGGCCGGGAGTCTTCCAGCTCCTGACGACTGGCTTTATCTCTACAATTTCGCCAAGCCCGGAGAGCCGTTAGCTGTCTCAGTGTCAGCAGGAAAAGGCAAGAAGTTATCCGATGACTTGGACGAGTTACTCAAGGACTTGAAGGCCGTAATCAGCCGTGCGTTTGAGCAGAGCCAGTACGAGGACACCAAAGCCCGCCACATAAAGGAGTTCCAGGAGAAAGCCGGGGCAGTCATGGACAAGCTGAAGGCGCGTGCGGAACGTGAACATTTCAGCCTCAAGAGGACTCCCCAAGGTTTCGTGAGCATCCCCCTAATCAAGGACAAAGACGAGGAAGGCAACGACATAATCCGCGAGCTTAAGCCGGAAGAATACGAGGCCTTAGACGACAAGAAGCAGAAGAAGTACCAGGCCAAAAGCGAGAAGATTTCACAGCGGACTCTTTCAGGAATGAGGGAGATACGCGACATGGAGAAGGCCCTCAAGGACACACTCAGCAAACTTGACGCGGAAATGTGCAGGTCTGCGATCTCGCCCGTTATGGATGACATTCGCGGGAAATACCGTGAAAATGAGGCGTTACAGAAATGGTTTGACGCTATGACGGATGACATCATCGAGAATTTCGGGGCGTTCGTTACGGCGGCTCGTGATGAGAACGCGGAGGTCGACTTCACCCGGTATCAGGCAAACCTTTTCGTCAGCAATGATCCCCAGAAGGGCGCGCCCGTCATCCTCGAAAACAACCCCACGTACTACAACCTTTCCGGCCGTGTCGAATACGAGAGTCATCAAGGCTACCTTTACACGGACTTCCGGCGGATACTGCCGGGAGCGTTCCACAAGGCAAACGGGGGCTTCCTCATTCTGGACGCGGAAAAAGTCCTGATGAACTTCATGGCTTGGGAGGCAGTCAAAAGAATCCTGCGCACGGGCGAGGCAACAATAGAGAATCTCGGCGAACAATACGGAGCTTTGCCGGTGTCATCGCTGAGGCCGTCAGCAGTCCCCATGAACCTCAAAATCATCATGACAGGAACGCCCTACATCTACGAGCTGCTGCAGTACTATGACGCTGAGTTCGGCAAAATCTTCAAGGTGAAGGCCAGCTTCGATTACGACATGCCACGCACAGCCGACAACGAGCGCAAAATGGCCCGCTACATAGCCGAATACGTCAGGCGCAAGAGTCTGAAACCCTTTGACGCTTCAGCACTGTCCGAGATTGTGGAATGGTCAGGACGCGAGGCAGAAGACCAGTCGCTTTTGTCGGTCGACACAGGAAGACTCCGTGAATTGCTGACCGAGTCCAGCGCGTGGGCAGCATCTGACACAGTAACAAGGGCTGACGTTGTCCGGGCAATCGAGCACAGGAACTACAGGCTGAGTCTTTACCGTGAGAAATTGGCGCGGGCTTTTGCTGACGGGGTTATACGCGTTGACACAAGCGGGGAATTTGTCGGGCAGATTAACGGCCTGAGCGTGATAGATCTGGGGGATTACAGGTTCGGACACCCGTCAAGAATCACGGCTAATGTCTTCATGGGTCAGGAAGGAGTCGTGAACATTGAGCGCGAAGTGAAGATGACCGGGCCGATCCACAACAAGGGCTTGATGATTCTCTCCAGCTACCTGGGGCGGAAATACGCGCAGGATATGCCGCTGAGTCTGTCAGCACATATAACGTTTGAGCAGAATTATTCCGGCATTGAGGGCGACAGCGCATCATCAACCGAGCTTTACTGCATACTGTCGGCGTTGTCGGGGCTCCCGCTGAAACAGGGCATAGCTGTTACGGGTTCTGTTGACCAGTTCGGGAACGTCCAGCCAATCGGGGGCGTGAACGAGAAAATCGAGGGCTTCTACGAGTACTGCAAGATAGCAGGCCTCACAGGTGAGCAGGGAGTCATGATTCCCGCGTCCAACATGAGGCACTTGATGTTAAGCGATGAAGTTATTGACGCTGTTCGTGAAGGCAAGTTCTCTGTGTGGGCGGTGAGCGACATTGACGAGGGACTCGAAATCCTCACAGGCGTAACGGCAGGCAAGCCCCGCAAGGATGGCAGTTACAGCGACAAGACAGTACACGGCCTAGTGAAGTCGCGCCTCAAGAAGATGCTCAGTGACGGGATGAGGCTTGAGAAGAAATTTTCCCGGTCAGCCCGGAAATCCCGCAAGAAGAAGCCCGCCAAGTCTCCCGAAAATGTGCAGGATAATCCGAATCCTTGACGCTCTGGAATCACAGTACCACAACGAAGAATGCCCGCCCGAACTCGGACACGATGAGCCATTGGACGGGCTTATACTCACCATCTTATCCCAGAACACCAACGACATTAACCGCGACAGGGCATTTTCCCGGCTGAAGGCAGAATTTCCCGCATGGCCGGACGTTGTTCACGCGGGGGCATCACGGCTTGAGGACGCAATCAGGACAGCGGGACTCGCTCACACGAAGGCCGGGAGAATCCTGACGATATTGGGGCGCGTGTATTCTGACTTCGGGGAGTACTCGATACGTGGGCTTGCCGCTCATGGCCGGGACTATATCCGGGAATATTTGCGGGCATTGCCGGGCGTGGGGGCGAAAACTGTCGCGTGTACTTTGCTGTTTGACTTCAAGATTCCCGCCTTCCCTGTCGACACCCACATAACCCGAATCTCACGCAGAACAGGGATTGCCGGGGGGAAAGCGTCCCCAGAGGAAATTTCCCGGATGCTTGAGGGAGTCGTGCCTGAAACCCGGTGCTTGGGCGGCCATGTCAACATGATTGCCCACGGCCGGGTGGTCTGTCATCCCCAGAAGCCCGAATGCCTAGCGTGTGTGCTGTCAGAAATTTGCTGTTACAGGAGGAACAATGATGCTTAAGATTTTGCTGCTTGCGGTGATATTTGCCTCGCCTGCTTTTGCTGACTACAGCGAGTCCCCCGGCTGGGTGGCGGGACTCAATGCGGCGGAAAACGCGTCCCAGCTCGCACTAGTCTCCGGGACTCACGGCTCAAACGCGAGATTCTCATTCCACGAGAAGGACAGCTCCGGGACATGGCGCGAAATAGTGTCCTGCCCTGCGTACGTCGGCAAAAAGGGCTGGGGCAAAACCCGCGGGGGCGACATGAAGACTCCCGTTGGTGTGTACACGTTCACGGAGGCTTTCGGGATTCTGGAAGATCCGGGCTGCATGATGGGCTACACAAAGGTTGATGACTCTCATTATTGGGACGGGGACTCGAACTCTGGCCGCTACAACACGATGGTATCCACGCGGGAATATGACGCATTCGACAGGAAAGAGAGCGAACACCTCATAGACTACGAGCTAGCGTACAATTACTGCCTCAATATCAGCTGGAACACAGAGAGGACTCCGGGGAAGGGCTCGGCGATATTCCTTCACTGCCAGACGAAGAATCACTACACCGCCGGGTGCGTGGCAATCCCGGAGGATGACATGAGGGAAGTGTTGCGTCATGTGAAGCCGGGCTGTGTTGTCGTGATGGACTCGCACAAGAACATCCAGAAGTATTAACGCGGAAGACAGGGGGGCATGGTTCTCTTGTCTCCCTTCGAGAAATCGTCACGCCGTTAATTCATGGACATAATACAATAAGCCATCACACAAAGAAAGGATGACAGGAAATCTTGACACAGCCGGATAATCCCGCTACAATCAAGCCACAGTCATAATTCTGTCCTCGTATCAGTCATAATCCCCGCCTACAACACAGCCCGCTACATTCACCGCGCAATCGAGTCCTGCCTCAGACAGCCCCACAGCAACATTTCGTGTGTTCACTCAGGAGAACGCCGGGGTCTCAGTCGCCCGGAATGTCGGAATCCGCGAGGCAAGAGGTGAGTATATCGTGTTCTTGGACTCGGATGACTGGATGGAGCCTGAGGCACTGGAAGTAATGCTTGATGCTCAGGCAAAATACCCTGACAGGCTGGTTGCCGCAAACTCTTGGAACGTATACGTAGATGACGGCAGGGAAGACACCATGCTGAGGGCGAGATACCATAATGTCCCGTCACGGACGCTGACACTGGAGGAGACAGTACACGCGCAATGCGACTTCGCTTTTCCCCGCACAGCACATGCAAAGATTTTCTTAGCCGACATAATTCGGCAGCATGGCCTGAGATTCAGTGAGGGAATGCATTACGGAGAAGACCAGCTTTTTGGGCTGGAATACCTGTTCTTGACGGGAGGGAGTGCTTACATAGAAACACCGTTGTTCGACATACTCTCAAGGCCGGACAGCGCAATGCATGTTCCTCTTTCTGAACGGCGGAAGGACAAGGAAGACTGGCATTCAGTTATCCTCAGCAAGCCCGGACTCCCTCCTGAGATTTACAGGGCATTCAGAATCTACACGGGAAAAGACCGACTCCAGAGCATCACGTATGCTGGCATGGACAAAGTAGACGAAACCCTCCGAACGTGCTAGGAAAGAGCCAAGCCATTCTTGCGGGACGTGCTTTCTTGCAGGCGGTACGGCATCATGAAGAAACTGTACGAGATATGCCAAGTGTACCTTCCTGTTCCTCTGGCAACGCTGGCAATGTCGCTGCGTTATCATCTGGGGCGCATCATTGGCAAAAGCGCGAAGGAAGACTCAACCCCCCGCTGGTGAGAATCAACGGGGCGCGAGCCTCAATGCCTCCCTCCTGCCATCGTCAACCAGACTCACAGCTTCATCCAGACTCGCAGGGTCAGACCAGCTCCGCGACTCAAGCACAGTCTCAACCAGCCCGGCGATCTGGGGAAAGCTTATCCTCCCCTCAAGGAACAAGCTCACAGCAACTTCATCCGCCCCCACAAGCACAGCCGGATACCCCCCCTTGAGCCTCATGCACTCGCGGGCTGTCCTCATGGCCGGGAACCTCTCAGCGTCAGGAGCCTCAAACCTAACCTCGCGCAGGAACTCCGGCCTCCTGAAAGTCTCAGCTGGAAAATGTCTCTCAGGCCAGAACAGGCACGACGCGGCAGGAAGCATCATGTCAGGCTCCGCGGCAAGAATCTTCACGCTACCGTCCTCAAACTCGACCAGCCCGTGAACGAACGAGCCCGGCGAAATCACCGCGTCAACCTGCGGCTCGTCCAGCCCGAAAAGATACATCGCCTCGATAAGCTCAATCCCCTTGTTCATGAGGGTAGCACTGTCGATTGTGATCTTCGCGCCCATGTCCCACACAGGATGACGGAGTGCCATTTCCGGCGTAACAGTGAGCAGTTCTTCTTGGGTGAAATTCCTGAACGGCCCGCCCGATGCTGTCAGGTATATTTTCCTCACGAACGATTTATCCTCGCCGTGTAAGCATTGCCATATCGCGTTGTGTTCGCTGTCTAACGGTCTGAGCTGGTCGGGTCGACTCACGAGGGGCATCACCCATTTTCCCGCAACAACTATGCTTTCTTTGTTGGCCAGTGATACGGTCTTGCCGAGTTTCAGGGCTGAACACAGAGCCTTGATTGCCGCCGTTCCTGATGACGTGAAGACCACATGCTCAATTTCCGGATCTGATGCTATGAGTTCGAGGCCTTCGTCGCCGTATTTCTCGTAAGGATAGACTTTGCTGACGCTGAATTTCGCCGCAAGAGTCCTCAGCTTCTCCGAGTCATGGTTCGCCGCCAGCGCAACAACACGGATCTTCCCCGGCCATGACGCGCACACCGACATCACCGCGCTGCCTACGCTCCCGGTAGCCCCAATTATTCCCACGTTCATCACAGTATCACCCTCAGCACAAGATAGGTCAGCAGGCCGTTGAACAGTATGCTGTCGAAGCGGTCAAGCATCCCGCCGTGCCCCGGTATAACATGGCCTGAGTCTTTCTCGCCAGCCTCGCGCTTTATGAGCGACTCCGCCAAGTCGCCGACCTGCCCGAATATCCCGCATATGAACCCGACAAGAATCAGCGGATATGCCGGGAGCGTGAAGAAGTATATTGCCCCCGCGTTCGCAACGAGGCTTCCGATTATCCCGGCGATGAAGCCCTGGACTGTTTTTCCCGGGCTGACGTGTTCGCAGAGCTTCGTTGTCCCGAACATCTTGCCGCCTATGTACGCCCCCACATCACAGCCCCATGTGCAGAAGAACAGCGTATCAAGCACCTGCCTGCCGAAAGCGTAACTCCTCAGCATCACCATGCACGTCCAAGGCACAGTGATATACAGAACGCCCGAAATCACCGCCCCTGAGTTCAGGATTGCGTGGCTTGTCCCCCGTGTCATCTGCCGCCTGAATATCTCGACCGTCATCACAGCGAACACGCAAAGCGCAAGTATCATCCCAAGCACAATAGGCTGTGGGTTTTCCCGTACCGCCGCAATCAGGAATACCAGCGAGAATATGTAGCCCATTCCCGGAGAGAGCCTCGCGCCCCTGAGCTTGCTTACGAGCCTGTAGTATTCGCCGAGCGATGACAGGGCGATTATCCCGGCTATGACCGTCCAGGCCATCCCGCCCGTGTTTATCCCCCAGAGAATCACGAGGACTATCGCGACACTGCTGAGGGTGCGGAGTCGAAGCTCTGTGTCAGCCCTTAAGCCCGCCATAACGACGCTCCCTTCCCGCGTAGCTGTCCAGCGCCTTGCGGAGTTCGTCATACCCGAAATCCGGCCAGTGTATATCGGTGAAATAGTACTCACTGTACGCGCTCTCCCACAGCCAGAAGTTGCTCAGTCTCAGCTCGCCGCTCGTCCTGATGATGAGGTCGGGGTCTGGCACGTCAGGAAGGTAGAAGTGGTTGCGCAGGTCTTGTTCTGTTACCGGGGGTTTCGCGCCGGACTCAATGAGCGAGTTCACAGCGTCGATGATTTCAGCCCTGCCGCCGTAATTGATGCAGAGGATGAAGTCCAGTATCTTCTCGTCCTTCGTGTAGTCTTCCGCCCACGCCATTTGTTCGCGCAGCTCGTCCGGGATTCTGTCCTTGCGGCCGCAGAAGCGTATCCTCGCGCCCTCAGCCTTGACCTCGTCGACCTTGCGCCTGAGATAGTACCCGAAAAGCCTCATCAGCCCGGTAACTTCCATGATTGGCCTGTTCCAGTTTTCCGTCGAGAAAGCGTAGACCGAGAAATAGCGTATGCCCTCGCGCTTGACGAGCCTCACCATGTCTTCGAGCTTTCTTAGTCCTGCCCTGTGTCCCATGAGGCGGGGAAGGTTCCTGCGTTTTGCCCAGCGTCCGTTGCCGTCGAGAATTATTGCAAGATGACGCGGGACTCGTGTTTCATTCTTTGTGTCTGTCATAGCGTGTCAGCTCCTTGTAGTTTGTCGATTTCTGCCTTGAGTGCCTTAACGTCCTGCCACGTGAGATATTTGGGGCTTCCTGGTGCGCGGGATTCGTTCCTGAGAAGATAGCTTGGGTGAAACATCGGGAAGAGTTTTATCCCCCGCCAGTTAACCCAAGTCCCCCGCAGGCTGGTTATGCCCTGAGTCGTCTTGAGGAGAAACTGTGTCGGAATGTTGCCCAAAGTAACGACAATATCCGGGTGAAGCAGCAGCAGCTGCGCCTCCAAGAACTCACTGCAAGCCTGTGCTTCTTCCTTTGTGGGATTCCTATTTTCAGGGGGTCGGCACTTCACCGTGTTGGTTATGTAGAGGGTGTTGCGCGGGATTTTCCCTCCGTCCTCAAGAATACTTGTGAGAAGCTGGCCTGCTTTACCGACAAACGGCTTCCCTGTAGCGTCCTCATCAGCTCCCGGCCCTTCCCCCACAATCACGACCCGGCAATCAGTCGGGCCCTCGCCGAAAACAGTCTTGTTCCTCTTCTTGCACAGTCCGCACTTCTGGCACTCGGAGACCCTGCGCTTCAGTTCATCCCATGCTTCATTGATGTCTATGCTCATAGAAATATCTCGTTCACCCTTATGTTTACCTGCCTGATTTCCATTCCTGTGAAGTAGCTCAGTCCCATTCTGATTTTGCGCTGGAGCGTCCGTGCAATCGAGAGCGCGCTTCTCCCGGAAAGGTTGAGGTCAATCTCAATGCTAAGTGAAATTCTGTCCTCGTCGGTCTCAATGTCGATGTCCCGGATTTTCCTGACGTGGTCGCGCAGCTCAAGGAGTTTCCGGCACATCTGAAGCAGAGCGTCAGCACCTATAGTTACGCGCCCGTTGAAGCTGAAGAGAGGCTTTACGATTGTGTTGCTGGACTCGTCCTTGCCCCTGCCCTTGAAGAAGCCCCGTATCTGGCTCACGAGTTTTCCGGCGAAGTTGTGCTGAATCTGAGCTTTTGCCACTGGGACGACATGCTGTTTCTTCTCCTTGCGCTCACGTAGGGCGGCCTCGATTTCCTCCGGGGTTGACACGTCTGTGATGCTGATGATTCTGGCGGGAGGGCTGAGTCCGAGACGTGCGGTGATTTTGTCTATCATTCCAGCGGATGTGGCAAGTATCATGAGCTTTGGCGGGGGATTTTTCGCAAGGTATCCTGCTACTTCATCCCTGTGTTCCGGGAACTCAAAGATTGCCCGCTTGATGGCACGTAGTCTGTTGACCTCAGATTTTGCGCTCCGTCCTGCGAGGATTCTTCCGCGTGAAATCACTAGTCCGTCATCAATGATAACGTCGATTCCGTTTTGCCGGGCAATCATCGTAGCCCTGTGGCTCTTGCCTGTCCCGGCCGGGCCTATGAACGCTGTAACCTCGATGTCAGACAAGCTCAACCCTCGCGCCTAGCCCCCTGAGTTTCTGGTCGATAGCCTCATAGCCTCGCCACACGTGAATCATGTCCTCGACTCTCGTCTCACCTTTTGCCGCAAGCCCCGCGATAATCAGAGCCGCCCCCGCCCGCAGGTCAGTAGCCTTCACGCTCGCACCCTGCAAGCCGTCGACTCCGTGAATTATGGCGACATCCCGCGAAATCTTTATGTCAGCTCCCATGCGGTTAAGCTCCTGCGCGTAGAGGAATCTTGCCTGAAACACGCTCTCCTCGATTGTGCTGACTCCTTTTGCGACTGACAGAGCGGCGGCCATCTGAGGCTGTGAGTCGGTAGGGAAGCCGGGATATGGCATTGTCTTTACGTTGACGGGATGGAGTTTCTTCTTTGACGGGAAAATTTCGACTGTGCTTTTCTTGACGGAGAATTTCGCGCCCGCCTCCTCAAGTTTGGCTAGTATTGCGTCAATGTGGGACGGCACTAAGTCTTCAACCTTGATATGTCCGTTCGTCATGATCCCCGCGAGAATGTACGTGCAGGCCTCTATCCTGTCGGGGATGACGCGTTCACGGCCTGAGTGTGCCTTGTCGATGCCGATGATTCTGACTCCTCCTGCGCCCTCAGTCTCAACAGTAACACCAACGCAGCGCAAAACGGCGGCTAGGTTGTCGATTTCTGGTTCACGGGCTACGTTCTCGATGATTGTCTCACCTTGAGCGAGTGAAGCGGCCATCATTAGGTTTTCTGTTGCGCCGACTGACGGGAAATCTAGGTATATCCGTCGTCCTCTGAGTCTTCCTTTGACGCTGGCGTGAACGACTCCGTTCTGAATCTCAATGTCCGCGCCCATCTGCTTTAGTCCCTTGAGGTGCAAATCAATGGGACGGCTTCCTATTGAGCAGCCTCCGGGCAATGGGAGTGAGACGCGTCCGCAGTTGGCGAGTAGGGGGCCTAACACGAGGGATGACGCGCGCATTTTCCGGGCCAATGCTTCGGAGACTTCGTACTTGAGTTCGTCGGGAGTGCGGAATATGACCTGTGAGGACTTAGAGTCGCGTTTGACTTCGACCTCAACGCCAAGTGATTCGAGGGTCTCAATCATCGTGTGGATGTCGTATAGGTCCGGGACGTTGTCGAGGGTGAGGGATTCACCCCTGAGAAGGAGAGATACGGCCATGACCGGGAGGGCAGCATTCTTTGCGCCTTGTGTCTTGACCGTGCCATTGAGGGGGATGCCTCCGTTAATCTTCATTACGTTCTTGTTGTCTATGTGTCATTCCTCCTGTCTTGGGATGTTGTGGTTACCGCGCGGCGTTGAGGATAAGTTTCTTGATGCTGTCGTTTTCTGCGTAATCAAGGACGATCCAGCCGTAGTTGTTCTTAGCGTTCACGCCCGCGCCATGCTTAAGGAGAACTTCTGCAACCTCTGCATTGCCTTCCGATGCCGCCGACATTAAAGCCGTCCAGCCGTCATTGCCCTTGGCGTTCACGTCAGCCCCCGCATCAATGAGAGCCTCGATGACTTCGGGGTTGCTATTCCAATAGTGATAGTGCCGAGCCGCCAGCATTAAAGCCGTCTTGCCGTCATTGTCCACATCCGCCCTCGCGTCGAGGATATAACGAATCTCTTGGGGTAACATTTTCTTGTTCTTCTTCAAATCCTCTGCGCCCCCTCGAATGCTACTGAAGCGAAAAGCACAACCATTACTGCGCACAACAACGATTCAATCATGATTTCCTCCTCAGTTTTACGCCTGCCCGCCGGAAATATTTTCCTGAGTCAATTTCCCCAAAGCTCCCTGATTTGCCTTAACGCTGCTTCCTGAGAGAGGCCGAAATCCTCCATAATCATGCGTAAAGCGTCATCAACCGTTGCGCCAAGTTTGCGGCATGCCTCTACAACACCTTGTATTTTTCCCTGCTTCACACCACGCTTTTCGCCGCGTTTCTCGCCTATTCTTTCACGTTCACGACCATAGACTCCCATCGCGTAATCTTGGTCAAACAGCATCACCATTATGTCAACAACCTCCTTTCTGCGGCCGTCAAGATATTCCTTCAGGACTCCGCTATCCTGACATATACGAATTGTATTCTCAGCGGCTAACTTCGTGCGGCCATGAATCTTTATTTGGCTGTCGAGAACATGAGCAAATATTATGTACTGCCCTATTATGTCGCCCTTGTCCTCCGAACGTATCACCTTCACCCGCAAATCAAGCGGAAGATTCACGTTGTCCCAGAAATCTTCCCGCAACGATATTATGTCCTTCACAGCTTTGCGACTCCCAGTGTATATCACGTAAAACTCCGGCTCTGGTATTGCCAGCTTCTTGGAACTGTAAACGTTCAAATCCTTCACGGTGATATATTCCTGATACGTTCCGGCCAAGTAAAGCAGTATTCTAACCAGAATATTTATGCTCCACGTTGATTGAGCTTCAGCAAAGATTATCAGCTTGTCCCTAACCAGCAATGCCAGATCGTTATACTGGCCATTCAGGATTACAGGGTTCAGGGTAACAGTCTTTATGTCGTCCTCCTCAAGGTCTGTCATTTCCGGGTGAAGAGTCCTGACCATCTCAAGCCTGTACTTTGGGATGCTGAAGAGGTCGAGAAATATTGTGTTCTTCGCGCCTCGCTTTGTCTGTACTCCGTCAGGCATGATAATTCCCCTCAGTATTTGTGTCCAGTCCGTCAAGAATGCTGGCGATCCCGGAATTAGGATTCAGGTCGGCGTAATCAGTTACAGTGCTGCCGATTTTGTCTCTTGCGTCAATATTAGCTCCTGCACGTATGAGAATCTTTATGACTTCCGGGTTTCTGGCTCTCATTGCGGCTTCCATGAGTATGGTTTTGCCGAGACGGGAGTCTTTTGCGTTGACGTTCGCGCCTGCACGGATTAGAGCTTTGACTACTCCAGGGTCGCTGCCGCAGCTCACAGCATACATCAGAGCTGTCCTGCCTTCATCGTCTTTAGCGTTCACGTAAAACTTGGCATTGATCAGAGCTTGCACAGTCTCAATATCGGGACGACCTGAGTATGGCGAGCAGGCAAACATAAGAGCTGTCCTGTTCTTGTCGTCTACGCTGAATCCCCCACAGCAAAAATCAACACCAGCTTTAATGAGAGTCTTTGCCGCTTCACCGTTCCCATAATAGCAGGCTTGCATTAATGGTGTCATGCCGTTACTGTTCCTATGATTGATGTTAAAGTTTGAGTTAAGCAGAATCTCTATGGCTTCAGGGCTGGCGGCTTCCGTTAATGCAGTTCTTCCCCATCTGTTATCAGCGTACAGGTCAGCCCCCGCGTCAATCAAAACCTGCATCATTTCGGTATCGCCTTCACTGGCAGAATAAATCAGGGCAGTATCGCCGCAATTTCCTCTAGCGTTCACGTCAGCACCTGAAGCAAGCAACGCCTTCACATTGTCAGGGTCAGGATAAGTTTCCTCATCAATTTCATGACGCACAGCCCACATCAAAGCATTATCGCCAAAATCGTCCTCGGCTTCAATGTCAACGCCTGCTTCAGCCAAGATTTTTATGATTTCCGGTGTAGCGTACCTTGTAGCCAGCATTAGAAGAGTGGCATCAGATGTGTAACACTCACCGTAGTTATATTCATAATAGCATCTGACTCCAACATCAGCCCCGGCCTTCAGCAGAATCTTCACGATGTCAGCGTCATTGCTCTTCACCGCCTGCGACAGGGGGGTATAGCCGTATTCGTCCTGAAAGTTTACATCAGCACCATAACTGATGAGGAACTCCGCAACTTCAGGGTGATAATTACTGTCGGCCGCAATCATCAGCACACTCACTTCGTACCAATACGAGTCAGTGAACACAGTATACTTTGCGTTTGCATCTGCCCCGGCATCAAGCAGTGCCTTTGCGATTTCGGGAGTACAGTCAGAGTCAACAGCTTCCATAAGAGCGGTCCATCCTTCAGCTTTACACAAATCACGCATATCACTGAAAGGATATTTTGCCGCTAAAGCCTCAATGTTGCGCTTGTATTTGGCATTAACGTCAGCTCCGGCTTCAATAAGGCTTCTTATGACTTCTGTATTTTGTCCGCGCACAGCTCTCATCAGAACAGTATCACCGAATATATCCGCGTAATTCACATCAGCCCCGGCATCAATATACGCCTTCACGCGCTCAGGCGTTGCCTCCCCGCTCCCCAATGCGTACCACAAACGGCGGGTTATCTCCGACACTGTCTCTTCCGCAGGCTCTTCCATGACATCAACCAACAGCAAGATACTTCCTCACAGCCTCACGAATCTTCGCCCCCGCTGTCCCGTCCCCAAAAGGCTTGGTGTTCTTCCCTACAACAGCGGCCATGTATCCCGGCTCATTCAGGATTCTCACAGCCTCACGCGTGATATTCCCCCGCTCAGTCCCGACAAGAATACACGTCCCCTCAGTGATGGCCTCCGGGCGTTCCGAGACAGTCCGCATAATCAGCACGGGCTTATCGATGGCCGTTGCTTCCTCTTGGACTCCCCCGCTGTCTGACAGAATGAACGCAGACCTGCTCATTGCGTACACAAATTCAGGGTAGCTCAATGGCTCAGTAAGTATCACGTTGCAGGGAAAGTCCCTCAGCTCCGAGCGTATTACGTTCCTCACAGTCGGGTTCTTGTGCATCGGTATCAGGAACATCACATCAGGCCTCGCGCGGATTACGTCCTTCACAGCCCCGCAAATGTCTATGAGAGGCTGCCCCCACGACTCGCGCCTGTGAGCTGTCATCAACACAAGCGGACAAGTCTCGACACCCCGAAGGTATTCCGGCTCATCCATTCCCTTGCGGCGGCTCAGTATGTCATACAGCGCATCAATGACAGTGTTGCCAGTGATGTATATTGCTGACTCCGGCTTGCCCTCACGCCTGAGATTCTCAGCAGCTCCCTTTGTCGGCGCAAAGAACATATCCGCTATGCTGTCGGTTAGTACCCTGTTTGCTTCCTCCGGGAACGGAAGGCACAAGTCATGACTCCTCAGTCCAGCCTCAACATGGCCGATCTTCACATGCCTGTAGAACCCCGCCAATGCCGCCGCGAATGTCGTCGACGTGTCCCCGTGAACTAGTATCAAGTCCTGCGGGTTACCGTCAAGAATCTCACCGACTCCCTGCAACACGCTGGCCGTAATATGGTCTAACGTCTGGCGGTCGCGCATAATGTTCAGGTTGAAGTCAGCAGTTATCCCGAAATCGTCCAATGCCTGGCGCAGCATGTCGGTGTGCTGTCCTGTCGCCAAAACTGTAACGCAAAATTCCGGGTCTTTCCTAAGCTCAAGTATCACGGGTGCCATCTTTATCGCTTCGGGTCTTGTCCCTACAACACACGCAATTTTCTTCATATCAGCCTCATGTAATATCTCAGGCCTAACACAAGCATTATGACCTGTAATGATAGTATGATTGTTACTGTGATTACGTTCGAGTTTGTGAGTGAGATCAGCAGGTGGTGAAGGTGCTTCTTGTCCGGGTAAAAGGGAGATTTGCCCGTCAGCATTCTCCTTGTGAACGCTGTCAATGTGTCAACAACAGGTATTCCCCCGAAAAGCACAAACAGTATCAGCAAGTCCGTTATCCCGGAATTTCGCAGGACTCCCGCCGATGATGTCAGGAAATGGGACGCGAAAAGATACCCAAGCAACGTACTTCCCCCGTCCCCCAAAAAAGTTTGAGCGGAAGGGAAATTCCAGCACAATACACCGAGTGCCATTGCCCCCATGTAGATACCGGGATATGACCGCCCAAGCAGGAACAACGCCAGAGATGACGCAATGAATATCGAGATACACAGGCCGTTCATGCCGTCGATGAGGTTGTACGCGCTCGTTACTCCTGCAAGCCATATGAGGGCGATTATTGCTGACAGAAGCCCCAAGTCCAGCGGAATCACAACGAGTGCCGACGCTCCTATGTGAAGTCCCAGCCTCAAGAAAGGACTCAGTGAACACATGTCATCAAGATACCCGCAAAGAAATATCACGGTTGCCCCTGTAGCAATGTGGCGCAAGTTCGGCACGTTCCCTGACAGCAATACGGCCATGAGCATATATCCCAGCCACAAGCCTATACCTGCCCCGCGCGGGGTGTTGTCCTTGTGAATCTTGCGGGCATCAGGGACATCAATTATCCTGTAAATACCCGCAAGCCTTATCGAAACAGGAGCAGTGAGTCCGCCCCAGAAAAATCCAAGCAGTAAGAAGATGAACAGTTGAACGTCAAGCATTATTGCCCGCTATCTTGTGCCGAATAACCTGTCTCCTGCATCGCCGAGTCCTGGCACTATGTATCCGTGTGAGTTGAGGTGTGAGTCCAGAGCCGCCGCGTAGATTTCAGCGTCAGGATGCTCTCGGTGAACGCGCTCGATTCCTTCGGGGGCGGCAATCAGGCAGACCAGCGAGATCTTCCGGCCTCCGCGCTTCTTGATGAGTCCGATTGCGTCGGATGAGCTTCCGCCGGTAGCAAGCATAGGGTCAAGAACGAACACGTCGCGTTCCTCAATGTCGAACGGGAGCTTGCAGTAGTACTCGACAGGCTGGAGGGTCTGAGGGTCTCTGTACAGTCCGATGTGGCCGACTTTGGCGTTGGGGACAAGCTGAAGTATTCCGTCAACCATTCCCAAGCCCGCGCGCAATACCGGGACGATTGCCATCTTCCTGCCCTCGATTGTCTTCACGGTCGTTTCCTCGATGGGAGTCTCAACCTTTTTGTCGGTGAGGGGAAGTGAGCGTGTGATCTCGTAGACCATAAGCCCGGTGATTTCCTGTAACAATTCCCGGAACTGCTTGACGCTGGTGTTCTTGTCGCGGATTATGCCGACCTTGTGCTGGATGAGCGGATGGTTGAAGATTGTTATGCGGCCGCCTCCCTGTATGACGTTGAGGGTTGACTTCTCGACCATGGAAATCTTGTTGAGCCTGCGCAGATGCCTTCCGCCTTCAAACGGAGTATCAAGCCATGTGGCGAGGATGTCCGGGACTTCTTCGGGCTTCACTGTGCGACCGCCGAGAGCTATGACGTTGATGTCGTTGTGTGCTTTCGCGACGCGGGCATGTTCTGGTGTCTCACAGGAGACGGCCCGGACACCGGGGATTTTGTTGGCGGCGATTGAGATTCCGTAGCCTGTTCCGCAGAGGAGGACTCCTGCGTCCGCCGCTTCGTCCATTATTGCCCCGCCCACACGGAAGGCAGGATCGGTGTAGCTGTCCTCGCTGTCGTATTCGTATGCTCCAAGATCGAGGATTTCCACGTCTCTTGCCTTGAGGTATGAGGTTACTGCGTCTTTGAGTACGAAGCCTGCGTGGTCAGTTCCAAGTGCAATTTTCATGATGAGGTATGCTCCTTTGCGGGAAATTTGCGCATATTATAGCAACTCACCAACAGGCTTGTAAAAGGAGGGACGGGCGGTCTCAGCGGGAATAAAGCTCCTGTATCCTCCTGATGATTTCCGGGTCAACTGCCTCGTCGAATTTCCGGGCGAACATGGCCGGGGATTTCTGGATTTCCTCAAGGTCTGACAGCCGGAACGTGTAAGGCTCTCCGCGCTTCCAATCGATGAGGCGCATGTGCTGAGGAAGCCCCAGAGTCAATGCTTCCACGCGGAACAGTCTGTTGCTGAAATGTGAGTTGATTATGAGCGTGTGCATGAACTCTTCTGTCGGTATATATGTGTCATGGAAGACAGCCCTTATCCATTCACGTTTGGAGAGAGCATACCTAGCAAGCTCATCCGTTATGCTGAACCAGTCCCCGCCCTTCTGAAACTTGATGCCCTTGTTGCGGTGAACGTGAAGGATTTTCTGGAGGATTAGCGCAAGCTTGGCCATGGCTCGAACAGGAAGGCTGCCTTTCCTGCCCTTGATTTCCTGAAACGGGTAGTAGTACCTTACGCGCTCTTCGGACGAGAATGTGAACGTCTCACTTGGGAAGCTGACGAACTCGACTCCGTGATGAGCCTCAAAGAACGCGGCGATTTCGTCCTGAGTCTTGATTGGCAGGCAAGCGTTGGACAGAATGTGATAATGCCCGTAATGCCCCTGTGATGTAGCGGCCTCAAGCATCAGCATATCAGCCTCAACCTGCGAGTACGCGCCCCATTGCACCCTTATGCGCGGGACGTGGACAACCCTGCTGTGTTTCACGAGGGCTTCTGTGTCGGCGGGGTCGTATGAGGCCGTCTTTGCGTCCATGTGGATGAAGATGTCGTTTTTCGGGTGGTCGAGCATCTGGATAAGTGTACGGAATACAAGATCCGGCTTATATGCTAAAATGAGGCAGGCTTGCTTGCTTGCTTGCTTGCTTGCTGAAGAATGTACAGCTTCAGACATAGCGAAGTCAAATCTCCCTTCGTGGAATTTCCCCGCATTATACACTGTCTTCACCGTATACCTCACCGCAATATCCCCTACAGCTTGTGCTGCGCCTCGAATCTCCTGTACACCCACAAAGACACACCCGCCATCATCACGTCAGCAACAACCTGCGTCCAAACAATCCCATACATCCCGAACACCCAGTTCATCACGAACAATAACGGAATGTTGAACACCGCCCAGCGAGCCACGCCCAAATTCAGAGCCTTCCCCCCGTCTCCAACAGCTTGGAAGAAGTTCACTAGGTGGAAGCAGATGAACATGAACGGAGTCGCAAGCACCCTAGCCCGCAGGAAGTGAGTCCCAAGCTCCACAGTCTGAGCGTCCTCAATGAAGATACGCATGATGTACGCCGCGAAAATTTCATACATTGCCACGCTCACGAACCCGAACACCAGCCCGACCTTCCGCGAGAAGCTCACAGCCTCCCTCATACGCGCGAGATTCCCCGCCGAATAGTTGTACCCCGCAAGAGGCATCATCCCCATGCACAGGCCTATTCCCACGTTGAGGGGCAGACGCTCGGCCTTCAGCACAATTCCCACAGCCGCCAGCGGAATATCACCGTAACTTGAAGCCAGCTTGTCGATGACTATATATGTTACGTCAAAGAGCGTTACCGAGATTGCCGCAGGTACACCGACAGCGAAGACCTCGTAGATGTTGCGGGCAGAAGCAAGGACGTTAGCGGGCGACAATGAGATTATCCCGCCGCGGTCAGCAAGAATCACACACAGGAAGTACACGCAGATTATGACGTTGGACAGCATGGTAGCGATTCCCGCGCCGAGAACCTCATCACCCTCCGGCAGAATCACGAACATGAACAGGGGATCGAGGAAGATATTGATGATGCCGCCCATCGAGACACCGAAGCCAGCCTGTTTTGCCCGCCCCGTCGAGCGCAGGAAGTTCGACAGCGTCATTCCCAGAATCGTGGGGACTGCTCCGAGAACGATAACGCAGAACGTGTACTGCCCGGCGAATTTCAGCGTGTCATCGCTAGCCCCAAGCATACGAAGCACAGGGGTCATGAAGACGTACATGAACGCCGAGAACATTCCCCCGGCTAATATCGTCATCCAGAAGCAGAACGCCGAGACACTCCGGGCCTCGTCATCACGTTTCGCGCCCATGAGACGGGAAATGAGAGTCCCTCCTCCGATGCCGAAGAGGTTGGCGAATGTGATTGAGATGTTGAAGACGGGAAGGAGCAGAGAGACTCCCGCGACCATTAGGGGATTGTTGGTGCGACCGATGAAGAATGTATCAGCGAGATTGTAGACCAGAATTATGAGCTGTCCGAATATCATCGGCAGGGCAAGCTCGGTTAAGGCTTTGGGTATCGGCCATGACTCGAAGATTTCGCGGCTGTTGTGTTTTGCGTTCATGGGTTATGTCTCCTTTGCGAGGAATTGTAGTGCTGTGTCCTCATTGTACCCTATGGCCAGCTCAACAGCTCTCACAGCGGCGGCAATGAGGCGTTCGGACTCCCGTCTGAGGGTGAATGACTCTCTCACATGGCCGGAGATTTTCTCTTGGGTGTCGTGGTCAAGGAGTGGCACTGGCATATTCAGTATGTCTTCGTCCTTTATGACCGGGTATGATGTCCCTACGTTATAGCGCAACAAAAGCTCCCTGTACAAATCAGAACGCAGAATAACCTGCAACATCTCACAGCTATATTCCGATTTCTTGCGCAGAACTGTGAACGCACCGCTGACCAGCAAGTTATCATCTTCCAGAATAGCAACAGCCCCGCGGTTAGGTCTTACCTTCGAGACGAGAATATCCCCTGCCCTTGTCATGATTTTTGCGTTGTCCGGGAGGTCGGCAGTGTCGATTTCGTTGTAGGATGCCGCCCCTGTTCCTGTGTCTATGTCGCCTATTTCAACATAACGGTATGACGGCTCATCACGTGGACATCTGGACGTTACCTGACTGAACAGCGAGCCTATAGTAGCGCATCCGCCCTTGAAGCTGTGAATGAACGCAATATACCCGTCATACTTGGGCATGAAGTATTCCGCGTCGAGCCTGCCTGTGCTGAATGCCCGCGAGAATGGCACGGTGGCGGTGTTGCGGGGGTCTTGGGGGACATGGCCGAGGGAGTCGGTGAGGAGGGACTGTGCGGCGGTGTAGAGGGATTCGGATTCGGCCAGCATGTTATGAGCTTCCTCTAGCTGTCTTGCTATTATGCTCTGGAAATCTGTGGTTGCGATGAAACACTTTAATTCTTTGAGCTTTGATATGTTGACCCAAGGCTGGACGTTGCCAGTTGACTCACGTTCTACCTGCAAGATGCCGTATCTGCTGTTGAAGAATGCCGCAATGTAGTACGGATTGTATTTCTCTGGCTCGTTGATTGTCAGCTTGATTACATTCTGGTTGCAGTTATAGTTGACTTCGCTCTGAGTTATTATCGATGCCCCGCCGATTTTCCCTGTCCTAGCCATCATAATATCGTGTAGCTTTGTCTGGGATAACGGCAGTAATTCATGAGCCTTAGCAGAAATCCTTGCAAGCTCGCCCGAATTAATGAACATGTTACCGACATTCTGGGAACGTATATACGGTATCACTTTTTCCCCGTCATCCTTCAACGTATCTAGGACAAAAGCAAATGCTCCGTTCGAGAACACATCATGCATCTCTACAATATCTCTCAGCAAGACATAATCACGGCTTGTTGTAGCCTCATGCAACACAGAATATCTCCGCGAATAATACTCCGTATCCATCCTCCCACTAGCCACTATCTCACTAAATGCTACTTCACTCACCTCAAGCCCGCTCACCAAGTCCCTGTAACGTTCCTCAGCAAAGCGGGCATCCCCGAAAAAACTCAGCCCCTCCCTCCTCGCAAACTCAATGAACGCCTCCGCAATCCCGTCCTCCGTCAAACCCTCGTGATTGTACAGGTCATGCTCAACTATCACATGATTGTGCGAGTCCAGCAGAAGCCGCCCCGCCTCATCCTTGCGCAGAATCTTTTCGCCCGAATTGTCCTTGCCCGGCTTCCTCATCGTCGCGAAGAACACCGGGTAATCCTCCCTTCTCGGACACAGCTCATCATCCCACTTCTGCACAAGAAGCACGCTCGTTTTCGTCCCTGTGTGGGGCTTGAAGACGTTTTCGTGGAGGCCGATTACCGCCAAAATCCTGCACTGCCCCGCTATGAAGTCCCGTATGTATTTGTCGCTGGAATTGTTGAACCTGCCCTGGGGGAGGATGATCGCCATTCTTCCGCCGGGCTTGAGGAACTGAAGGTTGCGCTCGATGAAGAGAATATCACGCCCGATCCTGCTGACGTATTTTCCCCTCGCGTCTTTGGCCAGCTCGTAGCGGGATATGATTTTGCCCTCCTTGATGTCGCCCGCGAACGGAGGATTCGCCATCACAATATCGAACGTGAACGCGCTGTAGTCCTCCTCACGCTCGCAGAAGTCCGTGAACCTGAGCCAGCCTTCATTGTAGGTTTTCTGCCACTGGCGGGGCTTCACTGTCTCGTCCCAGCGTCCGTAATCCAGCGTGTTAAGGTGGAGAACGTTGGTGCGTCCGTCGCCTGCTATGAGGTTGAGGGTTCTTGCGACTCTTACTGTCTTCTCGTCAAAGTCGATGGCGAAAACTTTATCCTTCACGTAGTCCTGGCACTCAGGGGGCTTTTCTTCCGCCGTGAAAAGGTGGCTCTGCTCAATGCCCTTCTCCGCTAGGATCTGCCGCCACACGTGGAAGATTGTGTGAACCGGGAAGCCGCATGACCCGGCCGCCGTGTCAATCATGGCCTCGTGTTCCTGTGGGTTGAGCATCCTCACGCACATATCGATAACGTAGCGGGGGGTGAAGAACTGTCCTTTTTCGCCCTTGCTGGACTTGCTCATGAGGTACTCGAACGCGTCATCAACGACATCAAGGTTTGAGTTGAAGAGCTTGACACCCTGCAATGCTGAGACACACACGGACAAGTGCGAGGGAGTCAGAGATATTCCGTCCTTCTCGCCGAAGACTCCCGGCCATTTCTTCATTGCCTGCCGGAAGAGTTCCTGAATGTTGGCCTTGAGGTCAGCGTCAGTGTCGCCGTAATTCCTGAACTCAAGCACCCGTGATTTGTCCCGCCCGCTCTGCATCTCATCGTAGAGCTTCGTGTATATGAGCTTGAAGACTTCCTCGAAGACATCGACCCCAGCGTCAGCAAGAACGTCATCCTCCATTTCCTGAATGAGCGAGGTCAAGGACTTGCTGCCGTCCCTGAGCCTGTCTTTTGCCTCAAGGTCTGAGATTGTCCAGCGTTCGCGGAGAATGTCGCGGAGCTTCTGTGAGGCTTTGGGGAGGCCGGGGATGTTCTCGAAGTAGTTGGGATCTTTGCGGTGGTAGTAGGAGAAATCCTCGCCGTTCGTCCACACTCCTATGATTGCCCCTGACGCGTTGCAGTAGGATTTGAGCTGTGCTTTTCCCTCGCGGACTTTGGGCTTCTTGACCTCGACTATGATGTATTCAGACGTGGGATGATCCTTCTCGAATATCACGATGTCAGCGCGTTTGACCTCACGCCCGAAATTGATACCGTGTTCGAGCTTTATGCGCTCCGGGCCGTAGCCGTACTCATGAATCAGCGTGTACACATAGAGCTGTCTCACTGCTTCTTCCGGCGTTAGGCGAATCTCCTTATCCCTGATGATGCACCTGATATAGGGTACTTCACGGCCTCTTTGCGTCTTGGTGTAGATTAGGGACTCGATTGCGCTGACTGTCTCAGGCGTGAAGGCCGAGTAATCATGCGTTGAGTTCCTGAAGAGTTCTGCCAGCTGGTACATGGTCAGTCTATGAACTCGCGCGGCGAATTGAGGTCCTTCCTTGACCCGTGAATCTCAATCCGCCCTAATGCTTCCTCAAGCTCCCTGAACTCCCCGTCACTCAGCACAACTTCACACGCCCCCAAGTTCTCAAGTATCCGCTCCTGATTCTTTGACCCAGGTATAGGCACGACACATTCATACTTCTTGAGCATCCACGCCAGCGAGATCTGCGCCATAGTAGCGGCCTTCCTGTCAGCAAAATCCTTCAGCACCTCAAGCAATGGCCGGTTGGCTATGATGTTCTCGCGCTTCATCTGAGGCACCCACTTGCGCACGTCATCGCCCTCAAATTTCGTATCAGTGCTGACTTTCCCGGACAAGTACCCGCTCGCTGTCGGCGAAAACGCAACGAAGCCTATATCATTCTTCATGCAGTAGGGGATGACTGCCTTCTCATACGCCCTATCCATCATGGAGTAGATGTTCTGCACCGCGCTCACGTGGCAGATTTTGCTGGCACGGTCGAGGATTTCCGCGTTCACCATCGACAGCCCCCAGCCGTGAATTACCTCCTCACTGATGAGCGTACTCATTGCCTCAGCTATTGCCTCAACTGGAATGTCCGGGCTTATCCTGTGAAGGTAGTACAAGTCCGCGTAATCAGTATCAAGCCGCTTCAGTGATGCCTCAAGATGCCGTGATATTGTCGCGAGAACAGAGCCGTCCTTCTTCACTTCGTCAGCCGTGATGAAAAATTTTGTGGCTATGACGATTTCGTCCCGGAAGTCACGGACCGCCCTGCCTAGTATGCGCTCATTGTGGCCGGGTTCGTTCAGGTTAGGGCCGTATGCTTCCGCCGTGTCGAAGAACGTGCACCCCGCCTCATGAGCCTTCCTTATGGCCTCGACCGCGTAATCCTCATCCGGCAGTGCCCCGTAGCCGTGAGAGAATCCCATGCAGCCCATGCCGATTTCTGACACCGTGATGTTGTGGAGCTTCCTTGTCTTCATGTGTGTTTTCTCCTGTGCTGTTGTGGATGACTGTAATTATAGCTGAGACTGTAGCATTTCTCCGCCCCTGATTACGCCCGCGACGTTCAATCCCCCGTCAAGCATCACAATATCCGCAACCCTCCCGGCCTCAATCCGTCCGCAAACATCCCCAAGTCCTACAGCCCTAGCCGGGTTCACTGCCGCGCACCTCACAGCCACTTCAAGCGGAATGTCCATCTCACTCACCGCCCGCCTCACGCACTCCATCAAGTTCGTAACGCTCCCGGCAAGCGTCATACCGTCCTCAAGAGTCGCCCGCCTCCCGTTCTTGATGACCTTCAGGCCTCCGAGCGTATATTCCCCGTCAGGCATCCCGGCAGCCTCAAGAGAGTCCGAGATGAACGCCACCCTGTCAGCCCCGAAAAGTTTAAGCGTCATCCTCACCACAGCCGGGTGAACGTGGACTCCGTCAGCGATAATCTCGACCATTGCCCCGGCCTCCAGCGCCGCTATCACCGGGCCGGGCTGCCTGTGGTTGACGGGGTTCATTGCGTTGAACAGGTGAGTAACGTGTGATGCTCCGGCCATGAAAGCGAGCCTCGCCGTGTCATAGTCGCATTCTGTGTGGGCGATTGAGACTCTTGCTGACTGTTCCGCCTCACGTATGAATGTCATTGCCCCCTCGGTCTCAGGCGCGACAGTGGCAATCCGTATCAGCCCCCCCGATTCCTCCTGAAGCCTCCTGAACATGGCCGGGTCTGGCGGGACTATGTAGGCGGGGTTCTGCGCTCCCTTCTTGGCATGGGAGATGAACGGGCCTTCAAGGTTTATCCCGGCGAGCTGTGGATTGTCGCGGGCAAAATCTCTTGCGGCTCTCATGATGCGGGCAAGCTCATTCTCAGGGAGCGTCATTGTTGCCGGGCATATGGTCGTGATTCCGTTCATGGCCTCGTAGTCCGTTATGGCTGTGAATGCTTCTTTTGTCCCCTCGCAGAAGTCATGTCCCTTGCACCCGTGAAAATGTATGTCCGTCAGTCCCGGTATAACGTACATTCCATCGGCGTGAATCCTCGTTGCTTTGTCGGGGATGTTGTCCGTGATTCTTCCGTCATGAATTGCGATTGTCCCGGCGTGAAATTCACAGTCAGGCCTGAATATTCTTCCGCCTTCTATTACTATGTCCCTCATTGTCCGTGAAGCCTCCTTGATTTTGGGTTTGACGGCCTGGAAAGTGTACAATACCTGCATCACCATAGCAAAGCACAGAGGGGGTTAGAGAGCGTGGGTTACTTGTACGAGACTCACCTTCACACCAGCCTCGCCAGCGCGTGCGGGGCAAGCACAGGGAAAGAGCATGTGCGCTTCTACCTTGAGCAGGGGTACACAGGCATCATTGTTACGGATCACTTCTTCGGCGGGAACACGTCAGTCCCCCGCGGTCTTCCGTGGGAAGAAAGGGTTGACCTGTTTTTCCGGGGCTATGAGGACGCTTTAGAGGAGGGGAAGAAAGCCGGGCTTGATGTGTTCTTCGGCCTAGAGCAGAACTTCAACTTTGACGAGTATCTTGTTTACGGCCTGACTAAGGAATACATGAAGGCTCATCCTGAGATGGAACACTGGACGAGGCGCGAACAGCTGGAGGAAGTCCACAGGGCGGGCGGCACGGTGATCCAGGCTCATCCTTTCCGTATACGGGGCTACATGGACAAAATCCGTGTTGGTGAAATTTTCGCGGACGGCCTTGAAGTCGCAAACGCAGGCAACGATTCTCTTGATGACGCAAGGGCATATTCTTACGCGGAGAAAAAGAACCTCGTCATGACAGCAGGAAGCGACAACCATTATTCCCCGGCCTCCCGGATTTTCGGCGTTGAGCTGGCGGACAGGCTGGGCAGCATAGGGGACTACGTCAGGCTGATACGTGAGGGCGGGCGCATCGGGCTTCATGTCCCCCGTGAAAGATTCATAATGCCGGATGTGAGACTGGACAAGAGGCACAAGGCTTTCCGGCTTAATGAGAACAAGGAGCTTACTCCGCTGGACGACTGACACGGCAAAAAAATTCCGCTCCCCGTCAAAGAGAGCGGAAAAATTTTCCTGTTACTTGCTGGCCTCAATCAGCCGCTTCATCTCGTCGTAAGCGAACTGCACCCTTGTCCCTATGACAACCTGAACATTCGTCGCCGTCAGCCTCGTTACTCCGGGAACGCCCGCCGACTTTATCCTCTTCTCGTCAACCTGCGAGCCGTCCTTCACAGTTGCCCTGATTCTCGTCGCGCAGTAGTCGAAATCCTGCAAGTTCTCAGCTCCTCCGAGTCCCTCAAGAATCACCGCGGCCATGTGGGTATAATCTTTCTTCGCGTCCTTGTGAGGCTCATCCTGCGCCGGGGGAATCATAGTGTCGTCGTCATTATCTTCACGGCCCGGCGTCCTCAGGTCAAACTTCCGAATCGCCCACGTGAACACCGCGTAATATATCGCCGCCACTACAATCCCGACCGGGACAATCATCCACGGGTTGACCGCCATCGGCGCACGGAAGCTCAGTATCCAGTCGACCATTCCCGCACTGAAATTGAAGCCGCATCTCACAGGAAGATACGCGCAGACCGTCATAGATATTCCCGTCAAGAGCGCGTGAATAAGATACAGACCCGGCGCAAGGAACATGAACGAGAACTCCAGGGGCTCAGTTATCCCCGTGAAGAACGCCGCGAATGACCCGGCAAGAAGGAGACTCTTGGCTACCGTCTTGCGCTCAGGCTTCGCTTCCCTGTACATAGCATAAGCTCCCGCCACAAGCCCGAACATCATCACAGGGAAAAATCCCGTCATGTACTCTCCTGTTACTCCTAGCTCGCCCGTTCCTGACCAGAATTTTCCCAAGTCATTTATGCCTATCGTGTCGAACCAAAATACAGCGTTGAGCGCGTGGTGAAGCCCCAGCGGTATCAATGCCCTGTTGAACATCCCGTATATCCCCGCGCCGAGCGGCCCAAGATTGGCGATTGATATTCCGAACCTCTCAAGCGCGCCGTAAACCACAGGCCACACGTAATAGAGCGCCGCCGCCATTATTGCCGACACGAACGCCGTAACAACAGCAACGCACCTTTTCCCGCTGAAGAACGCCAGCCATTCGGGAGCCATGTAGTCCTTGAACCTGTTGAAGCACGTCGCCCCGATTAGTCCGGCAAGGATCCCTATAAACGCGTTCTCGATCCTCCCGAAAGCAGAAGGAACTTGTGAGGCCTCGGCCCCCATGTACATAGCCACAGCGTTTGTTGACAGCAGGGTCGTTATCATGAGCCACGAAACGAGTCCTGCCAACGCGGGCGCTCCGTCCTGCTCGTCGGCCATACCTATTGACGTTCCTATAGCGAAGAGAAGCGGTATCTTGTCGATTATCGCGCTGGCGGCTTTGATGCAGAAAGCGGCAATGATGCTGTTGCTTCCCCATCCTGCCGGGTCAATCCAGTAGCCTATCCCGTAAAGAATCCCCGCGGCGGGAAGGCAGGCTACCGGGAGCATCAATGAGCGGCCTATCCTTTGCAGATATTTCATCATGATGAAGAGATTTCCTCCTTAAGTTTTTGTGATGATAACGGATTATATAACGCGCTGGTTTTTTCGTGAACGGCGCGCCGCTTCCCTCCCCGTTTCCCGGGATGAGCAAATTTCCCGAACCGCTAAAGTCTCACATGTCCCGCTCCGAAATTGTCAGTGAACATAGAATGCCAGTCATGACAAAGGCAAAAGGTTACAGGAAGATCATTCGCGAATAGATAAAGTTTCACCAGCGCAAACGCCGTATCACCGCAGGAAAACACGCAGGCCGGGCATCACATAACGGATTGCGCGAAGTCCGGCAGAGTGAAGGAAGACCCGGTAAGATTCCGGCGGAGAAAGGCAGGCTTACCCTCAGAGAACGAGGGACGGAACAAGCCCCCTTAACACGGAAGTCATGGGGACATAACGACCAATCATTACAAGGAGGTTCATGTACTATGTCAATGGTAATTAACCATAACATACCAGCCCTTCAGAGCTACAATATCGTGAACAACACGAGCAACCAGCTCCAGAAGGCAATTGCGAAGCTATCCAGCGGACTGCGCATCAACTCAGCTGCTGACGACGCGGCAGGACTCGCAATTTCCGAGAAAATGCGCGCACAGGTCAGAGGACTCGACAAGGCCGTATCCAACGCTGAAGACGGTATCAGCCTCATCCAGACAGCGGAAGGCGCACTCAGCGAGACCCACTCAATGCTCCAGAGAATGCGCGAGCTTTCAGTCCAGGCGGCCAACGACACGCTGACACAGCAGGACAGAAGCTATATCCAGGTTGAAATCGACCAGCTCCGCGACGAAGTTACCCGCGTCGGCAACACCACACAGTTCAACAAGAAGAAGCTCCTCAACGGCGACTCTGCGGCACTGTGGAGCAGCGACAACCTTGAGACTAAGGCAATCATCAACGGCGGACTCCGTGAGGTTGACCAGTTCGGGCAGAAGAAATCCATCGAGGGCAACTACAAGATTTCCATCAAGGCAGACCCCGGGCAGGGCGAAGTTCAGAAGTCAGACATCATGAAGGTAAAGCACGAGAACGTCCTCATGAACAAGTCGACTTCCATCAAGGACGGCGTTGTTGACGTGTCAGTGAACAACACCCCCGCCGGAAGCTACACCCTCAAGTACAAGTCAGCGGCAGAGAATCCCGGCACAGCCCAGCTCACAGGCTCATACGGAGTCGGCGGCACGAAGAACGAGACCAAGTCAACAATCAAGTTCAACGATGTAACCAGCCCCGTAACGAAAATCTCAGTCCAGACCAGCGACGGAACTGAAATCTGGTCAACGACGGGTTCAGACCTCTTCAAGTCAGACGGCAAGAAAGTTGACGCGGCAGACCAGGCTGTCTTCTTCGGCGGCGGCACGATGACCAGCGGCGGCAAGGCTGTGTTCAACGGCGTAAGCGATGAGATCAAAGCGGCGGCAAGGTCAAAGGGAATCACAATCACCGACTTCCCCGAGAACCAGAACGCAACGATTGACATCACCGCAACAACGATGAACAGCGGCGAAGCTCCCACCCTCAAGATAGTGTATGAGAGCGTAGGCGAGGCTCCGTCACCTGAGACGACAGCGATCGAGGTCAACGGCGGTGGCGACCCCACGCAGGTCAAGGCAGACGGCGACGTTTTCACGCTTGATGCTACAGACGCTCTTGAGAACGCCAGCGTGCTCTTTGAAGTCCAGTCAGTCGACATCAATAACGAGACCGTAACGCTCAAGGCAACGGCCAGCAAACTTTCACAGAGCGGCGAGAACTCGACGGTGACGCAGGACAACATCGTCGTGAAGAAAGGCAAGGAAGTAAACCTCGGGACGCTTTTCGGCGGCACATCCGATGCTCCTTCGGTCAAGATCGGCCTTAACGACGTTGCTGCTGTTGACGCGGGCGCGAAGTTCGTGTACTCAGTAACAGCCAAGAAAGCCGACACCAACAGCGACGAAATAGCAATCCAGATTGACGGCAGCCTTGACAGCACATGGGAAGACAAGTGGGACAATGGCCCCTACCAGGGCAACACGCTTGAGTACCTCCTTGACGGCTCGCAGACCGGTAGTAAGGAAATCCACTTCAAGAACTTCAACCTGAACGAGAAGACCGGCGTTGCTTCAGAGGGCGACATCATCCTGAAGACGAACTCCGACTTCACGAAGACCGGCAACTCCAAGAACATCGGCGGCGGCAAGCTGACAGATGACACCGAGGTACTTGCCAGCTTTGACGCGGCATATATCGGCAAAGTTGCGAAGGGCGATGTCAAGCTCCGCGACCTCGACAAGTTCTGGGACGGCCAGGGCGTGTTCATGCTTGAGGATCCCAAGACCATCACTCTCAACCAGGGCGACGGCAAGACCGCAAGCGTGACGCTCTACGCGAACGACACCCTCGACGACGTGGCCAAGAAGCTGAATGACGCTGTTGCCACAGGGCTCGGACAGGCGAAGTACGTTGACGACGCGACAAAGTTCGTGAATTATGTTGACGGCTCGACCAAGTCATCAGAGGCTGTTGAAGGCACGTTCCTCATCCGTTCGGCAGTACCCGGCAAGGGCGGCGAAATCACGCTTTCCGGCGACGAGGATCTCATCAACGCATTCTCGCTGAACACGATCCAGTCCTCCAAGGAGACCAGCTACAGCGTTGACGTGAGCGACGCGCACACCGGTGAAGTCATCGCCAAGAGCGTGCAGGTAACAGGCAACGTTCTTCACGGCGTAATCAACCCCAACGTTGATGTTGAGTTCAGCGCGCTGAGCGGAGTTGAGGCAACTTGGAACGACAACACCAAGAAGTTCGACTATGTTTCGACGACTGAGGACACGACGCTCCACCTTTCCGATAACACGACGGTGTTCCAGATCGGCGCGAACCAGGGCGAGGACATGGGCATCAACATCGGCGACATGAGAAGCCACGCGCTCGGCCTCGACAGCGTAAACGTAATGAGCCGCGAGAGGGCATCACGCTCAATCACGATCATCGACAACGCAATCGACAAGGTCAGCACCCAGAGGGCGAAGATCGGCGCATACCAGAACAGGTTAGAATACACGGTCAACAACCTGACGACGGCCAGCGAGAACCTGACCAGCGCAGAGAGCAGAATCCGCGATGCCGACATGGCGAAGGAAATGATGAACTTCACGAAGCTCAACATCATGCTCCAGGCCGGAAACTCAATGCTTGCTCAGGCCAACCAGCAGCCCCAGAACGTCCTCAGCCTCATCAGGTAGCATTCATTCCCTGCAAGCTGGGACACACAATCAAGCATTCAACGGGGGAAGGGGGGAAAATTTCTCTCCTCCCCTTTTTTCATACCCCCGCACAAGCGGCACAACCCGTAACTGCGGGGGCGGTTTTTTTTCAGGGAAGAAGACTGCCGCTAAGGAAGGTGAGGAATAAGCATGTCAATGATAGTGAATCATGATGTCGTGTCATTGATGGGTCAGCGCATAATGCAGAAGAACTCGCTGGCTATAAGGCGTTCTCTTGAGAAACTTTCAACGGGGCTCAGGACTAAGATAGCCGACGTAGACAACACGGCCGGGCTTGCTATAAGCGAGACGATGAGGAGCCGTATCGGAGGGATGGAGAAGGCACTCATAAACTCGCAGGACGGAATCAGCATGATACAGACGGCATCAGGCGCGCTTGAGCAGACTCAGGGGATGCTGGCGAGGATGAGGGAGCTTTCTGTTCAGGCGGCTAATGACAGTCTCACGCAGCAGGACAGGAGTTATATCCAGACTGAAATCAACGAGATACGCGCGGGAATAACGAGGCTTGCGGACACGACCCAGTTCAACAGGAAGCGCATACTCAGCGGGGACAACGCGGTTTTGTGGAGCAGCACGGACAAGAACGTTAAGGCCGTCGTCAACGGGGGGCTTCGCTCTGTGGACAGGTTCGGGCAGAAGTATGCGGTTGACGGGAATTTCAGGCTTCAGGTTACGGCGGACGCGGGGAAGGCTCAGGTTCAGAAGTCAGACATTTTCCGCGTGAAGCATGATGATGTTGTTACGGACAAGAGCGTGAATGTCCAGGCGGGGATAAATGATGTCTCTGTGAGGGGTGATGTCCCGGCGGGGGCGTACAGTCTCGTTCTTTCTGAGGCTTCGGGGGGCGGCGCGAAAATCACGGGGTCTTTCGGGCTTGACGACGAGGAAGCGTTTTCGTTTGACGTGTCGCCTGAAATGTCGGAGAACGCTAGCATACTCTTTGAGGTCTCCAGCGTGGACAGTGAGACGGGCATAGCTACTCTCCGGGCAACGGCTGACATTCTCACGCAGGAAGGAGTCTCACGCAACGCCGTCATGGACAACATAATGATTCAGGCGGGGAAATCTGCTGACCTGTCGGGGCTTTTCGGGGAAGGGGCAATGAGCATAAGCCTTGACGACATAGACAGCGTGAGCAAGGGCGCGAGGTTCGTGGTCAGCGTGAGTCCCAGCAAGATCAACGCGGGGGCTATAGGAGTCGACATCAGCCACATACCCGACTCGTCTGACCCGCTGAAGATTGAGGGCGGTGCATTCGGGGGCGGGGCTGTGCATTACGTCCTTGACGGGGGCGCGAACGCAAACAGCGCGGTGAGCTTCGTGAATTTCCACATAGACAGAGAGACAGGGCTTGTATCTCAGGGAAATATCATGATTGAGACGAACGGGGCGTTCAGGAGCGCGGCATTCGGCGGGAAACTTGACCCGTCGGAAGAAACAAGCCTCGCCGGATTCCAGGCGGCATATGTCGGCAAGGTCGCTGACGGGGATACGAGGCTCCGGGACATCGACAAGTTCTGGGATGCTGAAGGCACGTTCATTCTTGAGCAGCCCAAGGAACTCACTCTGACTCAGGGCGACGGTAAGCAGGCAAAAATCATGCTTTACGCCAACGACACGCTCGATGACATAGCCGCAAAGCTCAACAGGGCAGTAGCTGTAGGACTCGGACAGGGCGAATACGTCGACGACGCGTCAAGGTTCGTGTCTTTCGTCGAGGCCGGGACTTCAGGGGCTGAGTCAGTGGCGGGGACATTCGTTGTGCGCTCTGTCCTAGCGGGAGACAAAGGGGAAATCACGCTTTCCGGGAACGAGGACGTTCTCAAGGCGTTATCGCTCAACACGATTCAGGAGTCGGAAGAGACGCGCTACACTGTTACGGTCAGCGACGCTCACACTGACACAATCTTAGCCAGGGACGTGAAGATAACAGGTAACAGGCTCGTGGGCGTTGTGCATGAGAACATAGACGTTGAGTTTGATCCGATGATGGGAATCATAGCGGCGTGGGACGAAGGGGCAAAGAATTTTAGCCTCGTCGACAACACGAACGGTGAAGGGAGCAGCGTAATCCTTCATCTTGCGGACAACACGACAGTTTTCCAGACAGGAGCGGGCGAAGGCGAAGACGTGCTAATCAACATAGGCGACATGAGATCATCAGCACTTGGGCTTGAGGGCGTTAATGTTATGAGCAGGGAGTCGGCGGCTGAGTCTGTCATGGTCATAGACAAGGCGATAGACCGCGTGTCAATGCAGCAGGCGAAGCTCGGAGCGGCGCAGAACCGTCTTGAGCATCACATAGGGCATCTCACGGACGAGACAGAAGCACTTGTTGAGGCAAATTCCCGCATACGTGATACGGACTTCGCGAAGGAAATTCTGGAGTTCACCAAGATGAACATCCTCATGCAGTCAAACGCGGCAATGCTTGCGCAGGCCAACCAGGTCAGGCAGAACGTGCTGATGCTGTTCAGGTGATGATATGGCATTAGGACCGGAATTTGTCGCGGGGCTCGCCGGGGAAATCAGGAAAATTCTTCCCCTGCGCGTCAACCGAATCGAGGGCGGAGCTTCATGGGCTGCCCTCAAATTTTTTGCCGAAAACTGGCTGCTGCTGTCGTGGGCTTCAGGGGCGGCGGGAGTCTGTCTTGCGTCCCAGTCCGAGATTAACGCGCTGTGTGATGCCTCACCGTCGAGAGCGTCAATCACTGAGGCAATGAAGAGCCGTCTCACTCACGGGGGCGAGATATACAGTGCCAGGCAAGTGAATCATGACAGGATACTTGAGCTGTCAGCAAGAAGGAGAGTCGCGGCGGGAGTCAGCGTGAACTACTCCATCGTCCTCGAAATAACCGAGCCTGTCGCGAACATGATACTGCTTGACGCTGACGGGAAAATCGACGAGGCCGCACGCCATTCCGCGCCGGATACCAACCGTTACAGGACGATTCTTCCGGGTCATTCGTACACCCCTCCTCCCGCGTTTGAGGGAGTCGAGCTGAATCATGGCCGGGCGTTGAGGCTTGAGGATGTCCAGAACGTGAAGGGAATCGGCCGTCCGCTCGCGAGGCTGGTAATGTCCCAGTGGCAGGCAAGAGACCCTGCGTCGTGGCAGTCCGCGCTGATGAAGGCTGTTGATGACGGGGCGGATGTTACGTGCAGGATTGTGGACGGGAAGAATTATCTCACGAGGCTGGATTTGCCGCTTGAAGGGACGCGGGAGCTTGGACGGAATGCTCTTGAGGCCGCAAGATCCGGGGTGCTTCTGCCGTTGTTACAGCGGGGAAGGGAGAAGACGCTTCACGAGGTTGACGCGAAAATCAAGAGGGCGGTGAAGGCAAGAGAACGCCACAGGGACGGACTCGCCAAGCAGCTCAAGGAGTGCCGTGAAGCAGAGGTGTTAAGGCAGAAGGGCGAGGCTATATTGTCGCACATCTGGGAGATTCCCAAGAGAGCCGAAAATATCACCCTCACTGACTGGGACGGCTCAAAGCTGGAAATCTCGCTTGACCCGGAACTGTCCCCGTCAAGAAACGCAGAACGATACTTCAGGCGTTACAGGAAGGCAAAAGGCAGCCCCGCCGAAATCTCAGCAAGCCTCGACGCTGTGAACTCGTCAATCCGTGAGCTTAAGGAACAGCGCGCAATGCTTGAAGCCATCGATGACCCGGAAAATTTCACGGAGGCCGTGAAGGACTTATCGGAGTGGATCACCCCCGCGAAGTCTCAGGCGCAATCCCGCAGTCCCAAACGCAAACGCGGGAACATCCCCCCTCATCTCAGCATCAACCGGGACGGAGCTACGATTCTTGTGGGACTGTCAGCGCGTGGCAACAGGTATGTTACGCTGAAGGCTGCCGGGCCGGGGGACATATGGCTTCACGCTCACGAGATGCCCGGGGCCCATGTCATCATACGCGGGCTGAAACGTGAGGAGCTGGAGACGGCTCGCCGGGACATTCTGGAGTACGCGGCTGGGCTTGCGGCCGGGCATTCGTCAGGCAAGGGGGCGGGGTCTGTCCAGGTCGACTACACGGAGCGGAAATATGTGCGGTCCGTGCCGGGTACTGTCGCGCTGGTTACGTACACCAACCCCGGAACATTGAGAGTCAGGCCGCTCTAAGCTGTGATTTCTTCCTCCCTTGTGGCAAAATTGCAGGGGAGGATTTTTTTTGCCCGCACACAAGGAGGAATAACAATGTGGCACGGAAGGTTCACTAAGGACACAGCAAAGACAGTTCAGGATTTCACGCAGTCCCTCGATGTCGACTGGAGGATGGCACAGGCCGATATTCAGGGGAGCATAGCCCACGCGAGGATGCTCGGAAAAACAGGGATATTAACGCCGGACGAGTCAGCCAGAATCGAGGCGGGACTCCTCAAGGTAGCAGACGAAATCAGGGAAGGCACGTTCACTCCGTCAGAGTCGCTTGAGGACGTACACATGAACATTGAGGCAAGACTCACGGAGATTGAGCCGCTCGGAGCAAAACTTCACACAGCCCGCTCACGCAATGACCAGGTCGCAACAACAACACGCATCTACCTGCGCACAAGGTTGCAGGCACTCCGGGAAAATCTCCGGGAGCTTCTCAGGGTCATAGTCGCGAACGCGGAACGCCACACCGACATCATCATTCCCGGCTACACACACATGCAGCAGGCACAGCCAATCTCGATGGGTCATTACTGGCTCTCATGGCACGAGGCATTCAGGCGGGATTCTCTCAGGCTGGATTTCGCGCTGGCCTCTCTGGATGAATGTCCGCTCGGTGCTGGGGCATTGGCCGGGTCGACTCTTCCTGTTGACCGTGAAATGACGTGCGAGACTCTGGGCTTCAGCCGTCCGACAAGAAACAGCCTCGACACTGTGGCGAACAGGGACTACATGACCGATTATCACTATTTCGCGTCAATGTTCATGATTCATATCTCGCGGCTTTGTACAGATCTCATCACGTGGAACACTCAGGAGTTCGGGTTCATTGTGCTGCCTGATGAGTTCTGCACGGGGTCAAGCATGATGCCTCAGAAGAAGAATCCCGATGTGCTGGAATTGGCGCGGGGCAAAACAGGGCAGGTAATCGGGAATCTTGTCGACCTGATGATAACTCTGAAGGGGCTTCCCATGACGTACAACAGGGACTTGCAGGAGGACAAGCGCGGGCTGTGGGCATCACTGGACACTGTCGAGTCTGTCGCGAAGATTATTGCTGAATTGCTGGCAAAAGTTGAGGTTGACGAGGGGCTTGCGCTGGCGGGGTTGGAGAAGGGGTATTCACTTGCTACGGACGTTGCGGAGTATCTCGTGATGAAGGGAGTTCCTTTCCGTGAGGCTCATATGAAGGCCGGGAGGCTCGTGGGATGGTGCGTGAAGAATGGCGTGAAGTTTGCTGACTTGACGCTTGGGCAGTGGCAAGAACATATCCCGGAGGCTGATGGAGCCATGATGGATATATTGAGCGTCCGTGAGAGCGTGAGGAGGAGGGATGTTTACGGCGGGACAGGATTTGAGCAGGTAAGGAGGCAGATCCAGTCGGCAAAAGAAAGCCTGTAACAGATAGCGGCTAGTGAGAAGTGGCTAGCGGTCAGGCGAAAACCTAATCACTAACCACTCATCACTCATCACTAGAAACGTTCTACCTTGTACTTCTCCTCAAGAACCTTTGCCTTGTCCTGAAGAACTTTCTGCGTTTTCTGATCCTTCAGTTCCTGTGTCAGTCTTGCCTTGACCTGCTCGAACGGTATCGGCGACTCCGGGATATGCTCCTCCAGCTTGATTATGTGCCAGCCGAATTGTGTCTTGATTGGCTCTGACACGTCCCCCGGATTCTTCAGCGCAAACGCCGCCTTCTCGAACTCAGGCACCATCATTCCGCGCGGAAATTCCCCCAAGTCCCCGCCGTTAGCCGCGCTTCCCGGGTCAATCGAGTACTCTTTTGCGACAACGTCAAAGGATTTGCCTGCCTTAAGCTCATCCTGAACCTTTGCGAGATTCTCATCGCCGCTCACTAGAATGTGCCGGGCGTGAACCCTCTCAGGATTCTTGAACATGGCCGGGTTCTCGTCGTAGAATTTTCGGGCCTCGTCGTCGCTCACTGTGAGATCCTTTATTGCGTCCCTCATTGCCGCCTGAGCAAGAATAGCACGCCTCGCGCCGTTAAGCTGGGCTTGTACTTCCGGGGACTGGCCGAGTTTTGAGTCCTCAGCGTCAAGAGCGTAGAGCCTCATCGATATTACGTCGTCGAGAATCATCTTGCGCCCCTGCTCTGTGGCGTAAAGCATCATGGCCTGCTGTCCGAACGGCTGTATGAACTCCAGGACTTCGGACTCTGTTATGTCGTCGCTGCCTACGCGAGCCAAGACTTTGTCGCCTGACTCTGCGCCGCAAGCTATGGCCGACAATGAGAGCGTGAGAATGAATGCCGTGAAAAATTTCCGTGTCAAAGTGAATCACTCCTGATGATGAAATTTTGAGTCCGACAAAGTTTATCACAACAGTGAATTTCCCGTTATAATATCCGCAAAATCTCACATCAATTCACACGGAGCTGATTCATTTTGCGCATCGTAAACACTCAGGTAGTACTCGGACTGGCCATCTGGATTCTGGGATTCGCCTTCATGGTCATGGGCTGGCTTGTCGGCGAACTCTCGGAGAAATACGGCAAGATCCCCGCCAAAATCCTCTACAAGATAGGTGTCGTCATCGTCGGAGTCCCCGTCATAATCCTCCTCTGGAAAGTCTCGGCCGTCCTCTACGTCAACCGCTTCAACATAGCTGCCTACATCAACAATGCCTTCCAGTTCATACAGGACGCAATGAAAGTGTTATAGACATGTCCCGCTTCATTCTCGTGAACGTCATCGGATTTCTTGCGGCGGCGTTCATGCTCTATTTCCCGTACACTTGGTGCAGATGGAAGAATGAGCCTGAAGAGTCTTATGGCCTCAAATGGTTCATGACAAGGCAGGCGAAAATTGATGCGGCAATCGCGCTTCTTATTACGCTGATTCCTTTGACATTGATTGTTATGCTCATGCCCCGCTCATGGGGGGGCGGGCTGAAGACTCCTTCCTTCTGGGACGCGCTTAACATTCTCGGAGGAGGAATAGCCTCGGCGTTCATTGAGGAGACATTCTTCCGGGGCTGGCTACAGACTCTCATGGTGAGGAAGCTCGGAGCTGTAACAGGAATCATCACGGCCACTGCGCTTTTTGCCCTAGTTCACCTTGTGGCGGTGCAGAAGGCAGTACGTCTTCTCACGTTCTTTCCCGGCCTCATCATGGCACTCTTGAGACACAGGAACAGTTCAGTCATGCCGGGCATCATCTATCACGCTGTCTGCAACGTCTGGGCTGTATGGTTCTCGCCGCTTCCGGGGGTCTAGGCCATGAGGAAGATACTTGCCGCGCTCTTGTTCGTCATAATGGCATCGTCAGCAAAAGCAGAGGGTTTAATCGAGCTCCGCATACCCTGCAACGTAGGAGCTGAGGTTACCGCAAAACTTCCCGGGGGTGAAATTGTCCCGTTAGGCCATGTGAGAATGATTCCCGTCCGCGCAAATTACCCCGCCTACACCGCCAGCAAGTGGGCCAGTCCGTCGACAGTCTGCGCTTCAGCCGTCAACGCGATCCATATCCTCGTGAACGTCGAGGCAGGCAGGGGGCGGATAATCAGCCTTGTCCCGTCGGTAACAGTAACATCAGCCGCCGCGCCGGGAGCATTCTTCGCGCTGGAAATGGACGCAGGCACGGGGGTATTCGGGGCTTTCGCGCCTCTGACAGGCTCGCGTGTTACAGTCGAGCATGGGGGTGAAGAGCTGCCGCTTGAGGATGCGCCTTCTGAGGGTGATACACTAATCATCCGCTCGCTTCTGCCTGAGAGTCCTTCTGTCTACATGGCCGACATCGAGAACAGGCCGGGAGGAAGGGTGATTGCTTACAGTGCTGACGGCCCGAGGGTTATTGCCCGTGTCATGCGCCCGGTTCGTGGAGTCGGTCGCTTCGGCGGGTCAGTCTACCAGAACGGGGGGAGGATACGCGCCTCACATTCGGGGGTAATCTGTGTTGCGACTTCTCCGCGTGATACAGTGGGAGGCCTCCAGATCATGCCGCTGAAGCACGCCCTCACGTCGCCGGAAATGCTCAACGCCTGGAAGCTCACACAGTGGATGATAGTCGCGCCGCTACCGGGAATGCTTGACCTTGAGGGGACTCCGCCGCTGTTCAAGAGCGCGTTCGTTCCTGGGGCGCAACTGGGGGACAAGCTGCCCGGCTTGTGGAGTCATTACGGGAGGAGGCCGCTTGTTCTTTGCAGGGTTGACGGGGGGGAATGGGAGCATCTTCCGAAAGTTGAAGGGAGGGTTGATGACGGTCTGGAGAATGTCACGCACCTGAGGCTTTATTTCCCGTCGTGTGGTGAGCCTGGCAGCCAGCAAGTTCTGTATTCGGCAAAATAGCCCTTACTTTCCGCAAATTCCGGCATTAGAATACCCTCCATTCTGCCAAAAATCCGGACAAAAGGAGAAATTTTCACACATGGTAATAGTTTACCGTGAGATTGGGACTCTGATAGGCATCAACACACCTAACAGGGACAATCATCATGCGCGTGTGGCGGTCTGCTTGTGCCTCGACACCTCAGGCTCAATGAACGGGCATCCAATCAACGAACTGAATGCGGGCGTGAGGCTCTTCTATGACGCGGTTGAACGGGACAGCATGGCCAGCGCGTCAGCAGAAATCGCAATAGTAACCTTCGGCCATGAGGGCGTGAAATGCATACAGGACTTCACCACGGCCGACAACGCAAGCACCCCTGTTATGACCGCAGGAGGACAAACACCAATGGGCGAAGCGGTGAATCTCGCGCTCGATATGCTGGAAGCAAGAAAGAAGCAGTACATCAAGAGCGGGATAGAATACTACCAGCCTTGGCTAGTCCTCATGACAGACGGAAAACCCTACGGCGGAGAAAAAGACGAGCTTGTCCGGGCAAAAGAACGCTCCTCACAGATGGTTGAAGATGGAAAACTTACCGTGTTCCCCATCGGGATCGGCAACAACGCGGACTTCTCGACCCTCTACGATTTCTCGCCCAAGCGCAGACCCGTAAAGCTGAAAGGCCTGAACTTCCGCAAATTCTTTGAGTGGCTCAGCGCAAGCATGCACAGCGTCTCAGTGTCAAAGCCCGACGACAAGAGGATAGATATTCCTGACGCAAGGCTATGGGCCGAAGAATGGGGGACCCTGTAATGTCAGACCTTCGCAGAGAAATGCTCGAAACAATGTCCCTCATGCTCTCGCCCGCGAGAAAGATTCTCGGCATGACAGCAGGCGGGCTTTCCAGCCTCTCAGGAATCCCGGAAGGCATAATACTTGACGTTGAAGAAGGAATTTCCCCCCTCAAGCCTGAACACTATCTTGCGCTTTCGGCGGCCATAGGAAGCACTGGGGCGAAATGCAGCGGAAGCATCAACGCGGCTATTACACGGCTGATGACACCTGAAGGCGAGGCTTTCGAGGCAAGCGGCGACGGTTTTACGCTGGTCAGGAAATGGCTTGAAGCGGATTACAGCACCCCGGCGGATGATGACAGCGTTGAAGAACATGCGCGTATTCTGTCTGACTCTGAGCTTGAGGCGGCGGCAAAAAGTTACAGGATTATTGCGGGACTCTCAGCGGTTGAGGACGAGAATTTTCCCGCGCTGGTGAGCAGGCTTCAGCCCTGGTTAAAGGCTTGCGGGGGAAGAATCTGCGTTCCTGCCGGGGTTGTTGACGAGCTCAGGGACACGCTGGACGACACGGAGGACGACGACGAGGAAATCATTGTGTCTGACGCTCTCAGCAGGATAGAGAGATTCCAGAAGGAAGGCCTCATTGACTTGGCCGGGAGCTACGAGGGGGGCAGAACTGCGGCGGAGATTCTCGGCATGAATAAGGACAGCCGCAGGACAATACTCGTAACGCAGGATCCGGACGAAGCCTCGTCGATGCCGCGGGGAAACGCAAGGGCGGCAAGGATCACAGACACGGGCGACCTTGAGCTTTGGGAAGCATAGTGAAGAACACGGGCAGGATAACCCTCATTGACACATGCACTCTTCTTGAAGACCCGGGAGGAGAGCTTTTCCTGAAGAATGAGCTTGAAGGCCTCCTGTCTTCCGGCGAGAAGGTAATAGTCCCTCTTGCTGTAGTCCGTGAGCTTGAGAGGATAGCAGGAAAGAAAGGCACAGAGCTTGCGGAACGGGCGGGAAAAATGCTCATGGCAGTAATCACTTTGAGGGAAGCAGGATTTATCGGGATATACGGTGACAAAGACGATGGAACATTCGCGGACAACGTTTTTCAGAAAGTCATAACGATACTGGGAATGCGCTATCAAATCACGGTGATAACACAAGAAAACGATCTGGCCCAGGATATTCTTGCTATGGGTCATATGGCTTCAGTTCGCAGGAAGAAAATCACGGTCAGGAAAATCACCCCGCAAGGAAAACTTGTTGAGGTTTTGTGGAAAGGAGACAGTCCAGAAAATGGGAACTAAAGACGGCCTTAGAGGAAAGTTTGACAGCCTCAAGGACAAACTCAGCAGCATATTCGGCGGAAGCTCCCCGGCAAATCCTCCGTCATCTCAGCCGGAAGAAGGCACTGAAACAGTCGAAAGCCTCTGCCAGAATCTCGGAATAACCCGGCAGGAAGCAGGCGAACTTCTCAGGAAATGCGGCATAAATCCTTCAGCTGCGCGCCTAACTCATGAGCAGACAGCAAGAGTATACGCGGCTCACTATTCTGCCTCAGTCGAGGAATATGACCCGCCCCAAGAAAAAGAAAAAACTGAAACCCGCCCCGAGTCAAAAGGAAGAGTCAGGAAAGAAGCCGTGAAGATTCCTCCGTCGGAAATCATCGCAGACTTCAGCAGGGACTTTGAGGCGGCAAGGGAAAAATACGGCGGCGTGAGGATAGCTTTCACCGGGAATGTTGAGCTTGTCAGGCGGGACGGAGAACACAATTTTGCGGTTGAGATAGCTTCTGACGACCCGGCTTTTCACGGAAAGCTAGTGTGCAGATTCGTGGAGAGCATGAAGCCCCGTCTTGATGAGCTCGGGCTGGGGCAGGAAGTAACGATAACGGGATGGATAAGCGGCACTGACGGAATAATTCTCCAGTACGGCAATGACACAATCACAATCGGCAACAGCGTAATAGCTAACAGTGTCCCGGCCCCGGCAAAAGATACTTCCTCCGCGTCAAAAACAGTGAAGGAAGCTCTGAGTATTCCGCCCTCTGTGATACTCAGGGACTACAAGGCTGACTCTGAGGCGGCGAGGAAGAAATACGCGGGCGTTAAGCTGCTCTTCACGGGGGCTGTTGAGCTGGTTAGGAGGGACGGGGAAAATAATTTTGCTGTCGAGATAACCCCGGATGACCCGGCTTTTCATGAAAGGGTAATATGCAGGTTCGTGAAGACAATGAAGCCCCGCATCGAAAAGCTCCTGCCCAAGCAGAAAGTGACAATATCAGCCTACATGACGGGCGACAACACGGGAAATGACGCACTCACCGCCGCAAACAGCAACATAGTATCAGAAGGTGCTGCTCCAAAAATCTCCCACAAGGTCAGAGTGTTCACGATAACAGACATCCCTGAGACACCAATCACGCGCGCCTCAGTTCCGGGAGAAGGCAGCTCTGTCTTCACGCAGGACGGAAGGGACTACATACTAGGCAGCGCAATAGGACACGGCGGAGAAGGGACGGTTTACCGCATCAGTGCTTCAGGTGTTGTGGCAAAAATCTACGATGAAAAGCACTGCACCGAACGAAGGCGGGAGAAGATAAAGCAGATGGCAGAATCCCGGCTGTTCTCCGACGGTATATGCTTCCCGCGTGAGGCACTATACACAAAGGCAGGCGAGTTCACAGGCTACACCATGCAGGAGGCTAAGGGGCATGATTTCGCTTATCTATGGCGGGAAAAAGAAGTGTTCGACAAAAGATTTCCTGACTGGAAGAAGGCCGACCTCGTCAAGCTGGCAGTAACAATTCTCCAGAAGATAAAGTATCTCCACAATCATGATGTGCTTATAGGGGACATTAACCCGCTCAACTTCCTTTTTGTCTCGCCCAGTGAAGTCTACTTCCTTGACACTGACAGCTACCAGTTCAGGGGGTTTCCCGCGCCTGTGGGGACTGACAGATTCACCGCGCCGGAGCTTCAGGGGGTTGATCTCAGGACTGTAATCAGGACTCAGGAGAGCGAGAATTTCAGCGTCGCAATGTTCCTGTTCATGCTCATGACTCAGGGTGCTTCACCTTACGCGTATCAGGGAGGATCAAACCCGGCCAGCAACATCAGGAACGGGCTTTTTCCCTTCGGCGTGGGCTCAAAGAAAGTCCCCAATGTCTGGGATGTCCAGCCACAAGGGTCAGTGCGCTTCCAGTGGAGCCACCTAATGCGCGCCCTTAAGGAAGCATTCTGGGACACCTTCCACGCTGAGGGAGAACACAGGGACGCTGCCAAACGCTACACGGCCGATGAATGGTACTCCCTCATGCTCAGGTATCACAAGAGCCTGCCGGGCATGACTCAGGAAGACCCACAGAGCGGTGAAGTTTTCCCCAGCCGTCTCAAGAAAAGCAGCCAGGTGAATTACAGGACCTGCGAGCATTGCGGGGAAGAGAAGCCCGAAGAGCTTTTTGCTGACGACACGACATGCCGGGCCTGCTTCAGCAAGATACGCGAGGAACGCAACAGAGTCCGCAACGAGGTATACGCGACGCTTACATGCCAGGACTGCGGCGAGGAGTTCACCATAACACGCGGGGAATATGAGTTCTACACGTCAAAAGGCCTTGAGCTTCCCAAAAGATGCCCCAAATGCAGGGAAGCAAAGAAATCAAGCGGAGGAGGCTGGGATTTGTAGCATGTGGAAAGTTTCAGGGACAGCGGTACAGGGCAGGAATCACGAATCTTACGGCATACCCTGCCAAGATAAGATTTTCTGGCTTCAAGATAACGGCGTAACTTCAGCGGCTCTTGCTGACGGGGCGGGGTCTGCTAGGCTGTCTCATTACGGGGCTGAGGCTGTTTGCAGGGAAGTCTGCGCGAAACTCTGCCGGGATTTCAGAAGCCTCATATCTCTTAGTGATGCAGGAACCGCAAAGAGGGAGATTCTCGGCGCGCTCGTCTCACGTCTTGAGCATCTCGCGTCTGAAATGGGCTGTTACACAGATGACCTTCTTTCTACCCTGATTGCAGCCGCCGCTGATGATGAATATGTTATGCTGCTTCATATAGGGGACGGCGTGGGGGCTTGCTTCAAGAACGGGAAAATGTCCGTCGTCTCATTCCCTGACAACGGCGAGTTCAAGAATGAAACTGTCTTTGTCTCCTCTCATGACGCGCTCCCAAGAATGAGGCTGATGAAGGGCAGGGCTGAAGGGATTTCCGGCTTTGTCCTCATGTCTGACGGAACATCTGAAAGTTTCTATGACAGCCGGGAGAAAAGGCTTATCCCTCTTGCTGATGAGATAAGGCACAGGTGCGCGGCAAATTCTGATGACACGAACAAGTCAGAGCTGACCGCGCTTTTCACCGAAGTAGTCAGGAACACCAGAACAAAGGACGACTGCAGCATCATCGTGATGTACCGTCCTGATGAATCTCCGGCAGCAGACAGCGCGCTTCCCGCAGCGAGAACCCGCAGGGGCATGGACAACCGCCGGAAGTTCCTCGGAATATTCAGCGGGCGCGAATGCCTTTCAAGAGCAGGGATTCTTGAGGAAGCGGAGAAATTAGGGCTGGATCACCGGCAGATTTCAGGCCTCATCAGGGACATGCAGAGAAAGGGAGTAATTGAGCAGGTCGGCCGCAGAGTGTACAGGCTGAAGCCCAAGCATTAAGAGCCGCGTTTATGCTTCGGATTTCAGCGGTCAAAGAACGAGGCTATGATGTCAAGCACGCGGTTGACCTGTGAGGATTCTTTCACGCCCGTCTTGCACCACACAGCGAAATGCTCGCAGTTGTTGAACGCAAGATTATAGCCTCCTTCACCGAGTTTGCTTCTTGCGCGTCTCACTGTCTCGTCCCCGGAATACAAGTGATAGCCTGTGAGCTTGACTTCACGTATAAAACGCAGGATTCTTGACAGCCTGTTTCCCTCATGTGCAGCCGGGAGATCCGCCGGGTGTTCAGGGAATGTGCAGACGCTGTATGCAGGTGAACCGTTGAGGAACTCGGCTAGTGTTGTCTCGCGGACTATGCCGTTGAAATCGTCCGGGCCGTTTGCTCCCGTGTAGTGTATGACGTGGTCAGAGTCTGAGACATATACACCATAATGTGAGTATAGTCCCCTGTTCACGCGGAGAATGTCGCCGTTTTTTGGAGCAGGGGGCAGATTGTTTTCACGTTCTGAATCCTTCATGTTCTTGTCGCGCCTCCTTTTGTCATCGATTATACAGCAGGTATGCGCGGGTCTGTTGACTTGGAACAACAGGTATTGCCTTGAAGCATGTTGTAGCACAGGCACATTATTTCAGGTATAATCACCCTATCCACAAACACAAAATATTTCAGCTTACCTTGTTGCAGGCAGGGTGGGCGCATACTCAAAGGAGGGTAAAACTTTGGGCTACGTACTGAGCAGTGAAGGCTTCAGCAAAGCACTCCATGAACTCGGCGGGTCTTACAGGCTCTATGCCCCCGTCAGGAAAGAAGGCGAAGGCAGATTCACGGATGTTGACGTTGTGCGCTACGATTTCGTTCACGAGGCCGGGGAAATCGAGCTGTCAACAAAATCTGATTACGCCTTCAAGGAAATTCTAACGCCGCTTTCTGAGACTCTATTCTTCTTCACGGAACAAAGTGTGAAGGATGCCGACAAGGACACAAGCCCCGTTATCATCTTCGTGAGGAGCTGCGATCTCCACGCCGTGAAACGCCTCGATCAAATATACCTAGCGAACGGCAAGGCTGAGGATTGGTTCTACAGGCGCATCAGGGACAGTGTAAGGTTCGCGCTAATAGGTTGCAGTGAGTCGTGTGAAAACGGCTTTTGTGTCAGCATGAAAACCAACAGGGCGGATGAAGGCTACATGTTCTCTGTTGATGAGGACGGCGGGAAATTTTACGTTGACGTAAAAGACGATGAGGCCGCGAAAATTTTTGCCGCCCACGCAGAATCATCACAGCCTGTAACAGCGCGTTACGTTACGGAGAATGATACAGACGTCAATGTCCCTGAGAATGTCCCCAACAGTATCTACAAGTCCGACATTTGGGACGAGTACACACAGAGATGCATCAACTGCGGACGCTGTAACTTCGTCTGCCCTACATGCACATGCTACACGATGCAGGATGTGTATTACACGGACAACGGCAGAGTCGGCGAGCGCAGGAGGGTCGGAGCGTCTTGCATGGTTGACGGCTACACGAACGTTGCAGGAGGAGGCCAGTACCGCAAGACCAACGGCGAGAGAATGCGCTTCAAGGTTCTCCACAAGGTGTGGGATTTCCGTAGGCGTTTCGGCTATGACATGTGCGTAGGCTGCGGAAGGTGCGATGACGTTTGCCCGGAATATATCTCGTTCGCGAACTGCGTCAACAAACTTGATGCGGCCATAAAGGAGGCTGGCAATGATGAGTAATCCCTATGTCCCTTTCCCGTCCGAAATAATGAAGGTCATTCCCCACACAAAGAAAGAATACACGTTCCGCATGAAGTTCACGGGTGATGTGAAGCCGGGACAGTTCTTCGAGGTCTCAATCCCGAAATTCGGCGAGGCTCCTATCTCAGTCAGCGGGATCGGCTCTGATTTTGTCGAGCTGACTATACGCAGGGTAGGGCGCGTAACTGATGAGGTCTTCGAGCATTACGAGGGGCAGTCATTGCTTCTTCGCGGGCCTTACGGAAACGGCTTCGATGTCTCACTCTATGAGGACGGCGAGGTTCTTGTTGTCGCCGGAGGAACGGGGGTCTCTCCTGTGAGGGGGGTAATCTCAGCTCTTGCGGCCATGCCTGACGCTAAGGACAAGCACGTGATAGTAGGCTTCAGGAGTCCGGGTGATATGCTGTTCCACGATGATTTGCGGGACTGGGCGGAGAAGCTGGATCTGATACTTACGGTTGACGGCGCGCCTGAAGGTTACACCGGGAATATAGGGCTGGTAACCAAGTTCATACCCGGCGTGAAACTGCGTTACGTTGAACACGCGCAGGCTGTTGTTGTCGGCCCCCCGGCAATGATGCGCTTCTCCATCATGGAACTGCTGAAACGCGGCTTCCGTGAGCGCAACATATGGGTATCGCAGGAACGCAAGATGTGCTGCGGTCTGGGCAAATGCGGACACTGCCGAATCGGGAAGAATTACGTGTGTCTTGACGGGCCTGTGTTCAACTACACCGAGAGCAAAGACATGATCGACTGAGGGGGGAAGTATTCACATGAGAGATATGAACATGAAGAAGCTCAAGAAAAACGCGTTCCGTTACTCTAAAGTCAGGGGCGAGACAGCAAGCAGGATAAGAATCCCCGGCGGAGTCATCAACGCTAAGAGCATGGCCAAAGCCGCAGAAATCGCCGAGAAATACGGGAACGGTACAGTCTTCATCACGAACAGGCAGGGCTTCGAGATACCCGGCATAAAGATGGAGGACATTCCGCGCGTCAACATGGAGCTACAAAGCATAATCGAGGACTCCGGCGTTAACCAGGGCGAACCGGGACAAGGTTACCCCGCATCAGGCACAAGGAACGTCGTATCATGTCCGGGTTCCCGGCTCTGTCCTTTCGGCTGTTATGACACAACGAAATTCGCCCGCAAGATGGACAAGCACATTTTCCCCAACAACCTGCATGTAAAGATTGCCTTCACTGGATGCTCCAATGACTGCGCAAAAGTCCGCATGAACGATTTTGGGATTATCGGCATGACTGAGCCTCAATACAACCCTGATAGGTGCGTGGGCTGTGAGCAGTGTGTGAAGTATTGCCGTATTCGCTCGGTGAACGCGCTGAAGGCCGTCAACGGGAAAATAGTACGTGATGCATCGGCCTGCGTGGGCTGCGGTGTGTGTGTTGCCTACTGCCCCACAAGAGCATGGACAAGAAGCAAGGAACATTTCTTCCGTCTCGTTCTTCTGGGAAGGACAGGCAAGAAGAATCCCCGTCTCGCTGAGGACTTCATCAAGTGGGTGAACGAGGAAAACATCATGAAGATCGTGAAGAATGCCTATGCTTACGTTGAGGAGTTCATCGACAAGAACGCCCTGGAAGGCAAGGAGCATATAGGCTACATCCTCGACAGGACAGGCTTTGATGAGTTCCTGAAATGGGCCATGAAGGATGTTGAGCTTAACCCGGAGGCTGAAATCTCGCGGCGCATTTACTGGGGCGGGAAATTCTACGATAGGGGTTACGGACGCTCAAAGGGAGGGCTTCAGGCATGAGCTACCTTACACCGTCAGAAATCGCCGACTTCACAGTGAATGCCGGAGTCAAGAAAGCCAATCTCACCGCGTCGAGTCAGCTAATCCTTGGGATACTTGCCGGGGCATATATAGCTTTCGGAGCTCAGGCCGCAAACATGGCCACCCACACAATCACGGACGCAGCAGCCGCAAAATTTCTCGGAGGGCTGATATTCCCGGCCGGGTTGATGCTCGTCCTCATGGCCGGGGCGGAACTCTTCACGGGAAACAGCCTCATGATTCTTGCTCTGTGTGAACGAAGAATAACCCTCGTCCAGCTCCTGCGGTCATGGATTGTAGTTTACGCCGGGAATCTCATCGGGGGAGTCCTCGTTGCATTGCTCATATCGCGGTCTGGTCAGCTCGGTTATACCGGCGGGCTTCTCGGTGCTGTAACCATAAAAGCCGCGGCAGGAAAAACAGCGTTGCCGTTCTTGAATGCGTTTGTTCTTGGGATTCTCTGCAACTGGCTTGTGTGCCTGGCGGTGTGGACATCTTTCGGAGCAAAGGACGGAATCAGCAAGGCCGCCTGTGTTTTCTTCCCCGTGTGGGTGTTCATAGCGTCAGGATTCGAACATAGCGTGGCGAACATGTACTACATTGCCGCGGGAATCTTTGCGAAGTGTAATCCCTCTTTCGTCAGCAAAGCACTTGAAGCGGGAGTCTCTCAGTCATCAATTGACGGCCTGAACTGGTCGACCATGTTCACCGGGAATCTTGTGCCTGTTACTCTGGGTAATATCGTGGGAGGAGCGGGCTTTGTGGGATTAGTGTACTGGTTCGTGTACGTGAGGGGCAGCAAGTCATAAGCTAACGAAATCCGCGCAGGCCACAAAATCACGAATCACTGTATAATTATCCTCATTCACAAAACTTTTTTTCACACAAAGGAGACGTGCAATCTTGAGCGAGAAGCAGATAAAGAACATCGGCATAATAACGTCGGGCGGAGACTGCGGAGGACTCAACGCTGTAATTCGCGGCGCGGCAAGAACAGCCCTCATGCGCGGAATGAGAACATACACAATCCCCAACGGCTACGCGGGACTCTACAACCTCGTGAACTTTGACCACCTTGTTGAACTCGACGAGGAAAGAACCGACCACATCACATCACAGTTTGCGGGAAGCGACGCAGGACACAGCCGCGTGAAGATCTCCAAGATCAACGACCCCGACAAGTACGACAGAATCATGATGGGACTTCGCAAGCACAACATTGACGGCCTCGTGATTTCCGGCGGTGATGACACAGGAAGCGTTGTTGTTGACCTCGCGGAACACGGCATACCCTGCGTACACGCGCCCAAGACAATGGATCTTGACCTTCAGACATATTCAGTCGGCGGAGACTCAGCCATCAACAAAATCGCCAACATAGTCGACGACCTCAAGACGACAGGAACAACCCACAACCGCATCATGGTGATTGAAGTTTTCGGGCGTTACGCGGGTCATACGGCATTCAGGGGCGGGATTGCGGCTGATGCTGACTGCATACTTATCCCGGAAGTCCCGGTAGATTTCGACGCTGTATATGCACACCTGAAGCACTACTACATACGGCGTATCCTCAACTCTGACGTTCACGCGGGGACATACACAATTGTTGTCGCTGAAGGCGTGAGGGGTGCGGACGGAAATCTTTTCTCTGACGGCGGCGGAGCTAAGACAGACTCATTCGGCCATCCCAGACTTGCAGGGGCGGGGCGTTTCGTCAAAGAGACACTGGAAGACATGATGCGCGCTGACCCGGAGATCAAACAGTTCATGAAGACCTCCGAAATGTACGTGCCGGGCGTGTTCGAGATTCCCGAAATCCGCGAAGTAATCCCCAGCCACATTGTCCGCAGCGGTTCAACGTCAGCCTATGATGTCAACTTCGGAAAGCAGATAGGCGCGGCAGCAGTCATCCTCCTTGAGCAGGGCGTGAGCGGCGTTACTGTCGTGAAAATGTTTGACGGCGAGATACGCTACATGCCGACAAGCGAGGCAATAGCCCAAAGATTCGTGGGGCTTGAGAGCGTTTCATTCTATGAGCAGATGGATGTTTGCTTCGGGCGTTACAGGCAGGAGTACGTTCCAAAGCTCAAGGAAGTACACGGAGCTGTTGAGCGTCAGTATAGCTAGAGGACACAAAAATACCCCCGGTTGTCATGGCCGGGGGCGTTGCTTCTCTCTATGATGCCTTGTTGAGCTTCTCACGCTCGCGCTCGTTCCTGAGAATGTATTCAGCCGCTTTTTCCGCAAGCCTCACAGCCCGGAAGTATGCCTGATTGTCGGATTTGATGTGCTTTATCCATGAGCCTACATAAGCCGCGTGGTTCTCAAAATGCTCCTGAGTCTGGTCTATCCCTGTCTCAGCTGACACAAACATTGATCCGATTTCCGCAACAAGCTCCTCAAACGCGTAATCCTCCCTCGATTCCCGGACACTGAAGCCCCGGTTCAGCCTGCTCTCATGGCCTGTCCAGTGCGTCAGCTCATGAAGCGCAGTCGCGTAGTAGTCAGCCTTCGTCGAAAACTGGAATCGCTTGGGCAGCCCGATATAGTCATTAACAAAATCGTAATACGCCTGATCCCCCCCGAACGTGATTTCCGCCCCCGACTCACTCAGTATACGTTCCGCCTTCTCGCATTCTTCCGGGGATTCGTGTTCCTGTGTTGTCTGACGGTAAGGGGAGATGCCCGCAACCTGAGAGCCGTTGAACACGAAGTAAGGCCTCATGACACGCAGACCGAATACGCCGTACTTTATTGTGCCGTCGGGATTTCGCACATACCTTCCGTTTTCGTCCTTGACGGGCTTCCTTTCTTCTGCGCAGAATACTATCCGTGTTCCCTTTTCGCCTAACTTGACGTGCCAGCCGAGATTTTCCGCCTGATTGTACGTTATCCATCTTGGGTCTGTGTAGCCCATCCTCTTGGCGCGGGTGAAGAGCCTCATTGCGTTGTGCCAGCCGTATGAGTCTCCTGTTGCGGCATTAACCGGCCATTCACGTTTGACTTCACGCCAGGGCTTCTGCCACGGTGCTGTTCCTCTTTCAAGTGCTTCGCTAAGTTCCTTCACGATTTCCCTTCTGTACGCATGAAAATTGAACCAGCTCAAAATATGCCTCCTGTGAGTGTCAAATGATGCCTAGTCTGAATACTGGTGAGCACAAAAAATCCAGAGGACGCGAAAATCCCCTTACAGTATTGTTTGTCAATGTGTGGAATTAATTGGCTGAATTGGGGTATGCATAATAATACTGAAATTTGATTCTGTCAACCCTGCTGATAATCTCTCACGTAATGCGCGAATATTAGTTTAATCTCAACTATAATATTCCCAAAACCAAGAAGGAGATGATGCTCGGAATGATATTCGAACAGTTCAGCAGAATCGGAGTAGTGCCTGTGATAATTCTGGACGACTCTAAAGACGCTGCGCCCCTAGCGGAAATTTTGTGCGGTAACGGCATCCCCTGCGCAGAAATCGCGTTCAGGACACCCGCCGCAGAAGAAACAATCCGCATAATGACCCGTGAATTTCCTGACATGCTCGTAGGAGCCGGGACGATCCTCACCACTGAGCAGGCTGACCAGGCCATGAACGCCGGAGCAAAATTCATCGTTTCACCCGGCCTTAATCCCAAAGTAGTACAGTACTGCATAGACAGCTTCATTCCCGTTATACCTGGAGTGCAGACAGCCAGCGAGATTGAGCAGGCAATCGAATTAGGCCTCAAGGTCGTGAGATTTTTCCCGGCGGAACAGGCAGGAGGCCTCGCGACGATTAAGGCCCTCGCGTCAGAATACATTGACATCCGCTTTATGCCCAAAGGCGGAATCAGTGCCAAAAACCTGAAGGATTATCTCGCTTATGACAAAGTGATTGCCTGCGGGGGAACTTGGGCAGCAAAAAGAAAGCTGACAGCCTCAGGTGAATGGGAAAGGATTAAATCCCTCGTGAAAGAAGCGGCTTCAATCGTCAGGAACATAAGGAAGTGAGCGGCAATGCAGGACATAATCAGCGAAATCACATCATCGCTTGACGCAAAGAGCGGCGAGGACATTATCACGCTTGACCTGAAGGACAGGGGAGGGCTTGCGGATGCTTTTGTTCTTGTTACGGGAAATTCTGAGACTCACATGAAGACTCTTGCTGAGACAGCCGAAGAGATTCTCGCAAAGTCCGGCAGAAAATGCAGGGTTGAAGGCGAGCATAGCCTGAACTGGAGGCTTCTTGACGGCGGGGATGTTGTAGTACACGTTTTCAGCCGCAAGGGGCGCGACTTCTACAGGCTGGAAAGACTCTGGGAGGAATAAAGTTTATCCCCTCTTGAACCGGGCTCAGGAGGGGAATTTTTCTGTCTCACTCGTTCACGGCGGAGTCAGATTCGGCTTTGTACTTGCACTTTGCGCAGAATACCGTTGAGCCTCTGACGTACAAATCTTCGCCGCATTCCGGGCACTTCTCTCCGGCAGGCCTGTTCCACGCGACATAATCACATTCAGGGTAGCGCGAACAACCGTAGAATGTCCGTCCCTTCTTGCTCTTGCGTTTGACGATTTCACCCTCGCCGCATTTCGGACAGACAACGCCTATCTTGTCCAGAATAGGGCGGGTATACCTGCATTCCGGGTAATTCGAGCAGGCTATGAACTCGCCGAAACGTCCGCGCTTCTTCACCAAGTCATGGCCGCATTCCGGGCAGGCTTCACCGATTGGTTCAGGCTCAGGCAGGGGGACTCTCGGAGCTTCTTCCGCCTCACTCAGGGTAGCGGAAAACTCCCCCCAGAACTCCCCGACGACATCAAGCCACTTCCTCGCCGCCTCCTCTATCTCGTCAAGCTCCTTCTCCATCTGGGCAGTAAATCCCGCGTCAACAATCGAGGATAAATCTTTGCGGTTGAAATACTGCGCAAGGAAATCGTCAACCGTCATTCCCAGAGATGTCGGAAAAAATCTCCTCTCCTCGTTCTTCTCGATGTAGCCCCGCGATTCAAGTGTCCCGGCAATCGTGGCATATGTAGAAGGACGGCCTACCCCGTTTTCTTCAAGCGTCTTAATCAGCCCGGCTTCAGAATATCTTGCGGGGGGCTTTGTGTACTTCTTTTCGCTCTGAACGTCTGAAAGCGTCAGGATTTCACCCGCTGAAATTTTCGCGAGCTCGCTGCCCTTCATGTCGAGCGGCCAAAGAATGCTCCATCCGTCAAACACGAGAGTCTCGCCTTCCTGCTTGAGGGTTACACGGCCTGCGTTTGCTTTGAGGGTTGACTTTGCTGTTACTGCCGGGGTCATCTGGCTTGCTGTGAAGCGTCTCCATATGAGCGAGTATAGTTTGAGCTGTTCGGGAGTGAGTATGCCTGCGAGGGATTCGGGCGTTAATGTGATGTCTGTCGGTCTTATGGCTTCGTGAGCGTCTTGGATTTTTGCCTTGCTTGATGAGCCGTAAACGTTGGGTTTTTCCGGGAGATAATCCTTGCTGTAGTTGGCTGAAATATATTCACGGCATGACGCTAAAGCCTCGTCCGAGATTCTCAGGCTGTCAGTCCTCATGTATGTAATGAGTCCTACATGGCCGCGTCCCGGAATGTTCAGCCCCTCATACAATGCCTGCGCTATTCTCATCGTGTGAGCCGGGACAAATGACAGCTTCCTTGATGCTTCCTGCTGAAGAGTGCTCGTCCTGAACGGGGCGGGAGCTGAATGGCTGCTGTTCTTGGACTTGAAATCGTCAGCAACAAGCGGGTTGCTCCTGATTTCCGCAATAATCTCCTGAGCTTTCTCCGACGTGCTTATGAGGAGGGGAAGGCTGCCTTTCATAAGCGATTTCCCGTCCAGCTTGCAGGCGCGTAACTCGTAGTGCCTCCCGCCGTTGTCAGCAAGAGCCGTTATCACATAATACGGGTCAGGGACAAACGCCATGATCTCGCGCTCCCGCCCGCATATAAGGTTAAGCGCGACAGACTGCACACGCCCCGCCGACAAGCCGTAACGTATTTTCTTCCACAGGAGAGGGCTCAGCGTGTAACCTACAAGGCGGTCCAGAATCCTTCTGGCCTGCTGCGCGTCTACCTTGTTGATGTCGATATAGTCCGGGTTCTGCACGGCAAGCTTCACGGCGTTCTCGGTTATCTCGTAGAATCTCACGCGGCATTTCTCGGCAAGGCTGACCCCTAAAATGTCGGCCAGATGCCAAGCGATCGCTTCACCCTCTCTGTCAGGGTCAGAGGCAAGAAGGATGCTTTTTGCTGACGAGGCCAGTTTGAGCAGCTCATTCTTGAGGGCTGCCTTTCCCTTCACCAAGATGTATTCGGGCGTGAAACCGTTTTCGATGTCGATGGCCATCCGGCTTTTGGGAAGATCCTTCATGTGTCCCTTGCTGGATCTGACGACGTAGCCCCTTCCGAGCATGTTAGAGAGTGTCGCGGCTTTTGACGGGGATTCTACGATTACTAGAGTGCGTCCTTCCGCGGGTGATTTAGCGGGTGATTTGCGTGCGGGCGTTTTCTTTGAAGATGATGCAGGCTTGGCGGTCTTCGTGGATTTTGCGGGGGCTTTCTTGGCTGATGATGCTTTGGCCTTTACCGCTCTTGATGTTTTCTTCCCGGCCTCTTCCTGGACAGGTGAGGCTGTTTCTGTTACAGGTGAAATCTTCATTACCCCCAATTACAATTTTTGAACAGCGTAATTTATATCACAAAATTTAGAATATAATTAATGAAAATTTTTCCGGGAAGTGAAGTTCATCTTGCGTTTTGTAGGATCGCTCATAAAATTTCTCGTCTATACATCACTGATAACAATTGCGGCGGGAGCGGCTCTCTTCTGGTTCGACACAGGTTCGTGGCTCGTCAGGCCCCTTGCGGAAAGAGCAGGCAGCTTCTTCCTTTACCCCGCGAAAATCGAAGTTGAAAGCGTTGAAGGCTCTCTCAGAAACGGCTACACTCTTGACGGCCTGCGCGTGATTTCCGGCGATGAGACTCTCGCTCTTCTCCGTCATGCTTCAGTCAGCCCCGACTGGGATCTGGCCCTCTCAGGAATGGACGGCATCCCCTTCGTCAGGTCTCTTAACGTTCACGGAGTCAGCACAGACCTTGACAGCGTAATGAAGATAGCTTCACTTTTCCCCGCGTCACCAGAGGACAAGCCCCAGCCCATAACCCCGCCCATGAATCTCAGGCTCAATCCCTCGCACATTTCAGTGAGTGATGTTCATTTCGGGACTCAGTTCGCTAACCTGGAACTTTCCGCGCTGACTCTCGACGAGGCCGGGAAATTCCTTCTTGACGCGCAAATTGTCTCAAGCGGCAAAACGCTTCCCCTGTCAGCAAAAGCAAGCATCAATCTCCCGTCAGCAGAAATAATCTCGTCAGACATACGAATAGGCGCGAAGGGGACGGGAAAATTCACCGGGAAAATCCAGCCTCTTGACGCAAAATTATTCCTGAGCGCGTTACAGCTTGATGACTTCATGCAATTTGCCCCCGCCGGAGTGAAAGCAACAGGCCGCGCTGACGCGAAGATTTCCGCAAAAGCCAATGATGATGACGGCAGTATAGCGGCTTCCGGCGTTCTCTCAATGCCCAGAGCTGAAGTCATGGATATACCGCTGAATTTCCGGCTTCCTTTCACGTGGGACGGCAGGAGGAATTTCACGCTTGATGATGCTTCGCTCACGACTAAGGCGGCGGGATTCACTCTCAGCGCGTCGGGGGATATTGAGGCCATGAGATTCACGGCGAAAGGCGAGGGCAAGAACATATCATTGACGGAAATCGGAGCGATGCTCGCGCCTGAAGCGGGACTCAAAGGCGAGGGGGGTTACGTGAAATTTGACGCTGACACGCAGATCACAAGCGACATAATGCAGGACATCTTTCAGCGCACAAGAGCCAGCCTGAAAGCCGACATTCCTTCAGTCTCAGCTATGGGCATAAACACGGCCGAGAACATCACAGCGAATGTTAGCCTCACACCCGGCCATGTCCCGCAGATTTCGCTTGGAGGAAAGGCATTCGGGGGAAAACTTTTCGCGAGGGGAGGAGCAGTGACAGACCAGGAAGGGAATGTGAAGCCTGACGGAGTCGTTGTGTCAGTAGTGAACCTTGATATTCCGTCGCTTGTGAGGGCAGTTCCCCAGCTCTCAGGCGTTGTAGAGAAGCCGCAGGGAAAAATCACGGCCCGCGTGAAAGTATCTGAGGCTCTCAGAGTAACAGCAAAGCTCACATCTGACCTTCTGGGCGCGTATGGCGTAACACTGACCGGGCTTGACGCTGAGGCGGAGTATGACCCAAGCGCGAACAGGGCGGAACTTTCCGGGTTCACTGCGAATTTCGGGCGGGGGAGAATCACGGCCTCCGGGAATGCGGATTTGGACAGCGGGACATTTTCGGCCAAAGCTGACGCGAACAACATAGAACCCCGCAATGCCCCCATGCTCCGGGACGTGTCAGGCTCGTACAGCCTAAAGGCCGCCGCGTCAGGCAATTTCACCGACATCAAGAGCATCGTTGCTGAAGCACTGCTGACGGCAAGGAACGCAGGGCTCTCATCAGCGGGCATCAAGGGAGGAAACGCGGAAATCCCGGTGAGCCTGGCCGGGGGAGTCGTGAAAATCCCGGACGCAAGCGTGAGATTTCCGGGAAGCTCGGCGGCTCTCAAGGCTGAAGCGGATATTGTTACCGGGAGATTTTCTGCAAATGCTGACGCTAGGAATCTTGATCTGCGATTCATCCCACAGCTGAAAGGGATAAAGGGCGCATACTCTCTCAGGGCTGAGGCTTCCGGCAGCTTCAACGACACCAAGGCCATCAAAGCCGACGCTCTCCTGACGGCGCAAAACGCAGGCTACACCGGGATAAACATCGGGAACGCCGAAATCCCCGTAACATTCCGGGACAACATCCTGACCATCCGCAGCGCAAAGGCAACATTCCCCAGCGGCTCGGCGAATCTCAACGCAACGGCAAACCTAGGCGACTCAACTTTCCGGGCTGATGCTGACGTGCGCAACTTGGAGCTGAAATTTATTCCCGGACTTCAGGACATTTCCGGGAAATATTCACTGAAGGCTGACGCTTCCGGCAGGTTCACAGACATCAACGCCATAACAGCCAACGCCTCACTGTCAGCAAGAAACACGGGATTTCAGGCCATGAGATTCGGGGACGCTGATATACCCGTCTCATTCAAGGGTGGAATACTCAGCATCAACGGGGCGAAAGCATCTCTTCCCGGCGGAAACCTGAACGCGAAAGGCACAGTTAATCTCCGAAGCATGAACAACCCCGTACTCGACATAACGGCATCTACTCCCGGCCTGAATCTCGCTCAGCTCATGACAGCCCTGAAACTGCAAGATAAATCCATGCCGGTATCAGGAAGAGTGAAAGGAAGCGCGGCAATCAAAGGCAGCCTCAGTACAGCCGCCATATCCGCCAATCTCAACGCCGACAGTGTTAAAGCCGGAAATGCCGCCAGCATAGGATCAGCCAGCATCACAGCAAGGGGCAATATGACGCTCTCACAGCTTGCCGCAAAACTCACCGCAAAGAACATAAAGGCCGCCGGGTTTGTGGACGTGCCGGGCGTTTCAATCGAGGCTGACGGGAACATGAAGCAGGTAAATATAAGGAAGGTCAGCGCGACTGTGAACGGCGCGGAAATCATCGGCAGCGGAAATATTTTACCCAACATGAAGGACATCATGGCCAGTGCAGTCAATATTCAGGCAAACGTCAAGCACCTCGACCTGAAGAAGCTCCTGAAGAACTTTATGCAGAAAGCCCCCGTTGAAGGCGTGATTGACGCGAAAGCCAGCGTAACCGGGCCGCTGTACCAGCCTACAGCAAGCCTAAAGCTCACCAAGCCCGTGCTTTACCAGAAGTCCGAGATACATGACATCGCCCTAAGCGTGAGCTCACCAAGCCCTAATCACTTTGTCATGAAGGCAGGCGCGCGCATCAACAACTTCAAGCCTGAGTCAGACATAGACATTCAGATGAAGCCTGACGGGATATATTACACGGTTGACACGAAGCCCCTCGACATTGACAGCGCAATTGAGACACAGCTGCCCGACATGGCCGGAATCGTCAAGGGTCATGTCATCGCCCACGTTCACGGAAACACAAAGCTAGGTTCTCCTATTGTCGTGAACGCGAAATCTGACGGCATAACCATACTGGACAAGATAAGAATCACGGACATCAACCTTCCCGTCAAGTATCTGGCTGACAAGGGCAGGGTGCAGATGACAAACGGCAAAGCGGTAATAAGCGGCGGAACTGTCAGGACATCCTTCGAGGCGGACATGAAGGACGGCAAAACCGAGTGGCACGGGGACGTGAAGGCCTCGCACATAGATTTCGGGAAGCTCGCACAGCCCTTTATGCCAGAAGGCGAGCTTGTGGGGACTGTCGATGCCGCCGTTAGCATGAAGGGAAGCTCCGCCGTCGGAATGAACCTGAGCTTTGCTGACGGGAAATTTTCGACAAGCAAGGGTTGCCTGCAGAAGGTGAAAGCTCTTGAGACTATAACGCCTACAGGAAAGATAACGTTCGAGAAGATAAGCGGGTCATTCTTCTGGGATGGAAAAGACCTGTTCCTCAACCCAGGCACAGGAGCAAGGGCAGGTTTTGATGAGCCTCTGTACAGGTACTTCACGATCAACGGGGCTTGCGGTCTGCCAGGAAAGGGAATGAGGCTTCTTTGCGACGGAAGGTTTGACCTGAAGATTCTTGACCAGCTTTTAGGGGCGATGAAGGGAGTTTTCCAGTACATGACAGGAAGCCTTGCAAGGAATGTCCTTCGTGATGCTGCCAGCCGTGTGATGGGGATAAAGCGGCGGGATTTCCAGAACGTTTCCTTCACGCTTGCCAACTCACCGTTTGAGCCGCAGCTAAGAGACCTGAAGGTCACGAAGCCGATTGAGGATTTCCTGCCGATTGACATTCTCAACGGGGAAGAGGAGAAGCAGAAGGACTCCGTCCAGTTCAAGATGAGCATCAAAGTCCCAGTAGGCAAGGGCGCGCCTAGTGCGGAAGATGAGAGTCCCGGCGACCAGTTCAAGCAGCAGCTGATAGACAACCTGTTCAACATCGGCATGTAAGATAGGGGATATTACCCTTGAAATTTTGATGAGGCGCACATAATGATAATAGCAGAGAGCAGAGAGCAGAGAGCAGAGAACAGAGAGCAGAGAGCAGAGAGCCTACTGTTTTGACTTTTTGCGGGTAACGGGAGCGTTTGCGGTGATGGTGCTTCATGTGGCGGCGCAGAACTGGTACACAACGGACGTGTACACATCGCAATGGCAGGCAATGAATTTCTGGCACGGGGGCTTAGTGCGCTGGGCAGTCCCTGCGTTCGTTATGATGAGCGGTGCATTGTTCCTCAGTCCAAGCAAAGACATTCCCGCCAAGAAAATCTACACCAAGTACATATTCAGGATATTCACGGCGTTTGTGTTCTGGTCGCTGGTGTACGCCTGCCGGGCTTACGTGAAGAACGGGGACGCGCTGAAGGCGTTTGCGCAGTTCCTGACGGGGTATTATCACATGTGGTTCCTGTGGATGATCGCCGGGCTGTATGCGGTTGTGCCGTTCATGAGGAAGATTGCTGAGTCCGGGACGCTGACGAAATACTTTCTGGTGATGTCGTTTGTGTTCGCGTTCGTTCTGCCTGAGACTGTTGAAATCATCTCGCTGTTCTCGGAGGAATACGGGAAGTTTGCGGGGAAGCTGGCCGGGATGCCTATGCTTGAGTTTGTGGGAGGGTTCACGGGATATTTCCTGCTCGGCTACTTCCTCAGCACCGCGAAGATTTCACGCAGGGCCGAACGCGTGATATATGCCGCCGGGGTTGTGAGCGTTATTGTGTGCGTCATCCTTTCGTCAGCAGTATCACTCGCTCAGGACTCGCCCAGCTCGATATTCTACGGCAACCTCACTGTTACGACTCTGTGCGAGGCAGTGGCAGTGTTCGTGTTCTTCCGTGAGAAGCTGAATTTCCCGGTGAGATTCATCCGTCAACTGTCGCAGTACTCCTTTGGGGCATATCTGGTTCATGCCGCTGTGATTAACCTGCTGGGGAAGATGGGGCTTCACTCGCTGACTTTCTGCCCGGTAATATCAATCCCGGTGATTGCGGCGATTGTGTTCGTGATTTCGTTCACCATATCCGCAATCTTGAATCACATTCCCGTCCTCAAGAAGTACATCGTTTGACACGTGAACAGCCCGCGAATCTCACAACGGGACTCACGGGCTACCTTTACTTATTCCGCGAAACGAGCGCGCATCATGGGCTTGATTCCGCCCGCCTCAAGTATCTTCATGGCCTGGTCTCCGAGCTTCTCGCACTGGAAGACTTCCCCCGTCTCCTCAACCTTCACCGTCCCGGCCTCAAGGTCAAGCGTCAGAGTCTCCCCCGCCTTCACGCGCTGATTGATGCCCTTGCACACTATCGGCAGCAGCCCCAAGTTCACGGAGTTGCGGAAGAATATCCTCGCGAACGAGTCCGCCAATACCGCTACCGCCCCCATGTTGAGCAGCGAAATCGGAGCATGTTCACGGCTTGACCCGCAGCCGAAATTCCGCCCGGCCACAACAAAGCCACCCTGCGGGAAATTCGCGGCTATGTCCTCGCTGACTCCGCAGAGGCAGTGAGAGCCGATTTCCTTCGGGTCAGTGATTGCGAGGAAGCGTCCCGGATAAATCTGGTCAGTGTCGATGTTGTCGCCTACAACGATGCATTTTCCCGTCAAAACTTTCTGCATGTCAATTCCTCCTTAGTCCAAGAACTCGCGGGGGTCAGTGATTTTCCCGTACACCATGCTTGCCGCCACTGTCGCCGGACTGGCAAGGTACATTCTCGCTTCGGTTGACCCCATTCGTCCGGGAAAATTCCTGTTGGTGCTGGTGATGCAGACTTCGCCCGGAGCAAGGATGCCCTCATGCGCTCCGAGGCACGCCCCGCAGCCCGGAGTCGAGATTGTCGCGCCCGCCTCCATTAGGTCAGTGATGTAGCCCTGTGTGATGCACTCAAGCATGACTTCACGCGACGCAGGGATGACGACCAGCCGTGTGTATTCGGGAATGTGCTTGCCCTTGAGGATTTTTGCGGCAATGGCTATGTCCTCGACTCTCCCGCCCGTGCATGAGCCTATGTAGCCCTGGTTGAGTTTCACGTCTCCTTCTGCCACGACGCTGGCCAGTGTGTGGACGTTCTCGACACTGTTCGGGCAGGCAAGCTCAGGCTCAAGCGTTGACACGTCGAACACGTAGGACTCCGCGTACTTGTAGCCCGGATCTGTGTGCATGACCTCGTAGGGTCTGACGGCTCTTTTGCTGACGAACTCAATCACTGAGTCGTTGGGCTGCATGTAGGCAGTTTTCGCGCCCATTTCAACGGCCATGTTGCAGATAGTCATTCTTCCTGCGACATTGAGGGAGTCGACGTAGCTCCCGGTGAAATCGATTGCCTTGTAGACCGCCCCGTCAGCACGAATTTTCCCAAGCACAGCAAGTATTACGTCCTTCGGGAAGACTCCCTTGGGTGCTTCTCCCTCAAGCCTTACCTCGATGACTTCCGGGACTCTGAACCACAGCTCGCCGGTCATGAGGATAGTAGCCATGTCAGTAGCCCCGCATCCCGTGCCCATTGCTCCGAAAGCACCCTGTGTTGTGGTGTGGCTGTCGGTCTCGACGACGATCATTCCGGGGTAAATCAGCCCTGCTTCGGCGAGAACCTGATGGCAGACTCCCGTGTTCGTGTCGAAGTGGTACTTGAGGTTGTTTTTGACGGCGAACTCGCGCATGGCCTTGTGGTTTTCCGCGCTCTTGATGTCGGGGCATGGGGCGTAATGGTCGAACACGAACGCGCAACGTGTGTTGTCCCAGACTTTTTTGCCGCCCATCTCGTAGAATGAGTAGACGGTCTGAAGGTAGAGGTCGTTGATTTCGGCGAAGTCTATTTTTGCGCTGACGATTTCGCCTGTCTGGACGGATGACTTGCCGCTGTTCTTCATGAGGATCTTCTCGATTGCGTGCAAATGAATTGCCTCCTTGACGTTGGGATGTGATATATAATATCAAAAATCAAGCGTGAGGTTATCGGAATGTTCAAAGTTTACGAGGCTGGGAATTTTTTGCCAAAGATAACGGAAAATGTGCATTATATTTCTTGGACTCCATTCTCCAGAATCAGCAATCACTATCAGCTTTCACATTATGCTTCTCACTATGTTTCATGGCCGTATGAGGTAATAAAGCGGACTATGTATATGTCGGACGAAAATATTGTGGATTACTTCAGGACGGTTGACAGAGAATCGGAGACAGGCACATTCTGCCCGTTCGCTAACATAACGATTATGCCTAACAGCCGGACATACATCGACCGTGAGATATACGCCCATTTCGGTGATGCTGTGAAAGCGCAGGATATGACGCGAGCCCGCAAGGTTATCTTCGACATGAGGGATTACTTGTACTTTTTCCCGAACTCGTCTCATATACCATTAAGCACTTCGCTCACAGACCTTATGATGATGGTACGCCTTACTCCTGACGGCACGAAGTACGAATTTGCTTCAAACAATGAATATGCCTACATGATTAGTTACAGGCTGGGATACAGGAGGGATATAGACTTCATAGTGCTGACATACAACGCTGATTTAATCCTTCACGGCCCGCGCAGACTTGAATTCTGTCTCGGCGATAACAAAGATATTGAGGGACTAGGGAGCAAGTTATCCGTATGAATCACATAACACGCTACATCTGCACGGAATGCGGTTACACCACCACGACCAAAACGGGGAAATGTCCCTCCTGTAACTCATGGGGGACTCTCATCGAGCAGGAAGCACCGCCCCCCGTCCAACAGTCAGCAAACACACCAGCCGTGAAGGTCATTAACGCATTGGACGTGAAAGCCCCCCCAAGAATCGCAACAGGGATCGGCGAGCTTGACCGCGTATTAGGAGGAGGATTAGTGCCGGGAGGAGTCGTGTTAATCGGAGGCCAGCCAGGAATAGGCAAGTCAACCCTCATACTTCAGGCGGCCGGGAGCGTGGCGAGAATCTCAGGGCTTCCTGTGCTGTACATTTCAGGCGAGGAGTCTGACGCTCAGGTTGCGTTGCGTGCCTCAAGAATTAACGTAGCCGGCGAGAATTTATACCTGTATTCCGGGGCTGACACTGACGACGCTTTGAGGAATGTTGACGGGGGAAATTTCGCGCTTATTGTCCTCGACAGCGTGCAGGCCATGACTGCGGGGGGCGACTCAGGCTGGCCCGGAACAGTAACACAGGTACGCGCTGTAGCTCAGAGGGTCATAGACACGGCGCGCCAGCACATGATTCCGGCAATCGTAATCGGCCACATCACTAAGGACGGGAAAATTGCCGGGCCTATGATGCTTGAACATATGGTTGACACTGTGCTGAGTTTCACGGGCGAGGGCTATTCGTCTTACAGGATGCTGCGGGCGGTGAAGAACCGTTACGGAAGCACGGATGAATTAGGCGTGTTCGAGATGACAGGGGCGGGGCTGTCTCCTGTTACGGACAAGAGCGGGCTGTACTGGAATCGTGATGACGGGGCTGTTGCAGGGGTGGCTATGACAATTGCTCTTGAGGGAAGCACGCCGTTAGCAGCCGAGATTCAGACATTGGCGGCGCGGACGATCTTCCAGTACCCGCGGCGAACCTCACGGGGAATCGAGCTCAACAGGTTTCAGCTATTGACGGCTGTAATCGAGAGACGCTGCGGAATTTCGACGAATAATCACGACCTTTACATCAACGTAGCGGGCGGTCTGACACTTCAGGACCCAAGCGCGGATTTGCCTGCTTGTGCTGCGATTGCGTCGGCACTGCGGAATGTTCCGTTAGCATCCGGGACTTGCTGGCTCGGAGAGGTCGGGCTTGCCGGAGAAATCAGGCCTGTAACGAGGATTGATTTGCGGCTTAAGGAGGCGGCCAGGTTAGGATTTCACACGGCTGTTGTGAGTTCGAAGGAGAAGGTGAAATTCAGCGGCATAAAGATTGTGCGTGTAACTCATATTGACGGGGCATTAAGGGGGATGGTTACCACGTGAAATTGGGCGGAATGTTGTGGAGCTTCCATGTTGCGCGGGAAACGTAGGCGATGTGATGGGAATATTCTTCTGTCCATGTCGCGCTGTCCGGCCATGATGAGGGGCGGGGGCTGCTTAGGTTTACGTCATAGCCTCCTGTTGCGAGAACCCATAGAGTGAAGGTGCTGCTGCTTGTGTCTAGCTTCATGTACACGTCGAGGATGTTTTTCTCCTGGTTGTAGGTTTTGTACCAGCCTCCTCCGTCTGTTTTGAGTTCACGGAAAGCGAACTGCCCGCCTTCGCCTGTGACTCTGTTGTGCACGAACATCTGCATGCAGACCAGCCCCATGAGGTCATCGCCTGCCGGGATGGTGATGTCTTTTGACATTGAGGCCGGGACGTTGAATGCTTTGAGAGTAAGGTTGCTAGGAACGTTTTTTCCAGACGCTGGAGCATCATTCAAGTATATAGGGACTCCTGCACCTTTCATCACTGAGTATCTCTTTATGTCTTGCGTTTTATCTTTTGCATTAGACCTGAAGCTGAACAGAGATTTGTCGGTCAAACGTTTCAGACTGTCTGAGTTCTTATCAAGCAAAGGAACTTTACCCTCAACCTCGTTTAAATAATTCCCTGTTACCTTTGATTTTAGAGGGTCGAGTGTTTTAGTCTCAGCAAACGTGGTTATTATCTCGTTAGAATCTCCGGAAGACAAATCTCTTTGCGCATAAAGCAACGTCAGCACATCCCCGACATTCTGACTGTCTGTTTTGGACGGAATATAAGTGTCCTCCATTTTTCCGTCATTGCTCGAAATCGAAACAGGAAGCCTGTATCTTCCTCTTGTATTCCCCCAGTCCAAGTAAGGTATCTTTGCGAGCGTCTCGCCAATCATCTGGGGGCTTCCGCACTTCCACAGCCCCAGCCCCGCGTGCCTTATCTTGTCGTCCACAAACGAAATGACTCTCTCGGCATGGTCCCTCGCTACAAGGACTTGCTGTGTCTGAGCGTAAAATGATGTCAGAAGGTAGAACGACGTGCACAGTACGAGTATGAATCCTGCCTGAAGCATTATAGTCAACACAATTTCCGCCAGAATGAAAGCCCTTGAACGTTTCATGATACACACCTTTTGCTGTTGCCTAAATTTTTGATACGGGATATTATTACAGGCATTCTACCAAAATTTTATCAGGGGGTAAAACCATCATGGAGAAACTGAGCGTGTACAAGTGCGCGAAGTGCGGGAACATCGTAGAGGTCATGCATGTCGGCGGTGGGACTATCGTCTGCTGCGGCGAGCCTATGAAGCAGCTCAAGGAGAACACGACCGACGCGGCGACGGAGAAGCATGTTCCTGTGTTTGAGGGCGGGAAGGTCAAAGTAGGAAGCGTTGCCCATCCCATGCAGGAAGACCACTATATAGAGTGGATAGAAGTCATCAACGGCGAGAGAGTTTGCAGGCAGTTCCTGAAGCCCGGCGAGGCACCAGAAGCTGAGTTCGGGAGCGCGAAATCCGGCTCAACAATGCGCGAGTTCTGCAACAAGCACGGTCTCTGGAAGGCTGAAGCGTAATGAAGCTGTCTGACGCAATGGCCGCCGCTGTCAATGACCAGATAAAGGCTGAATTTGACTCGGCGTATATATATCTGGCAATGTCGGCGTATTTCGAGGATGCCGGCCTGTCCGGGATGGCTCACTGGATGCGCAGGCAGTACAAGGAAGAAGTCGAGCACGCGGAGAAATTCATCGGTTATCTTTACGAGCGCGGTGCAAGGGTGATAATCCCTGAAATTGCGCGCCCCAAGGAGTCCTACAATGATGCGCTTGACGTTTTCAGGACTGCTTACGCTCACGAGCAGTACGTAACCTCACGCATCTACAAGCTGGTTGACCTTGCTGTTTCCGAGAAGGACTACGCGACCCAGTCAATGCTGAAATGGTTTGTTGACGAGCAGGTTGAAGAGGAAGACAATACCGGCGCGATAGTTGCGAAACTTGAGTTTCTCGGCGGAGACAGGCACGGTGTTTATGCTGTTGACCGGGAATTATCGGCAAGATAGGATGTGAATGAAACGGGGGAGTCTCATGGGGCTTCCCTGTTTTTGCTGACATGAACACGAAGCTGAGGGCGTTTCTTGACGGGCTGTATTATGTTTACCAGAGGCGGGAGCTGATTGACCCTGACCCGCTGTATTTCCTGCGCAGGTATGATGATGTGAAGGACTTGGAGATTGTGGGGCTTGTGGCATCATCGCTGGCATACGGGCGTGTTGCGCAGATCATGAAGAGTGTTGACCGTGTGCTTTCGTGCCTGACGGACAGTCCGTATGAATTTCTGCTGAACAATGACAGGTTTGATGTTGTGCCTTCCGGCTTCAAGCATCGTTTTACCACCGGCCATGACATGAACACACTGCTGAGGAATGCGGCTGAGATTCTGCGAGAGCATGGGACGCTTGAGGGATTTTTGGGTGAGTGCCTGAATGTTTCCGGCGGTGAGATGTTTCCTGCGCTGGATGAATTTTCCGGGAGTCTGTCGCGGGGGAGGAAGGCTGGGAGTTTTCCGCTTGTTACTGCTCCGAAGGATGGGAGTGCTTGCAAGAGGCTGTTTCTGTTTCTGAAGTGGCTTGTTCGGAAGGATGAAGTAGATCCTGGCGGCTGGGAAGTGTTGAGGCCTTGTGATCTGGTTGTGCCTGTTGACACTCATATGCACAGCATAGCGATGAAGCTGGGGCTGACGAGCCGGAAGAATGCTGACTTGAAGTGTGCTGTAGAAATTACGGATGGTTTTCGTGAGATATGTCCTGAAGATCCTGCGAGGTATGATTTTGTTCTTACGCGTTTCGGGATCAGGGCTAATTTCCCTCATCTCCTTTAGTATTTTATCCCCCCGCCGCCTATCTTTCAATCCCCCGCGCATCTCGCGCTTCCCCCCCGACCACCCGCCCCTCAAAACCCCTAAACCCCGCTCTCCCTCCTCATCTCCTCACATCTCCTTAACCATCCCTTCAGAAATACACCCTGCCCAGGCTTCCTCCTCACTATACCCTCAAAATATTTCTTCCGCTCCTCATATATCCCTCGGCTTAATTCCTCCGCTTCACATCCCTGCATACCCGCAAACGTCTTCGGCCCCATCTTCCCATCAACCACTACATTCCCACCGCATCGGTTCACCGCCCTCTGCAATATATACGCAAATCCCCCATGATTCACACAGCAGTCTAGCGCACACAAACACACAGGCCACTCCAACATTCCCCAGTTATAACGCTCCCAGTAATTCACTCGGTATATCCCCTTCGCCTCCTCTATCGTCAATCTGCATATATCTCCATGACTCACTATCCCCTTTCTATGCGCCGACTCTAGCGTCTTCCACGTTATACCATACGCCGTCGCTCCCCCCATATCCGCACGCGCCGAACCCTTCACGATCGCCTTACCGTTCACTACACTGAAATTCCGTCCGCCTTCCCACTTCAATACAAAGGCTATGCTCCGTTCAAATTTCTCTTCATTCGTCATGTCGATTCCTCCTTCTGATTTTTCCGCTTCCACACTCATAATCACGCTCACTGTCTCACGTTATACCCTCCGTGCGGAAGTGGAAGCCGTTCCTCACGAAAAATTTTTTTTTGTTGACCAGGAGATTTTTTCCGCGGATTTTTCACGTCTCATACTCAGAGGCTGAGTCCCTTTCTTGCTGACTGGGGAAAAGCCCTCCCGGCCGTTGGTGTGTTTTGCTGACAGGGAGAAGCACCCGCATCATGGCCGGGTTATCCTGACGGGAAAAAAACGAGTCCCGTTCCTTCTTCAACGAGACTCTTTCTTACCTTCATTCCCCTAGAAGTCCCTTCCCCGTGATTTCAGTGAACTCTTTCGCCGTGATTATCCCCTTGGCTACTGCTTCCCTGACTCTCTGCTCGCTCCATGCTCCCATTTCGTACAACCGTTTGATTTTCTCGAACATGGCATATCCTCCTTAAAGCTCAATCCCGGCCATCATGGCCAAGTACTCAAGATCCCCGCGCGTCGTGAGTTTGTCCCATTCATCGCCGGGTATATCCCTCAATGCAAGCTCGTATTTCCCGCCTGACTTCCTCACGTAGCACACGGCCATGTGCTCATGAACACCAGTGATACCAGGCTGTTCATCCTCGCCTTCTCCTGACTCTCCCTCGATCGTTACAGGGGTCAGTTTC
>JAFSKV010000001.1 GCA_017448795.1 Synergistaceae bacterium | reverse complement strand
GTCGTGTCGTGTCGTGTCGTGTCGTGTCTAAGAATGTACAGGCACATAATGACGGTGTCAAGCTCCTTCACGCGGGATTTTGGAGATTATATCACAAATTTTTCCGCGCTCATTCAGCGTCAAGTTCCCCGTCAAAATCATCATCATAATCATCACTGGCAGAGTCAGCGCAAGCACTCACATCTTCCCTGAAATCAACAGGCCTTCCCGCTTTCACGTTCGCGATTCTGTCGAGGAAGTCAGGCGTAACAGGCTGGCGGAACTTCATGGCCTCGCCCGTCTCAGGGTGTGTAAACTCAAGCCGCCACGAATGAAGATAAACCCGCCCCAGCCCCTCATCTTCCGCGCCGTAAGCCCTATCACCCACAAGAGGACACCCTAGCCCCGACATGTGAACACGGATTTGATGCGTCCTCCCCGTGAAAAGCTCGCACTCAACGAGGGATATTCCGTTCATGCTCCACAAGACTTTGTACCCCGTCAAGGAAGGCTTGCCGCCCTCAATGATGACCATACGCAGGAAGTTGCGCGGGTCTCTGTCAATCGGCCCGGATAATATGCCCTCCCTTTGCTCAGGGACTCCATGTACGAGGGCGATATAGTGCTTGCTCACGGTGCGATCCTTGAACATGCGCTGAAAGTCGAGGGTTGCCTTCTCCGTCCGTGCTACTATCATCAGTCCTGATGTTCCGCCGTCCAACCTGTGGACGATTCCGGGACGTAACCAGTTAGGCAGCTTCCTCATTTCCGGGTAACGGTAGACCAGGCCGTTCACCAAAGTGTTGCGCCAAGAACCGGGGGCAGGATGGACTACGAGTCCGGCGGGCTTGTTGATGATGAATATGTGTTCATCCTCGTAGACAACCTCGAAATTTACCGGGTCAGCCTTAAGGTACGTCAGGTTGAGGGAGTCCGGGATGTCGACAGTGAATTTCTGCCCGGCGGTAACCTTTGCTGAGGGCTTCTTCACGGCTGCTTCATCACACTTCACATTGCCGGACTTGATGAGACGCTGGACAGCCGTCCGGGTCTTCGACAACTGCCACGACAGGAACACATCAACCCTTTCACAGTCAACCAACGCCGCAACCTCAACAATCACAGTGTCAGCCCCCTCAATGCCAGCACGAAATCTTCACGCCCCATCATGAATTTCAGCATGTCCCGTTTCAGCGCAATCATAGCCGCCCGCCTCACCATGAGCGCAATTTCACCGCCCGACAATCCTTCAGTCATGGCCGCGAGAGTCTCATAGTCAACATCATCCGCAAGAGGCTTCCTCCGTAACAATATCGCGGAAATCTCCCGCCTTGCCTCAGCGTCAGGTAACGGAAGCTCAAGTTTCAGGTCAAATATTCCCGGTGCAAGTAATGACTTGTCGAGAAGGTCAATCCTGTTTGTTGACGCTAGGACTGTAACGCCGTTGAGATCCTCAATCCCCCGCATCTCGGACAGGAATTGTGATGACAAACGCGACTCTGTTGACGCAAAAGCCGACGCATTCCCGGCTCTCTCAGGGAACAAGGCCTCTGCCTCGTCAAAGTAGATTATCGAGGGGGCAGCCTGTTTTGCCACGCGGAAAATGTCCCTCAATGCCCGCTCTGACTCGCCCAAGTAACGCGATAACACGTTTGCTGACTGCACGCTGATGAAGTTCACGCCGCTCTCGTGGGCTAATGCTTTTGCCAGAAGTGTCTTGCCTGTACCGGGTCTGCCGTAAAGCAAAATCCCCCGCGTTGCCTGAATGCCGTAACGCTCGTAGGTCTCAGCATGTTTCAGCGGCCATGTTACAGCCTGAATCAGCTCGTCCTTAACGTCCCGGAGTCCGCCCACGTCGTCCCAAGTAACGTCAGGAATCTCAACGAAAACTTCACGGGTTGCCGACGGTTCAGTCTCAAGCAGTGCATTCATGAAGTGCCGCATACTGACTTCAAGCCCCGCTATTCTCTCGTAGGGGATTTCCTGTGTCTGGAAGTCAACGTAAGGCAGAATATCCCTCACGCAAGACATAGCCGCCTCCTTAGCGAGTGCCTCAAGGTCAGCCCCAACAAAACCGTGCGACAAGTCAGCAATCCTCTTCATGTCTACGTCTGACGACAGGGGCATTCCGCGTGTATGTATTCTGAGGATTTCGAGCCTTCCGTTGCGGTCAGGTGTCGGGATTGAGATTTCACGGTCAAAGCGTCCGGGCCGTCTCAATGCAGGGTCAAGGGAGTTGGGTATGTTGGTCGCGCCTATGACGATGAGCTGTCCGCGTGATTTCAGGCCGTCCATCAGTGCCAATAACTGGGCGACTACACGGCGTTCAACCTGTTTTTCCCCGCCCATGTCCTCGCGTTTTGGGGCGATTGCGTCAATCTCATCAATGAAGATTATTGAGGGTGCGCGGTCCTGTGCTTCCTCGAAAATCTTGCGGAGGCGTTCCTCGCTCTCACCGTAGAATTTCCCGATTATCTCCGGGCCTGATATGTGCGTGAACCAAGCATCTGTTTCGTTTGCGACTGCACGGGCTATTACTGTCTTGCCTGTACCGGGAGGGCCGTAAAGCAGGACTCCTCTGGGCGGCTGAATACCGAGTCGCTCGAATATCTGCGGAAATCTCAACGGTAGCTCTATCATTTCGCGGACTTTGCGTATCTGTGAGCTGAGACCGCCTATATCCTCGTACGTAACTTTGTGGGTGTTCTTGACTTCGAGCGGCTTAAGGATGTTGAGATACGTGGACTTGTTGAGTATCACGACTCCTTCCGGGGTTGTGGCTGTAACCTGGAAATCGCAGACACGAGTCCCGAAAAGTGTTACCCTGACCCGGTCGCCTGCGTTGACGGCCTGGCCTTCCAGCATTGAGAGTATGTAGCCTGAGTCATTCTCGCGCTGTGAGAGCTTCACATCACCCAACGGCTGTAATGTCGCGCTCCCGGCGAAATGGTGAGTGATTGGGGACTCAAGGGTGATTGACTCGTCGAGTGAGGTCCCGGCATTCTCGCGGATTAGGCCGTCTATCTGGATGATGCCGCACCCTGTCTCACGGTCTCCTGTGCGGATGCGGGCGGGAGTTGTCCTGCGGGCTGTGATTGAAACTAAATCGCCGTCCGTCAACCCTAATTCGGCCATGTCGTCAGGATGAATGCGGGCTAATCCCTTCATTGCGTCCCCTGAATATGCTTCGCTGACTTTGTATGTTCTCTGCATGGGTTATCCCTCTGTTTGACGTGCTATAATTGAGAGCGTCCGTGGAGACTTCGGACTGACGAAAGTTTAGTTGCCGATTGAGGGCGCAATCCTCAACCAGCAGAACCAAACCAGTTTTTGGACGCTACTTCTTCAATGAGTTAATGAGATGGGCTATTGCGTTTATGACCTTCGCAACTGCCTCAAGGAGTTTTTATGAGGTCTCTCATATCACTCACCCCCATTCTGAGCGGGGAGAAGTTTTCCCTACGACAACCCCCCGCTTATGACTGCCGGGGGTCTCCCTGACCAGTGAGATACAGTATCACAGGCTAGCCGTTATTCTATCACAGCACTTCACGCACCCTTCACAAGTACAATATCCCCAGCATTCCCGCCGCGTAAATCACACAAAGCATAGAACACATTAGCCAGCGCAAGACAGACATACATATTCTTGTCGAGAAAACTATCCGTGTAGAAGCTCAATACCCCGCGGACATTCCGGTTCATACGCAGCTCGTTGCGGCGTTTACCAAGTGCCATGTAGAATGCCCCGGCCATGACACACAGATACAGCCAGGAGGATAAGCCCGTTCTCAGGAGTCCCCCAGCCTATGGCGCAAAGTATCACGAAAGAATACACAAGCCACATCAGCGCGAGGCGGCAAATTTTCCTGCTCCTGTTGATGAATGCTCCTGTTACTGCGAGGATGAACAGAACAAGCCCGGCTTTGCTCACACTTTCTGCCGGGCCAAGCTGCCATGAGATATATTTTCCTGCCTGCGTTGATGCGTTTGGTGAAAAGAAACTGCAGCGGATGAACTCGCTGTACTGGTTCAGCCTTGATGCAAAAGAGATGATGTTTTCCCCGACTCCTGAAAATCTGATGAGGAAAGACAGCCGCTCCAAAAGATGATAGACCTGCCCCGCCCTGCTGAACGCTAAGACAAGGACGGCAAACTCAATACCAGCCCGGATTATCCTCCTAAGTAGTTTTGCCCCCACCCACATAAGTATAACGGTGTAACAAATAGACTCGGTGTCAGAGTTCCGCCCGCTCCGTGAAGAATCATCCTGTCATCACAAGAGTCATTGCACACGGAGTACACCGCCATTGCCAGCCAGAAGAACGCAACTATATACTGCTCCATCATGACCAGCGCGAGAAGGTACACGTAACTGCACGCAAAGAACGCCGCGAACAATACCCGCCGCGGTTCAGAGAGCCTCATTGCCCGGCCAAGAATATATATCCCGGCAAGAAGCATCGCTGTCTGAACGTCATTCATGAACAGTGCCGTGAGAAGCCGCCCATGTCCCACGAACAGAGATAATAATTTCCCCGCCAAATACGGAAGCCCCATAAACGGAATCGAGAACACCGCAAATAACGGCTGTCTTATGTCGTTCTCTGGATGAGTGAGACGGAGAAAGCAATTCCCCATCACAAGGCCGGATGAATCACTTGAGTACACCACGTTGTAGCCGGGAGCATCGTAGAAGACATTTGTCCGCAGGAAAACCAAAGTCATCCATGAGGCTGACACAGCGAACATCAACACATAGAATGCAAGCTCATAACGCCCGGCATCACGCAATAATCCGCCGGAATCTATCACTCCCAGAAGTCTCCGCCAGAAATAAATCACGAACATATACACGGACAAGAACGCAAGAAGTGATACAGCAAGTGAGACACACAAGAACATTCCGGGCGGCATGTGAAGACGCACTAATATCTGAGGATGCTCAATGACCTTTTCCGCCAACGCCTCAGCTGAATACACGCACACTCCAAGCGCAGTAAGACCCGAAAATATTTTGAGGCCGATTCCCGACTCTGCTGACGATTTACGCAAGTCAGACGACGGAATAACTGCACAGATTATCACCCACACAACAAACGCAGCAAGTATTTCCGCAACAGACGTAAGCGAACGCCCCGCCTGCATCACGAACAACACCAACGCTGAGACAGGAACATACCAGTTATCACGCAAATTCATGGCAGCTTTCTTCATGGCCTAGTTCCTCTTCACGATGCTCATCACTACTTCCCGCAGATCCTCATCCTCAAGAGCAAGCTGTATATTCGCGCTCAGCCAGCCCTTCTGTGTCCCGCAGTCAAACCGTCTCCCACGATACACAACCCCCCACACTGCCTCAGACTTCGCAAGCTCCCTTATAGCGTCCGTAAGCTGAATCTCTCCTCCTGCTCCGGCCTGCTGTGTGTGCAGCAGCGGGAAAATTTCCGGCGACAACACATAACGCCCCATTATCGCGTAACGTGAGGGAGCATCTGCAAGTTTGGGCTTCTCGACCATGTCCGAAATCCTGAATATCCCAGGCTCTGACTCTTCTCCCGCCGCTATCCCGTAACGTGAGACATCCTCATCACTCACTTCCTCCAGAGCGACAACGCTTCCCCCTAGCCGCTCATGAACCTTCACCAGCTGAGACAGCACAGGCTCTTCACCCACAAAGACATCATCAGGCAGGATTACCCCGAAATACTCGCCCTTGCAGACAGGCTCACCGCACATTACAGCATGGCCGAGTCCCAGGGGTTCACGCTGGCGGATATACATGATGTCAGCCATCTCCGATATGTGGATCATCTTGTAGTACAGCTCAAGTTTGCCGCGGCTCTTCAGGATTTCTTCAAGCTCAAACGAACGGTCAAAGTAATTCTCGATTGATCGCTTCGTACGCCCCGTTATCATCACAATATCCTCACAGCCTGACGCTAAGGCCTCCTCAACACCGTAAGAGATTATCGGCCTGTTCACAAGCGGCAGCATTTCCTTCGCGATTTCCTTTGTTACGGGAAGAAAACGCGTCCCCAGTCCCGCAACAGGAAACAAACACTTCTTCACTGTCATAACTATTCCTCCTCAGCAAAATTTCTCAAGCCTCAGCGACAATTCAGCCGTGAAACCGTCAACCGTCTCAGCGTCAGGTGCCTCAACAAGTATCCTCAAAAGCGGCTCAGTCCCCGATGTCCGTATGAACACACGCCCGCTTGAAAGCCTCGACTGATATTCGGCGGCTATCTCGTTCACGGCGGCCATGTCCACACTTTCACGCGGCCGCTTCAGCGTCAGGTTAGTCAGCTTCTGCGGATAACGCCCGAAACGGTCAACCAACGTCGACACATCTTCACCCAAATCATGAATGGCGTTCAGGAAGAGCATCGCTGTACACAGACCATCACCCGTTGACGTGAAACTTGACGCTATTATGTGGCCTGACTGCTCACCGCCTAATCCTGCCTCAGTCTCACGCATAGCTTCAAGAACGTACCTGTCGCCTACAGGACACCTCACAGTCTCTATTCCCTCGTCAGCAAAATGCGCCTCAAGTGCCATGTTGCTCATCACTGTAACAACAACCCTGCTGTTCCCCGCCGATTTCAGCCAACGCCCCAGCACCCACAGCAGAATATCCCCGTCAATCATCCGTCCCTTGCCGTCTGACACAAGCACCCTGTCAGCATCTCCGTCAAACGCAAAACCCAACGCAAGCCCCTTGTCCTTCACGTAGTCAGTAAGGTGGGACATGTGCATTACTCCGCAAGACTTGTTGATGTTGAGACCGTCGAAATCTTGCGCTAATATGTGGGTATTGAGGCGGGAAAATTCCGTTGCGTCGACAAGAACAGGCACGCTCATTGCCGATGCCCCGTTTGCGCAGTCGAATGCCGCACGGTCAATCACTGCTTCAGGTTTCAGCAGGGAGGCGACATGAAGGGCGTAATCCTTCACGAGGCCGGGAGCGTCAATTATCCTGCCGACGTTGGGGAAAGTGCTGCGCTCATCACACGAGAATACTTCCTCGATTGCCAGTTCCTCAGCGTCAGAGAGCTTGCAGCCGTCAGCACCAAGAAACTTTATCCCGTTGTACTCGGCGGGGTTGTGGGACGCTGAAATCACCGCCCCCCCGTCAGCACCTAGAGCTTTGACTGCGTAACTGATGCCGGGCGTCGGGATGATTCCGGCAACGTGGACTTCTGCACCCTCCGAGCTCATCCCGGAACACAGCGCGCCTTCAAGCATTCTGCCGCTTAGACGGGTATCACTGCCGACGACGATTTTGCGGCCATGTGTGCAGCGGATGAATGACCGCCCCAATCTCAGCGCAAATTCGGGGGTCATGTTCCCGGTGTTGGCTAGGTCGCGAACCCCGTCTGTTCCGAATAGTTTTCGTTCACGATTCAATTCTTGTGTCTCCTTTCATGTTGTTCTTGCTTCACGCTCCAAGACGTTTGAGAACCCACTTTGCGGATTTGTCGCCCTGTTCTGTGGCTTTCCTGTACCAGTAGACAGCCTGCGTGTAATCCTGCGGCAACCCCTTTTCGCCCTTGTCGTAATAGCGTCCCAGCCCCAGCAGTGAAAACAGCGATGCGAAAAAATCCCCGATACTCGACAAAATCACTTCACGCTTGCTCAATATCAAGTACCCGACACACCACGCAAGCCCCGCGCCCAGCACTTCCCCTGAGTTTTCCTTGAAGCTCCTGATCATGCCTTCGATAATTTCACGCAACTCAATACCCCTTCCCGTAAAAATATCCCCCCCTCATGCCTTCAACACAAGGGAGGGATAACTTAGCGTACTGCCGTGCTGTTCACTGTTACATTCAGAGGCTCTATCCTCACTATTCTGAATAAATCCTCAGACTTAACTTCTGCCTTCACTGGCAGCGTTACAGGGGTCATGAATATATTGCTCGCGTCAGCATATGCCTTAAGACCCGCCGTCTCTGCGTCAAATCTCTCTATCAATGACGGACGGCCCTCTACCGTTACAGTAACATTCGCAGGCGCACTAGACCATTCAAGCGCATTCTCCGAACCGCGTATCTCAACGGGAATGTTCCGTATCATCTTCTCAGCACGCGCTTCACTAAGCTGGATTATTACCCTCACTGATGACGCGCTGACCAATGACACACCTTCTTCTTCAGGCTGCCTCAGCGGTGAAACTATCACACTGTCGGAGTTCATCGACGAAATCTCTATCATCTCCGTGTTGACCGCCTCGACTTTCGCAAGAGCTTCCGCACTCCCTTCTATCTGCACCTCAGAAGGGTCCGTCGTTACCGCCCTCACCTCGTAATCCGAGTCAAGCACTCCCGCAAGCCTCACAGTAACAGGCACTCTCTTTCTCGGAAGGCCATGTACAAGGCTTCCCCTGAATCTCACCTGCGCAGGCTCTATCGTTACTGTTCCCTCAAAAGGCTCGGACTGTTCCATCTTCAAAGGGATTAACTGGACTCCTCCCTTCCTCAGCTCGTCTACTGTCGGGGTTATCCTCACACTTCCTACTTTGGCCACGTCATCCTCCGCTCCCTTAACGCCGACTTCTTTCGGGATTATCTCGACATCCTCAATGTACTGGCCTTCAGGAACATCACGGGGTAATACAGTCTCAACCGTCATCAGGCGCGTAACCTGCCTCACTATATCAAGCGTCGCCTGCGTAGGAAAACATGAGACTAGCGTAACCGTGTTGGGATATTCAACGTTGACACTGACAGTGTAGCGTTTTCCGGGAAGAAGATTGCGCGCGTCAACATAGGCCTTCACTGCGTCATAGTTAAGCATAGTCATAGCCGCTTCTGTCCCGCGGATCTCTATGTCGACTTCTGAGAGCTTCCCGCGCAACAATGACTGTGAGTCCAATCCCCTATATTCCAGAGGAGCGGAAAACTTCCGGGTTATGTACGCGCTTTCCTCCATCCCTGTAACATAAACCCACATAGCAACAGCAAGAGATATTGATATTGTCCACAACGCCCAAGGGGATGTAAGTATTCCGTTCAGGTCAAACTTCTTTGCTCCCCTCATTTCACAAGCCCCCCTGTATCCTGCTCAGCGTTCTTCACCCAGAATATGCTGGTGAGAAGCCTGCTCCATTCCTTCCAGCCCGTCAGCACCTGCTCGCCCGCAAAATAATGCCTGAGCAGCCGTTCAACCTGAAAGTCTTTGATGCTCTTGGAGAGTTTGCCCTTCACAGCAAGCGATATGTCCCCGCGTTCCTCTGAGACTATGATAACTATTGCGTCTGACACTTCGCTTATGCCTAGGGCGGCTCTGTGGCGTGTACCATACCAGCGTGAAATTTCCGGCGCATCAGCAAGAGGCAGGTAACATCCCCCCGCTATCAGCTCGCGCTTGTTGAGTATCACAGCTCCGTCATGAAGGGGGTTGTCCTTCCAGAATATCGAGATTAACAGCTCCTGCGTGATTTGCGCCTTGAGGGGTATTGCTGTCTCCGTGTACTCGCCTAGCCCTACCTCCTGCTGCAACACCAAAAGCGCACCTATCTTGTGCGCCTTCAGGTATGACAATGCCCCCGTTATGTTGCTGACTCTGGCTTCCGCCTCGTCAGTCGACATCCTACGCTTCATCAGGTATGACTGTCCGCGCCCAAGTTCCTCAAGCATCTTCCTCAGCTCAGGCTGAAACACAATCGGAATCGCCACACCAAGCGCAAGAAGTGCCGTCCGCAAAAACCACGTTAGCAGACGGAAATGAAGCAGCATCGCAACACCTAGAAGCATCGTCAGCATTATCAGCCCCTTTATGAGCTGGACTGCCCTAGTCCCGACAAGAAGCACAAGTATCCTGTATATGATGAATGACACTATGGCAACGTCAGCAAGACTGCGGAAATTCACGAGATTCACCAGCATCTACACAACAAGCCTCACAGTTCCCCGGTAAACAAGCCCCCTCGTTCCGTCAATAGACACTATGTCATCATCCATCAGCGTAGAGAAAGCATCAGCCACACCCACAATGCAAGGAAGGTTATAGTCCATAGCAAGAGAGTTCCCTTCCGAGAAAAGAAGCCCGCTCTCAAACAGAACAGCTCCTACCTTGCCGAGAACGGGGCGGTATTCCTCACTGAGCTGGCGAACAACGAGAATACAGCCCGGAGTCGCTTTCTCTATGGCTTCTTGGGGTGTGCGGGCTATGCAGACTTTTCCTGTTGCGTTCTTGTGGGATAAGGGCGTTCCTGAGAGAAGTATTGTCCCTGTCGTGAGGACTTCCACGACGTTTGTTGACCCGGGACGGCCTACAGGTACTCCTGCGGTTATCACCACAAGCTCGCCTTCAGGCAGCAGCTTTTCACGGACACAGGTTGTTACGGCTTCGCGGGCGGCAACGTTAACGTCAGACATTTCCGACAGCTTGACGGGATGGACACCCCACCACAAAGCCAGCTCCCTCCATGTCTGCTGGGACGGCGTGAGACCCAATATAGGGCATTCGGGGCGGTGCTTGCTTATCATTTTGGCGGTTAGGCCGGAACGTGAGAGTGAGATTATTGCGGGGGCGTTGATTTGCTTGGCGATTAACACGGCTGCTCCTGACACTGCGTCGGGGACGGGGATGCCTTCAAGCTCAAGGGGATTCTGCTCATTGTTCTTGTGGTTGCCCCAAATCTGGAGCTCCTTCTCCGCACGGTCAACAATCCTTCTCATTGTCGCCACAGCTTGGACGGGGTAAGAACCGCTTGCTGTCTCACCTGACAGCATCACTGCGTCTGTCCCGTCAAGTACTGCATTGCTCACGTCTGAGGCCTCGGCGCGGGTCGGGCGGGGATTGCGTATCATTGAGTCGAGCATCTGTGTTGCGACGATCACGGCCTTCCCGCGTACACGGCACATTTCTATGATTCTTTTCTGGACGAGGGGGACATCTTCTGTCGCAATCTCAACCCCTAAATCTCCGCGCGCCACCATCACACCGTCAACAACTTCCACAATTTCCGCTATATTGTCGACTGCCTGACGGGTCTCTATCTTGGCCAGTATCTTCATCCCTGAGCCGTATTCCTGAATGAGCCGCCTGACTTCCACGATGTCTTGACGTGTTTTCACGAACGATACGGCAAGGTACTCCATTCCGTGCTGAATGCCCCAGGCTATGTCCTGTCTGTCCTTGTCGCTGAGAGCAGGAAGGGTTATGTCAGCTCCGGGAAGATTGATGCCCTTTGTGTTGCGCAGAGGACCGCCCACGATTACGCGGCATGTTACATCGTCCCCGTCAACAGACTCAACCTCAAGGTTCAATGCTCCGTCGTCGATGAAGATACTTTGTCCGGGTGTAACTTCACGGGCAAGCAGCTTGTAGTTGACCCAGAATCTTTCCGGCGTTCCCTCGAAGGCCTCATCACATGACGAGACTATGACCTTTGCGCCCTGTGCAAGCATGATTTCTCCGTCTTTCATGTGGCCGGTTCGGATTTCAGGGCCTTTTGTGTCGAGAAGCGCGGCTATAGGCTTCTTCACAGCACGTTCAACGCGGCGTATCAGCTTGAGCTTCTTTTCATGGCCGGAATAATCACCGTGCGAGAAATTCAGGCGGGCAACGTTCATCCCCGCCTCGGCCATTGCCTTCAGCGTGTCGAAATTGTCAGAGGCCGGGCCGATTGTGCATACTATTTTCACGAACATGGTAAAGGCTTCCCCCCTATGAAGTATATTTTGAGGATGACTGAATTATACAGTACTTAAGGGGAGAAAATCAGACTGTTACGCCGCGCCCGTCCTTATTGAGAAGCTCCCAGTCCCGGCAAATTCTGACAATGCCCCGCTCAGTCTCTCAGGGTTCACGCTTGAGCCGCCGAGATAAACACAGAACGTTTCATCACGCCCCTTAAGCTCAAGTATCACGTGATAAGTACCTTTGCTGCTGTTGAGGACTGAGACGAAACGCTTCGTGCTGATACTGCTGAACTCGTCCATGTCAAACGATATTGTTACGTAGCGCGAGGCTTTCACGTCAAGCTCATCGGGCTTCATGATTCTGTCAGGGAGAAGCTGCCCCCTGTCATCTATTTTGCCTTCAATCACGCAGGCTTCCCCCGCCGTCAATGTGCCTTTGATTTCCTCCCACATCTTGGGGAATATCACCGCCTCAACGCTCCCTTCTGTGTCCTCAAGCTGAAGATAGCCCATAAGCGCGCCTTTCTTGCTGGTCTTGGACTTCACGGACGCTAATATTCCGCCGACACAGATCTTCATGCTCTCAGCCTTCCAGCCGGGTATTCCTGTGATTGTGCAGTTGGTGAACGGCGATAATCTTTCCTGGTATGACTCGTAAGGATGCCCCGACATGTAAAGCCCCGTAACCTGCTTCTCATAATCAAGCCTCGTGTGTTCGTCAAAATCAGGGACAAAGGGAATTTCAGGCTCTGCTGACACAGCATCATCATTGAGGCCTTCCTCAGTGTCAAACAGTCCGAGCTGAGGAGTTTTCTTTGACGCACTGACTTTCTGGGCCGCTTCGAGATATTTCGGCAGGGCGTTCAGCAGCATTGCGCGGCTTGGGTTGATTTCGTCAAAAGCTCCAGCCTTGATGAGGTTCTCGAACACTGTTTTGTTCATCAGGCTCATATCTACGCGCTTCATGAAGTCCCATAATGACACGAATTTTCCGCCCTTCACACGCTCATTCAGTATCATCATGACTGTGTTATGCCCCATTCTTGAGACCGCTCCAAGCCCAAACCTGATTACATTTCCGACGGCCGTGAAACTTTCCATCGATGAATTTATGTCGGGGGGAAGAACCTTGATGCCGCTCCGTCTGACTTCAAGCACATAATGACCAAGCACTTCACGTTTCGCTTTCATCTGGGACGTAAGATAGGAGGCCATGAACTCGACGGGGTAATTTGCCTTCAGCCACGCTGTATCATATGAAATCAGCGCATACGCAGCAGAATGGGACTTGTTGAAACCGTAGCCCGCAAACTTCTCGATGTTGTCGAATATTGATGACGCTGTGCCGGGGTTGATGCCGTTCTTCTTTGCGCCCTCAAGAAATTTTGCCCGCTGTTCCTGCATGACTTCCAGCTTCTTTTTGCCCATAGCGCGCCGCAATAAATCAGCCTCGCCAAGTGTGTAGCCCGCCAAAACTGAAGCGCACTGCATCACCTGTTCCTGATAGAGTATAACGCCGTATGTCTCACGCAAAACAGGCTCAAGCAGGGGATGAGGATATGAAGGCTTCGCCCGCCCGTGCTTGCAGTCAATGTACGTGTCAACCATGCCGGAATCAAGCGGTCCGGGACGATACATAGCCAGTGCCGCAACCAAGTCCTCAAAGCAGTCTGTCTTCAGCTTGCGTAACATTGCCCTTATCCCGTCAGACTCAAGCTGAAACACTCCCATTGTGTCAGCCTCCTGCAAGAGCTTGAATGTTGCCTCATCGTTCATGCTGTCGTTCACCTTGTCCATGTCGGGAAGGGGCTTGCCATTGTTGCGGATGTTGGCTAGGGCTTCCTCGATGATTGAGAGGGTTGACAGGCCAAGAAAATCCATCTTCACGAGGCCGAGTTTCTCTACAGGCTCCATAGTGAATTGTGTTACAACCTGCCCTGTTTCACCGTCTCCGAGACGTTTCACCGGGACAATGTCAGTTATAGGCGCGGGGGAAATCACAACACCTGCTGCGTGCTGGGATGTGTGGCGGGCTAATCCCTCGATGTTGCGAGCCTTGTCGATTATGTTCCTCATAGTAAGGTCGCTGTCATATTCGGCTTTAAGGTCTGGTGTGTCTTCCAGTGCCTGAGTGAGGCTCTTGCACATGACGGGAATAAGTTTCGCGGTCTTGTCCATGATTGAGTAGTCCATACCAACAGCCCGGCCGACATCTTTCACTGACTGCCTGCCCTTCATGCGCCCGAAAGTGATTATCTGCGCTACATGGTCTGAGCCGTAATAGTCGGATATATACCTTAGGAGTTCCTCGCGTCCTTTGTCGCTCACATCAGTATCAATATCGGGCATGGAGATTCTTTCAGGGTTGAGGAAACGCTCGAACAGCAAATTATATTTCATGGGGTCAAGCTCTGTGATTTTGAGCGACCATGCTGCGAGGCTTCCTGCTGCTGAACCTCGGCCGGGACCGATTGGGATATTGCGGCTCTTTGCGGCCTGGATTATCCCGGAGACTATCAGGAAGTAATCACTGAAGCCCATTTTCGTTATCACACCAAGCTCATATTCCAGACGCTCAGAATATTTCTGCGGAATATCAACGCCTCTTGCGTCAAATCTCTGTTTCAGGCCTTCACGTGCGCGTTCACATAGGGCATCGTCGGCGGTCATTCCTTCCTTCAGGTCAATGTGCGGCAGAAGGTAGGTCTTCTTGTCGGGAATTAGCTTGACCTCGCACCTTTTGGCAATCTCGACTGTGTTTGTGAGAGCATCGGGCGCAATGTCCCCCAGCCTGTCATACATCTCATCAGGTGTCATCAGGTAGTACTCGTTGCGGTCAAAGCCGAACGCGTCATCATCAGGATCTGCGTGAGTGTTAATCTTGAGAAGGGTCTTGTGCCAGTCGTAATCGCTGCTGTTGAGATAATGAGAGTCGCACGTGGCTATGAGGGGGATTCCTGTCCTCCGTGAAATCTGGATTAGAGCCTCGTTCACTGTCTTCTGCTGGGGCATACTGTTGGGCATTATCTCAAGGAAGAAATTTCCGCGCCTCATAATCCCGTCGTAATAGACAGCTAATTTCTCCGCCCCGTCAATATCACCGGCTAAAATCTTCTGCGGGATTTCACCTGCAAGGCACGCGGAACTTGCTATGATTCCCTCGCGGTATTCCTCTAGAATGTCATGCTCAATGCGGGGCTTGTACCAGAAACCTTGTGTGTTGGCGATTGATACCAGCTTCATCAGGTTGTGCCAGCCCGTCATATTTTCAGCCAGAAGAAGAAGGTGATTGAAACGCTTGCTCCTGCGCGAGGAAATTTTCTCAGGGTCAACATAAACCTCACAGCCTAATATAGGCTTCACTCCCTGAGCTAGGCAGTTCTCGTAAAACTCAACAGCTCCATACATCACACCGTGATCTGTCATTGCTACGGCTTTCACTGTTGTGTCCCATGAGGCTACTTTCTTGGCTAAATCCTTCGTGCGTATTGCACCGTCAAGCAGGCTGTATTCCGTGTGAACATGAAGGTGTACAAAATCCCTTCCCATTTATTCAGTGTCTCCTTCCTGTGAGTCTGTGTCAGTGTCCGTGTCAGTTTCCGCCTCATTCTGCGTGTGAGTGATGATTTCAGGCTTCAGGCCAAAACTGCGCAGACTGCTGATGATTTTCCCGAATGCCGTTTGAGGCTGACGACCCGTAGTCTTAGGCTGGGACGACGGGGCTGGCATCGGGATTTCCGGGGCGGGCTTGGGGGCTGGAACTGGCTGTGATTCTTGGGGCGGAGGGGCAGAATTATTGCGCGCAAAAATCTCGGACAAAGCTGGGATTTCTTCATCTTTACGGTTGGGACAAACATATTCACAGCTGCCAAAACGGAGAATTACACGCTCATAGTCAGCAAAAGCCTCTGACAGGTCGGCAGCGTGCCTGTCTATCCTCATGACGGAAAAAGTATACCTGTGAGCCGCATCAAGCACAAGCTCCCTGCCCCTCGCGTATGTCTCAGCGTCAAACAAAGCATACCACATGAGGGCGTTCAGCTCTTTGATTTTGGCGAGAAGCTCACCTTTTGGGACTGGTGAACCAACAGGGGCGGGTGTTACAGGGGCGGGTGTTACAGGGGCAGGCATCACATGGGCGGGTGTTGCCTGGACTGAAACGGGGGCATCATTCTTGCGGGGGGCGTAAAGATTTCTGTCCTCAAGATAAAGCATGAGCATTCCCAAGAGAATATCACTTCTCACTCCCTGCCTTGCCTCAGTGAGACAACTAAGCGATGACCTGACTGCTATTCTAAGCTCGTTCGTGTTCCAGCGCGAAGCCTCGTCAGCAAGAAAATCCCTCTCTGGCCCGGAAAATCCCAAGCCGTCAGCAAGATTCTTCCATTTTGACACAATCCACAAATCACGCGCTAGGCTGAACATTTCCTCAAACACTCTGACGGGAGACGCTCCGGCATCAAACATAGCTTTCAAAGCAAGATATGCCTCTTCAGGTCTCTCACGCAATGACGAAATCCAGCGTTCAAACACAGGCCTGCTCCCTGCCCCGAATACTGCTTCAACGCCGGACAGAGTAACTTCACCAGACGATGAAACCTGTTCCAGCAAAGATAATGCATCCCTCAAAGCCCCGTCAGCCTGCCGGGAAATCTCGCGCAGTGCCTCAGCCTCATACGTTATGCCCTCGCTTTTGCAGACAAATTCAAGGCGCGCGCATATGTCATCAGGCGTTATTGACCTGAAAGGGATATGCTGGCAGCGTGAACGGATTGTTACCGGGACTTTATGCGGCTCTGTCGTGGCCATGATGAATATCACATGTTCGGGCGGCTCCTCAAGCGTCTTCAGCAAAGCGTTGAATGCACCCTGTGATAGCATATGCACTTCATCTATGATGTAAACCTTGTAACGCGACGTAAAAGGTGAGAGGGCTATATTTTCCCTGAGACCGCGTATGTTGTCAACACCATTGTTTGAAGCACCGTCGATTTCCACAACATCAAGCGATTCACCGGCGGTTATATCCTGGCAGTTCCGGCATTTCCCGCAAGGTTCATATCCTTCACGGTCAAGACAGTTCAAGGCTTTTGCGAAAATCCGGGCGGCACTTGTCTTCCCGCATCCTCTTGAGCCGGAGAACAAATAGGCATGTCCGATACGTTGGCGGGTTATTGCGCTGGTCAGGACACTTACGGCGGCTTTCTGGCCTATTATGCCGGAAAATGTCTGAGGGCGGTATTTCCTGTACAGTGAGACGCTCATAGGCTGGACTCCTTTCTTGGGATTATGCTCATAATTTTATCAGCGCGGTATAATTTTCCCGTCAACAATAATAACAGCAAAGGAGATTTTCACATTATGCCCATGCAGATTGGACTTGATGAGCTGCTCGGTATGCTCGTCTCACGCGTCGAAGATATTACGCTCGACACGGAAAACCAGAAATCACGCTTCAATATCATGTTCCGTATGCTCTACAAGAAAGGCATGTTCACGGAAAAAGATGCTCTTGACGCTATCAGGGATGAGAACAGGATACTTCTTGAGCTGGGAATGATTAAGTCAATGCCCGATGAAGCCGCGCTAAAAGCCGCCGCTGATAACCTCATGCTGTGGATAAGGGGCGACGCAAAGGAAATCAAACGCTCAATCGAGGAGCTGCAGAAACGCATTCAGGAAGCACAGCAGAAGCAGAGCAAGCCGAGAATTGAGACAGCTCCGGCGGGTGTCCTGAATGAGCTTGACAGGATAGGCGCGAACAATCCGGGAAAGAAAATCATCCTTTAGCCCCCCATGTCAGCAAAAGAAACTTGGCGCGTCCTCTCAGGAAAAGGTTTCATCATTGCCGCGCTTGATTTCTTCCTTCTGTCTCTGGCCGTCTACCTGGGATACGCTGTAAGGCTCGGCATTGTCATTCCGCGTTATATCGATGACTGGCTCAAGGTAGGCTTCATTCTTCCGGCGGTATGCACGCTGCTCTTTGCTTTGTCGGGACAGTACAGGACTATCTGGGCTCATGCAGGCACTGAGGATTACAGCCGCTTTGTGTGGACATATATTGTCTCAGTCCTAGCGTTCCTCCTCATCAACAGCATCTTGAAACTTGCCGTGTTTCCGCGTACGTCGTTTGCTATTTCGTTTTTCGCGGGATTGTTCCTGTGCGGGGGGCTTAGGTTCTCGTGGCTCATGGCGAAATCTTTTCATGCAAGGCCTGACACTGAGAGAATGAGGGCGGTAATCATAGGCGCGGGGGAAGCCGGGACTACTCTTGCGCGCGACTTAATGCGGAACGGCTCGGAGCTTTTGCCGGTCGGTTTTGCTGACGATGACCCGATGAAGGCAGGGCATCAGGTCTCAGGCCTCCGTGTGTTAGGCACAACTGGGGAGCTGGCGGAGATTGTCAGGCGCGGAAATATTCAGGTGGCATTAATCGCTATTCCTTCAGTCAGCGGGGCAAAGAGGCGCGAAATTTTCGGCATCCTCTCACCTTTGGGCGTTGAAGTCAGGATACTTCCCAGCATGAGGGAACTTGCGGGCGGGAAAGTCTCAGTGTCAGTATTGAGACCTGTGAGGCTTGAGGACCTATTAGGCCGTGAACCTGTCAGAATTGAACTCGACAAGTCCGTGAATTACGTCAAGGGCAGGAAAATTCTTGTTACCGGTGCGGGCGGCTCAATAGGCAGTGAGATTGTCAGGCAGGTCATACGCAACGAGGCCGCTGAAATCGTCGCTCTTGGACACGGCGAGCAGTCAATATACAGCCTCATGGAAAATCTTGCGGGCGTTGATGTCCCTGTTATCCCGGTGATTGCTGACGTTGCCGACGAAGTCATGATGTCTGACATTTTCAGCAAACACAGGCCTGATGTTGTCTTCCACGCGGCAGCACATAAACACGTTCCATTGATGGAGGACTGCCCGAGGGAGGCCATGAGGGTAAACGATTTGGGGACTAAGACAGTCGCGGAAATGTCGGGGAAATTTCATGCGGGGCGTATGGTCATGATTTCGACTGATAAGGCCGTCAACCCTTCAAGCGTCATGGGGGCAACAAAGAGGCTGGCGGAAAAATTCCTTGAGCGCGCGCAGGAGAATTTCCCGGAAACTAAGTACATGGCCGTTCGCTTCGGGAATGTCTTGGGCAGCAGGGGAAGTGTCATCCCGAAATTTGAGCGGCAGATAGCGGCAGGAGGGCCTGTTACTGTTACGCACCCTGACATGAAACGGTACTTTATGCTGATACCTGAAGCAGTCAGCCTCGTTATACAGGCGGGGGCTATGGGGCACGGCGGAGAACTTTTCGTGCTTGACATGGGCGAGCCCGTCGTGATACGCGAGATGGCGGAGCTTCTTATACGTCTCTGCGGGTATGAGCCTTACAGGGACATCAACATAACTTACACGGGGATAAGGCCGGGCGAAAAACTCTATGAGGAGCTGTTCTATGATGAAAATTCGGTGAACAGTACACTTCATCCCAAAATCTTTGTCAGCAAAATAAAGCTGGGCGACAATTCACGCGCTGATATTGACACGGGGCTTGAGTATGCTATGAGATACCCGGATGAGGCGTTGAATGTGCTGATGAGACTTGTCCCGGAATTTTCCCGTCAGCAAAAGAAATCCCCCCGGCCTTGAACCAGGGGGAAAATATTTATCCTGTTATAATCCTGCTTCCCTTGATGAGATAATCCATTCCGGACCACACAGTCAGCAGCATAGCCACCCACATGAGAGCCATTCCGCCGGGAACATGAAGCATCAGCATCACAAGCGCGACAATCTGGCATACGGTCTTGAGCTTCCCGCCCTTTGACGCGGCTATGACCACGCCTTCAGCCGCAGCAACAAGACGAAGCCCCGTAACGATAAATTCACGTGTGATTATCACCATGACAATCCACGCAGGAAGCCTCCCAAGCTCGATTAACGCAAGCATAGCCGCTATAACCAAGACTTTGTCGGCCAATGGGTCAATGAACTTGCCGAGTGTCGTAACCAGCTTGTAACGCCGGGCAATATAGCCGTCAAAAGCATCAGTGATTGACGCTATGATGAACACAGCTGCCGCCAAAGCATCGCCCCAGCTCACATCAGAAAGGCCGGGCACCGGCTCATCTATGCGCAATGACAGGAACAGCAGCACTAACGGCGCAAGAAACACACGCACAAGGCTCAATGTGTTGGGAACGTTGAAGATTTTGGACTTCACTTCTATCACCTCCGGGAAATGGCCATGATTATAGACCGTTTAACCCTCACGCGCTATCATCTGCCACAATTCACGCTGACGGGGCGTTAAACTCTTGGGGATGTCGATTTTCACACGCACATACATATCACCGTTTGAGCCGCCGGGACGGGGATAACCTTTTCCGCGGAGACGCAGCTTCTGCCCGTCCTGCATTCCGGGAGGCATGGTTACTGTAACTTTCCCGGTCGGCGTGTCAACATCAAACTTGCGTCCAAGAACAGCCGCGTAAACCGGAACATGAACATCCTTTGTCAGGTCATAATCTGCCCTTGCCTTCTCATCATGAACAGTGCCGAATATGTCCCCAAAACCAAATAATGACTGGAAGAAATCGCTGAAATCTCCCCCAAATTCAACACGCGTTCCTCCGGGAGGAGGCGTAAACGTCTGGCCTTGATGCCAATTCATGCCCAATGCATCATATTTCGCGCGCTTGTCGGCATCTTTCAGCACCTCGTAAGCCTCGTTGATTTCCTTGTACTTGTCCTCTGCTCCGGGTGCCTTATTCAGGTCAGGGTGATACTGCTTCGCCAGCTTCCTGTATGCCCGCCTGATTTCTTCTGATGACGCACCCCTTGATACACCTAGTATCCCGTAATAGTCTTTGTACTCCATGTGTCTGTCTCTGCTACGTAAAAAGTGTAATAAAGTGCTTTCTACACCCTTTCGAGTTTTCCTCGTTCTTCCTGCCCTCGTTCGCGTTGCTGCTGCTACTAGAGTTTGCCCGGCAGTCCGGAGGCTTGACTTCCCGTGTAGCCCACGGTAGCGACTCCCATTTCTGGTATCGAATTTCGGTCTTTATAGTGCTGTCGGCTTGCACTTCCCTCCCTCTAACCCTATGTAGCAGAGTTTACCTCCTTTGTTTGCGATTTTATATCGTTTTTTTGACGGATTAGAGTACCTTATTACACTGTATTGATATCTAGCTTATAGCTCCTTTGTGTGTCGTGGGGGGGAGGTCGCATACCATGCTTACTTCGGGCTGTCGTGTCATCTTCCCTTGCCCTAGCCTACGCTGTTGGTCATCCTCCACACGTTGACTAATTTTAACCTTATGGCCGGAAATTGCAACAGTCAGCAAAAAGAAAAGGCCTCCCATTTTCAGGGAAGCCTCCGTGTGATTTATGCCTAATGCCTGCGCCTGAGAGCTGCAAGGGCTAAAAGCGTCATGGCCGGGAACATTAAGCATCCTCCTCCGCCTGAGCCTGAGCTTGTTCCGGGCTGGCCGTCTGCTGACTGGGACGAGGTTTTCCCTGCCATCCACATTGTGCCGGTTATTGCGCCGTCATTCCCGCTTCCGTCTGGCACAACAAGAAGACCGTCAACAAGCCGCGGGCCGTCATTGAGACCTGAGGCCGTAACGTTGGCGAGGTAGGCTGTGAGTTCTGCGTGAAGACCGCTGCCGCTTGTCTTGGTCAGGGATAACGCCCCGGCAGTCATAGCGTCAGAAGCCTTCACCCCTGAGCCGCCGATTACTGCACGTGATGAGCCGGAACCCTCGAAATCTATACGCAGACGGGTGAATATTTCGTCAGCAAGCGAAGAAGTTATCTCACGCCCGGCCATGTCAAAGCCCAGAAGCCCGGCAAGCTCAGAGGCCGTGAAGTCCCACGTGTAAATCAGCGGGAATATATCGCCAGTCCCAAGCCCTGAGAACGTAAGGCTTACACCTGCCTTGCCCGATGGAAGCGCGTAACCGTCTGAAGCCGTGTAGCCCGTCCTAGTGTCAAACTCTATGCTTGCAGCCGTCAAATCCATAACCTGTGATGCCGTTGCGTTCCATGTGTCAGCAAAAGCCGCTTGGAAGCCCGCACTGTTCACCGCTGAATTGTCCGCGTCTGAAAGCCTCACTGATATATCGTACTCCGTCAGCTGTTCCGTGTAGCCCTGAAGGTAATTCATCAGCTCAGGCGACGTGTTGAGATAGCTCGCCGTGTACTCCGTTACTTTGATGGGCTTGCTGCTGGAAATACGCGCTCCGTTCAGATCCGTGCGTATCGTCGTCGCTGTTATGGTTACGTAAGTTTCTCCGGGCGTGAAGCTCAGAACCACTATGTCGCCCGTGTCCTTGTTGATGCGGATTATGTTGGGCTTGTCGCTCGTCCATTCTATGGGCTCTTCTCCGTCCCCGTTCCCGCCGAGAGCTGTACGGCCGTTCGTGTAGTAGACCTTCGCAATCAAGCTCGCTGTCTGTCCCACACGCCGCAGGTTGTTGGGTATCCCGGAAATCTCAACACGCGAAATCGTGTATGCTGCTACAGGGGTCTTCTTGTCGCTGTACCTCGTGCCGTCAAAGAAACATGCCCCAACATCCAACGCTATATCTTCACCGCCGGCAGTTCGTGATACCCCGCGCTCGTCAGTGTCTGGAAAACTTGTGCGCCGCGAATAAGGGATTATGTTTGTCGCCCGGTCTGTCAGCGGCAGCGAGGCATCTTCACTCAGCATCAGCGTCAGCAGTCTCACCTGCCCGGCCCTTGAGCTTCCCACATAAGGAGGGATTTCACCGCCCAAATCCTCACGCAGATTTTCAGACAACACGTTACCGCTGTAGAATGTCGACTTTGACCAGCCTTTTGACGGGTACGACGTGCGGTCAGTCTCGTTGCGCGTCTCACTGTAGAAGTCCGTTACTCCTGAGCCTGTACCGTAAACTCCTATCCTGTTGTAACCGCCTGATGAGATGTTACCGTCTGACCAGATGTCATAGATACCGAGATTTGTATTGCCGACTAACATTGTCCCTGACACTGAAAGCGTGCCGTCTTCAACGCCCAAGTATATAGCCCCGCCCTTGTAGCGTGAGCCGTTGCCCGCGAATGTGCATGAGACTATCTCAGTCCTGCCCTCGCAATGAACACCCAATGCACCCCCGCCGGAATATACCGTGTTATCACTGTTAGGAGCTGCTCCGTCGTTCACTGTGTTCTCGTAGAAAGTGCAGTTCTCGATACGGTTATTCGCAGTCTGATAGTTGGCGGTGTTGAGGTATAGGCCTCCGCCCTCGCCAGCATTCCCGGACAGGTCTATATGATTCTTGTTGAACGTGCAGGATGTTATTGTAACACGGTTCGCAGCAGCAAAGATACCTCCTCCGTTTCCGCCCTCTGTTCCGCCCTGTGTGCTGTTCTCGGTCAGCATTGAGTTGCGGATTGCGAAGGATGAGAAGGGTTCCTGCGCGTTGGACTGGTCAAAGTAGATTGCACCGCCGGAGCGTTTGGACTGGTTCAGGTTGAAGTAACAGTATGAAATCTCAATCCTGCCCTGCGCGTAAACTGCTCCCCCGTCCAAATTCTCACTCTCATTGCTCACAAATGTAGTGCTGGCTATTGTAGTCGTGCAGTAATTCCTGAGCGTTATTGCCCCGCCGTTGCCGCCTTGTGCGTCGTTGTCGTGGAAGTAACAGCTCCTCACCGTTACGTCAGCTGTGTCAGCATAAACTGCACCGCCTCCTTGTACCGCCTCGTTGTAGCTGAATGTCGCGTTTGACAAGGAGATTGTGCCGTTGCTGTAGACCGCTCCGCCTCCGTGATTGTTGCCTGTTCCTTGGGACATGTTGGGGCTTCCTGACGCGCCGAAATCACAGCTGGTTATCACAACATTACGCGCCCAGACTGCACCGCCTGAACCGTTCGTTACTGTCTGGTTGGTTACTGTGCTGTTGTTGAAGCGGATTGTCCCGGCTGTAGAACCCGCAAATCCTCCGCCTATTCGCGCAGTGTTCACTGAGGTTATAGCATTACTGCCCATGTAACCGTCAAACGTTACATCACCTGACCTGATGAATACAGCTCCCCCGTATGTCTGCGCTGAATTTCCCTCGAACGTGTAAAGCCTCGTCGGTCCGACAATAACAGATGACGTGTCAGAACCCAGCACATATATTCCCCCGCCGTTTCCCTCTGTCAGTGATGCTGTCGTCGACTTGCGGGCGTTGTTGCTCACGAAAATCACAGTGCCTTCCGGGAGCTGGCTCTCATCCGTCAGCCACATTGCCCCCCCGTTGCCGTCCTCTGCTGTGTTCCCGGTCATGTCCAGCTCGGTCTCAAGAGTGATGCTGCAGTTTGCCTCAGCATAAATCCCGCCTCCTGAGATTAACGCGCTGTTCTGGGTCAAAGAAGCTCCTGCCTGGCCGGTTACTGTCAGGTTCGTGGCGCTGCGGGCATTGGCCATGTAGACAGCCCCGCCGTATGATGCCCTGTTGCGGCTTGCTGACGATGAGAAATTTACCGTGCTTCCTCCGGCCATGAAGATAGCTCCTCCGCGCCCTGTTTCGGCCTCGTTCTCCGTCAGCACTGCATACGATAACGTTACAGTTCCAGACGCATAAATTCCGCCCCCGTCGCCTGATACTGACTTGTTCCCGGTGAATGCCATTGATGACCCGGTCAGATTAACGCGTGAACCTGCCCCTGTCCATATTGCACCGCCGTCTTCTGATACCACGTTGCCGGAAAACGTCATACCCTCGCCCGCAGCGTTGAGCGTCCCTGATGACACGTAGACTGCCCCGCCGTATGAGGCTTCATTCTCCGTGAAACTTACACCTGACCCGCTTATTGCCGCAGTCCCGGAAGCTATGTAGACCGCTCCGCCTCTTTCTGCTACATTAGGGCTCGATGCTGATACCGTGTTGAACGTTACGCCGGCCCCGACTGTCAGGCCTGATGACGAGTATATAGCCCCGCCGTTTGTCGCCTCGTTGCCGGTGAATGATGACGAGCTTACTGTGAGACTTCCGCCTGTTACACTGATTGCCCCGCCGGAATATGACACGTTGCCGCTGAATGTCCCTGTTACTGAGACCGTTCCGCCTGTTACGCTGATTGCTCCTCCGCTGCTGCCGGCAGTGTTGCGCGTGAATGTCCCGGATACTGAGACTGTACCGCCTGATACCCTGAGACCGCCCCCGCTGTCCATGTCGCAATGGGTGAAGGTGCATCCCGTGAAGCTCACTGTTCCGTCTGAGACCGCTACACCACCCCCGTTGTCAGAACCGTTGAATGTTATTCCGCTGAAGGTTACTGTTGATGTTCCGCCCGCTATGAAGTGCCGTTCTCCGTAAGGGGCTGTCAAAGGGGATGCTGCCGTGAATGTCATTGTTACTATGGCTGATGAATACCCGGACAAGTCTACTGTGTCTGTCAGGCTGGAAATCTCTATTGATACCGTGATTTCCTTCATCGTCGCCTGTAATGAGTCGTCATACTCGAAATCATAGTATTCAGCTCCGTAGCCGTCCGGGTCTGACCAGCTGTCAAAGTCAAAGTTATTATGAATGTAGTAGACGGGATTTCGCGCAAAATCTAACGCTCCCTTCACCGTCTCAAACGTGTAATTCACCCCGCTCAATGCCGCGAATGTCGCAACACCTTTCGTTTCTGCGGTGGTCTCGCTGCCCTCATCGTCATATTCTGCCGGGACATAGGGCGTCGTTATTGACGGCGGCGGGATTAAATCCGTTCCGTTGACCGTGAGGGCGGTTACAGTTGTCGCACTGTGAGACTGCCCGGCCATGAGTGCCAGAAGTGCCAGTGTCAGCAGGAATATACGTCTCATGCCTGATGCCTCCTCATGATGACGGCCGCAACAAGCAAGCCTAATATCCCGAATGCCTCACAGCCTCCTCCGCCCCCGGAACTCTCTCCTACTCCCTGCCGGCTCTCTGTGTCAGTGTTCGCGTTAGTCCCGTGATTGGGGTTATCCTGCCATCCTGACGGGGCAACAAAGAATGTCATGTTCCAGCGGTTATCGCTCACTCCGTCGCGGATTACTATGTAGCTGTTCTGCTGGGTTATGGAACTGTCAGGGATGATTGAAAGCTCAGGCCTTGTACCGTCTCTTGTGCCGTCCATCAGCATCACCATGAAGCTCACTGTCAGCAACCCGGAATAGTTATCCTGTGTCAGCCTGCCGCGTTCCTCGTCAAGAAACACTTTCACAAGGTCATTGTAATATCCCTTGTCGCGCAGCTCCTGGGTCAAGTTCCAGACGTTATTATCACCTGCACGTAAATACAGGTCATACTTGTTGGCGAACATGTCCTCAATCCGACCCGTATTGCGCCACACCTTCAGCATCTCGTTCCACCATTCATCATCACCTATCAGCGTTACAGGAATGTTGAACGTTATGTGAAGCGGCAATATACCTTCAGTGTCAGAACCCCGTACGCTTGAGGGTATGCTCTGGTCAACCGCGAAATATTGCAGGACATCATCAGCTATGACATCACGCTTTATGCTGGACGCGCTGAATATCTGGCTCGTTGGGACTGATACAGTACCGCTCGATTTTGTTACCCTCGCAACATCGTCATAGAAACTGGTTGACGCTAAACGGGGCTGAAACGCTGTTACCTCGAAAAGGTTGAAACGTCCTTCCTGAGCAGGGTATCTATACGTCTCGCCGAGTCTTTTCCCGAAAATTATACGGTGATTGAGGCTCAAATCATAGTCCCCATAGTCGGGCGTGTCAACTGGAAACACATGTATCGGTGTCTTGTTCTGCTCGTTGACGTTGTAGCGGCGGTTGTAGACAGTAACAAGACCGGGCGCAACGTTGCTCTCAGACGCAAGAAGAAACGTCCTAGGAATATTCGTCGTCCCCTGAGGCCGGAATATGTCGAATTTCCATGCTGACGGGGGAACTGTTCCGCCTGTGCTGTCAGGATAACGCACGGCATAACGGTAGCTTGTGTTGTTGGCGATTTCCGTCGTCAAATAGTACTCAATCCTTGCGTTGTCGGTGTTCAGGTCATCAACTGGTATCATTACCCATTGATTGCCGCCTGTGGTCTTGCTCTGGGTCATCGTCCATGTTGAGCGGTCATAGGCTATGATATTCCCGTCAGCTCCTGAACTGTCGCGAAGTGTCATCCTCACTACAAGGGGTGCCTGACTTCCTGCGGCTGTGCCTGAATAAACGTTGCTGATGACCATCGGGCGCGTTATTGCCTGAGACGGGGCAGTGCCGGGATTTTGCTGGAACATGAATGACTGTATCACTGTATCATATTTGTTGCGGTCATTCTGGCGGGATATGCTGAAGTGAAATGTCTTCCAGTCTGATGACACGTTGCCGCTGCTGGCTTCCTTTGTGTCGGTGTAGGGGGTCATGTTCTCGTTCACGATTGTGTTCACGCCTAAATTTGGGGTGCTCACGTCGAACGCTAAGGCCTGTGATTTCATGCTCATCGTGAAATTGCCCGCCCCTTCCGCCAAGACAAGAAAGAATGTCTGTAAATTCCTGTCCTGAACGGGGTTTATCGTGTTGCCGCTGAGTACATCAAGACGCGCTGTCCCGGATGTCAGAAGATCCGCTGAAATCCTCACAGCCTCAGAATATGACGCTCCGAACGTGTCATTTGTATCATTGATGACTACCCATTGTGAGCTGATGCCGGATGGGCCCTGCAAGTCGTCAAACTGGTAATCAGCCCATGATGCCCCCGTAATCAGCGCGCTTAGTGTCAGCATCAATGCTGTCATGCGTAACTTATGCAATCTTTATTCCTCCTGTATTTTATCTCTCACGTGTCCTGTGAGGCCTTGCACTTCGTCTCGATGCCCTGTCATTCCTCCCTGCCTGTGTCGTCTCGTCATTATGCCCCCTCCTTGAACGCGGTGAACGCGGCTTGCTTTCTGTCTGCTCCTGCGGCTGACTGTCGGCTTCCTCGCGGTTCAGCTCCTCATCCGTCGGTACTGGCTTGGGGGCTGGTTCAGGCTTCTTCTTGGGCTTGAACGCCTTGAACTCTAAATCAGCCGTTATCATGGTCAGGCACTTCAGCGGATTTTCACGGACATAACGGGCAAAACATCCTATAATTGCGCGCGATATGTCAGAATATTTCTTGTCCTCAAGCATAAATGCTAGTTCATCAAGCATCATGGCCGCTGCTGCATTTGCTGACGGTAAAGAGTTCATGTCTTCGGCCGATTTGATGCGCGGCAACGAGGGTATCACAGGTTCTGTTGTCATGAACAATCCGCCATTGCCGTCAAGAAATCCGTCTATCAGGCTGTCAGCAAGAGTTTTCGCCATGTTCAGCCATTCACTGAGCTGCTTTTCTCCCGCATTAAAGTGTGATGCCGCTTTATACAGCTCGATTATGCCCCATAACATATAGGCTAAATCCTCAGACATGGCCGGGACATAAGACTTGCCGTCAACCCAAACATGAAGCCATTTCCCCGACTTGTCAGCAAAATTCCTCGTGATGAACAAGGCCGTTCTTTCCGCCAGGTCAAGCCATTCTTTCACGTTGAATGAGACTGAGGCATGAGACAAAGCAGCAATAGCCAGACCGTTCCAGCTCATGAGGATTTTATTGTCGCGCAGAAGAGGATAACGCTTGTCCCTGTAATCAAGAAGGATTTTACGCGCCTCGTATAATCTTGAAGCGACATCCCCTCCGCGGAGACCGTAACGCCGCGCAAGCTCAGTAACAGTAGAAGCCTCATAAAGTATATTCCAGCTCATTTGAGAGCCAGAAATCTCACTGCCGAAATTCCCGGACGGAAGCACAGCATAAGCCGCGCAGAATAATCCCGCGTTTTCACCAAGCAATGATTTTATCTCATTCTCATTCCACAGGTAATAACGCCCTTCACCGTCAGCAGTATCACCGTCGACAGATGACGCGAAACCCTGAGAATATGACGAGCTGTCAGCAAAATCTTTCGTCAGGCTGAATATTATATCCTCAGCTAGAAGACGGTTGAATGAGCCGGGGGAATTTCTCTCGTTCATTGAGGCTGTCATGAGAAGCATTGCGTTTGTGCATAATAACTTCTCGAAATGAGGCACTAACCATTGTTCATCGGAGGAACAGAGCGAGAACCCCCCGCCTAAATGGTCATGGATACCGCCACGCCACATACGCCGAAGCGTTATGTCTGTCATTGTTGATGCGTCGGATTTGTCATGCTGTGATGCAGGGCTGGATTTGCCTGACTGGTGCGCGAGGAATAACAGCTTGTCATGTTCGGGATATTTAGGGGATGAACCAAAACCGCCCCAGCGTATGTCAAAGATTGACCTCATGTCATCAAGTGCCTGATAGGCCGTGAATTTGCCGACACGTGAACTGCTTTTACCGCCGGAAAGCGCACTTAACCTTTCGTGAAACATGAGGGACAAATCATCAGCTGCCCGTTCAACATCATCGCGCTGAACGTTCCACAGCCATTTTATACGGGGCATGATTTCAGTGATGCCTATCATACGCCCCATAGTTCTTTTTGGCAGCCACGTTACGCACATGAAAGGACGGCCTGAGCTGGTCATAAAAATATTCAGGGGATAACCCGCGCTCCCGTTCTGAAGGCGGCATATCTCGGTCATAGCGTAATCCAAGGCGGGAAGCTCCTCCCTGTCAGCCAAAACGGGAATGCATATACTGTTGATTATTCCGGCAGTCTCAGGGTCAAGCCAGCAGTCGCGCCCCATGATGCGGCACCAGTGAGACGCGCTGTAACCTATGGAGAGGAACACGGGGCGGTCATATGCCTTTGCTGACGAAAACACTTCATCCCCCCACATCATCCAGCCTACAGGGTCAGAAATATGCTGTCTGAGATACGGACTTTGCGCGCCTGAAAGATGATTTGACGGGACAAAATCAGTTCCTCGCCCGGACTGCGGTGCAGCTTCCTCCTTGTATTCACCGTAAGCAGAAAGAGGCCCCAGCGTGTTCATCAGGCCGTCAGCATATGGCATCACGCTCAATTATCCCCGCAAGCTCACTCAATGTGTCAATGCTCTTCCATGCACCAAGCAACACAAAGTCATCATGCGTGAAATTACCGGTTGTTATGCCGATACCCCTGACATGCGCACTGAGGGCCGTTACTATGTCAACGTCAGCATCACCGATATAAACAGTCTCACAAGGCTTCACGTTCATCTGGGACATCAAGGCGTTCATCATGGCAGGGTCAGGCTTGTACGGCTGATGCCCGAACGGCTCATCTGCCCCCACTATAATATCAAAGTAACGTTCTAGCCCCTCATGCTTCAATACGGCAGAAGGATGTTCACGGTTGGACAGCACGGCAAGTTTCAGCCCAAAATCACGCAGTGCCTCAAGCACCGGTACTGTGTCAGCAAAAGGACGGATATATTCACGTTCAAGACGCTCTGACTGAGAACGGTAAAGCCTTATCCATTCAGGACGGTATTCACCAAGCAGTCCCTCGCAGAATGTCGGCAGGGGGGTCGCTATATATTTCATCGTCAGCTCATGCGACACTTCTGGCAGTCCCTCATGACGCGCCACATAGTTGAAGCCTTCCATGATGGCATAACTTGAGTCTACTATCGTCATGTCATGGTCAAACACTGCTAGCCGTATCAATGTTACCTCCTGAAGGAATTTCCCATATTGCGCAGTGTGTCGTTGCGTGTTTGTGTTGACTGCTGGGACTGAGTACCCGGAGCTACCCAATATGATTTAGCCCGCGAGTATAATGCGCTCATCCAGTTAATCCCGAACATATCCAGCACGAACGTAACGCCCAGTACCAGCCACACGAACACTGCAAGCCCCATAACAATCCTGAATGCCGCCCCTATCGTCCTGTCTGCTGACTGCTCCAGCTGTTTCACTTCACGTTCAGCTTGTTTCTTTTCGTCGCGGGACATTCCTTTTTCGCCGCGTTTGAGCCTGAATATCCGCCACAATAACGCACCGCCTGATGCCCACTGCCACAGTCCAAGCAGGAACACCGTTGCCGCTATGAATGCGAAAAGCCATCCCATAATATGGCCTCCTTTATTTTTGCGTGGATTTATCATGTGATATTATAGCCTGACTTCCACACAAAAGGAGATATTCAACCCGCCATGACAGCAGTAACAATAGCAGGCATAGGGCCCGGAGACCCTGAGCTGGTTACACTTTCAGCCATACATGAAGCTGAAATATCTGATGTCATCCTCGCCCCCAGGTCAGCACCAGACCGCCCGGGCATCGCCGAAAACATCATCACGCATCACTTCCCGCACCGGCATATCACACCCCTGTTCTTCCCCATGACACAGGATCAGACCATCAGACACGGTATCATCCTCTCACAGCTCGAAGACATGAGGACGCTTCTTGCTGACAGGATAACGTTCTTCCCCGTTCTCGGCGATAGTACACTATATTCTACCGGCTGTTACGTCGCCCAGGCCATGAGCGAATTATTCCCAGACCTAGACGTGAATATCATCCCCGGAATCTCCGCGCATTCCCTAGCCTCCGCCTATGTCTCACAGTTCCTGGCCATGAATGACGAAGCCTTGACCATCATCCCCGGTACTGCCCCACGCGAAAAAATCAACGCCACCATTCACATCTCAGACACTGTTGCCATCTATAAGCCCTCAGCCATCGATGACATCCGCGGACTGATTGACCCGGCGGAGTTCTCCACAGTCATCCGCGCTGACCATATCGGCATCCCGGGACATGAAGACGTGTTCATAGGCCCTGAAGCCCTCGACGGCCTAATCGGCTACATGTCAGTGATAATCCTCAAGAGATGACCGCGTTCATCAGGTGGGAAGTTTTGCTGACGGCTGATATTGTTACAGGCATCATCCTAGCCCGGCTCGTGATGAGGCTGAATATTCCTGCCGTGATAAGCCGCTACCTCCCAGTATCCCCCCTTCCCCCGTCAACAACCGCGGCCCTGTCCATGAGCCTTGTATCCCCCAAAGCCGGAGCCGCAATAATTGCAGACAGTTACAATCATGGCACAATATCATCGTCGGCAGCAGCCCTGTCAATCCTAGCATTGCCATTCCCCCCGTTCCTGACACGCCGGTTTATCCCCCTAGTAACCTTCGCATCATCATCCGCATCACTGGCAGGCCTCATGTTCTCCCTGTCCCTGCTCACACGGTCAGCTGTACGCTTTTTGTTGACACTATCAATCCTCCGGCACCGCAGCAGCTCCACATCCCCCGCATCATCATTCATATTGCCCGCGAAAATATCATCACCCCCGTTAATCCGCGAAATCCTCCGCTCATTGCCTCATGCATGGCTCATGTCAGCACTGACTTACTTACTGTTACCGCCCCTTGAACGCTGGACAGCCTCATATTTCACCGGGAACTTTCTGCCCCTGTCAGGATGGACGGCAGCAGTGTCATCAATCGGCAGCACGAGAAGCGCATTAATCCTAGCAGGGTCATCAATGAGAACTGGGGCATTGAGCGTAACACAGGCATATTTTGCGCTTATTTTGGGCTCAGGTCTTGGGACTGTGATACGTATATTCAGACAGGATGCAGGGTATTATTTCGGATTATTCCCGCCCTCGTTTGCGGCAAAATTACTCATCATGAACGCCGCAGCTATAATCCCCCTTGTAGGCGTGAATTTGATTTTTGCCGGTTTAGCTTTATCATTATGGCCATGAAGACGAATATATACACTGCCGGAAAATTAACCGCCCAAATTCTCGAAGCTGTAACGCCCCCTGCCGGGATAACCTGCCGGGTATCATGCCTAACTCCCGGCATTAATATTGACACTGATACCGAAAATATCATCATCATCAAGAAACTCCCTCCTTCTCCTGCTGACGGTGTCAAGTATGTCCTATGCTCAAAATCTCCTGCCGATTTGACACCTGACACTTTGAGCCTTCTCTATGATTTATGGCCTGAACCCCTCACACCCTCATTGCTGAAGTTCCATTACACAAAATTGCTGGAACGCCTGAACGCCGAGCATATAAACGCCTCAGAAGAACGCAGGCATAACCGCCGCATAATGGAAATGGCCAGGCAGGATTATCTGACAGGACTTGCTACACGCTGGTATTTGCAGGAATATATAGCCTCAAATCAGGATGAGGACAACGTAACATGTATATATTTTGACTTGGACAACTTCAAGGCCGTAAATGACACATACGGACATCAGGCAGGCGACAGAGCATTAGCCGCTACAGCCGAGATGATGCAGCGGGATTTTTCCCCTGACGGCTTCTGCGCCAGAATGGGCGGCGACGAGTTCATGATTGTGCTGCTGGGACAGCGTGAAACCTCTGACGTTGAAGCCCGCGTAAACTCTTTCATGTCAGCATTGCTTGAATATTACGCCGGAACGTCAACCATGAAAGCATTATCCGTGAGCGCAGGAATTTCACAGAAGATGCCCGGTGATGACAAATCAATAGACCGCCTGATACATGAGGCAGACATGGCATTATACGCGGCCAAAAAATCAGGGCGTGCCTGCTGCAAAATATATACGCCGGAGCTTGAACGTGTGAACGAACCCTCATCAGCGCGGAATTTCTATCTTGTCGACTATGAGAATGTCCACTCAGCAGGTTTAGACGGCATCCACAAATTAGGGCCTGAAAGCAGAGTGTTGATCTTCTACAGCCGGAACGCCTCACACCTAACAGGCAGCTTAAATATGGGAATACGTGAGTCCAATGCCGAAATCACATACCATCACGCAGAAACAGGGACTAAGAACGCATTAGATTTTCAGCTGTCATCATATCTTGGCGAGCTTATAGCCGGGAACGAGGGCAGAAATTGCAGGTATTATATTGTCTCAAAAGACAGCGGATTTTCGGGGCTGATACCATTTTGGCGTGAAAAAGGCGCGGACATCGACATAATCCCGGACATATCAGGCCATGACACAGCACAGCTTGACGAAATGACACGCAGAGTTGAGGCTTTGACGGGACAAAAGACAATATCACGGCAGATAGCAGAGATAATCCGGCAATGCGGGACGAAAATAGAAGTCAACACAGCAATTCAAAGACTTATACGAAGCGGCAGGGCAGGAGAAATATACCGTTCAATCCGGCCGTTAATCGAAGATAAGCCCGGTCAGCACAGGAAAATCTGACAGAGTGCTATAATTCCGTCTCAATATCACGGAAAAGAGATGCTTTCATGACATATCTTCTCAGCACAGCGTTTGCATTGTCGGCAGGTTTGCTGATGACACGCGCATTCAAGTACACAGTCGGCAGAAAAGGCATAATGTTCCCCGATGTAACATCATTCCTGATAGCCGGCGTTCTCGTAGGACCTTATGCTTTGGGACGCACGGGGATTGGTTTTGCCTCGTCAGAAGACCTTGCGTCGGTCAGCATCCTATCCAGCGCAGCATTAGGCTTCATCGCGTTCGACATAGGCAGTGAATTTCGCGCGGCCAGCCTCAGGGAAATGGGCAGGTCAGCACTAGTCATAGGCATATTCCAAGCGTTGACGGCTGCAATTTTGGTTGACGGGGCATTAATCCTCCTCAGCCTGAAACTTGGTGATGATGTCCTGCCTTTGCCTGTCGCTGTAACACTAGGGGCTATAGCGTCTGCTACTGCTCCGGCGGCTACATTGATGGTTGTGCGCCAGTTCAAGGCTAAGGGCCCGGTAACAGACCTGCTACTTCCTATAGTTGCGCTTGATGACGCGGTAGGCCTTGTGATATTCGCAGTCTCTATCGGGATTTCTCAGGCATTGGCAGGCGGAGCGGTAAATCTGGCCTCAGTCATAATCAACCCTCTTGCTGAGATAGCGTGTTCCCTCATACTCGGCTCATTGATGGGCTGTGTGCTGACCATGCTGGAAAAACTTTTCTTCTCCAACTCTAACCGTTTATCCATGACAATATCATTTGTGCTGATGACGATTGCGTTATCCTCGCGCGAGGCTTATATAGGCCCTGTGCGTGTGGGATTTTCTCCGCTTTTGGTCTGCATGACGCTGGGAACTGTTTTCTGCAACATGTGCGAATACTCGGCGGATATTATGGGTCGTTCACAAAGGTGGTCTGCTCCCCTTTATGCTGTATTCTTTGTGCTGTCAGGAGCAGGGCTTGAACTGAGTGTTCTTGCTGACTGGAAAGTGATGGCTGTCGGCTGTGTGTATATCATTGTGCGCTGCGCAGGGAAATATTACGGTGCGTTGTTGAGCTCGTCAGCCATGAACTGCAGTGAGAACGTGCGGAAATACTTGGGTATAACACTGTTCCCGCAGGCAGGTGTAGCGTTGGGAATGGTTGTGAGCGCGCAGAGTTTGGGCGCAGAAATGGGCGGTATGATACGGAATATAATTCTTTTCAGCGTGATGGTGTATGAGATAGCCGGGCCTATGTTGACGAGGATGGCATTGACGGCGGCGGGCGAAATTGCCGAGAAGCACCCGGAACACGTGAACAGAGCGAGGTTTCAGCGATAATCCATCCGGCAGCAAATCCCCCCGGCCATGAAGAACCGGGGGGATTTCCATTTACGCCGACAAGGATAGCAAGTTCCTGTAAATCGGATACGGCCATATGTCAGCGGCTATTGTGAGTTCTGCGGCATCACATTTCGCTCTTATCGCGTCCATCAACGGGAGGATTTCGCCTGTCAGGAAGTCGGAGCGTTCTCTAGCGTTCATTCCTGAGAGTTTCCCGCGCATGTCCCATAACATATTTGCGTCATGAATGAGTGCGTTTTTCGCCCGTCCCAAACCGCCGACATAATCGCGCCACGGTCTCATGTCCCCGAAGTCGACATCCTCAAAGTACAACATAGAGTTGCGTTCAAGCGTCATCTGCTTTGATATGGCGGGCAAAACTCCTTCCCACAACATATCATACAGCACGGCAGCTTCAACTTCAAGCCCTGTAGCAAAGCTCTCCATTCTGACGGCCCTCAAATTCTCCAGCTCATGAGAACGGTAAACGCCCATAGCTTCAAGCATTTCCTTGTTTTCCGGCTTAAGGAGCAGGTCAATTCTGTCCGGCATGGTTTCGGCTTCAACAAGTCCGCGCATTTTTGCTTCATTCTGCCATTCCTGCGAATACGCATCGCCCTCAAACAGCACGTTAGCTCCCATCCTGAAGGCTTCTTTTGCCGCTTCAAGCACTGCGTCTATCGGGTCTTTACCGTCAGAAATTCGCGCCTCAGTCATTGATGTAACCTGTTCAATCCCCCATGCCCATAAGCCCGCAAACATGGTTACAGGAAGTGCGGTGCTCTGGCTTGCTCCCGGTGCGCGGAACTCGAATTTATCGCCTGTGAATGCAACCGGTGATGTTCTGTTTCTGTCAGAATCGAACGGTATAATATCAGGCAGTTTTGCCAGCCCCAAATCCATAACGCCGCGTTCAGGAAGTGAGACGTCAGAATTGTCGAGCCTGCGTATAAGGTCAGTCAAAGCCGCGCCGAGATACACACTTATGATTGACGGGGGTGCTTCATGTCCTCCGAGCCTGAAGAGGTTTCCTGCCGTTGCAACTGATGCCTGTAACAAGCTGTGAAACCTTGATACGCCTAATACCGCCGCTGACAGGAACGCGAGGAATACCACATTACGCCTGTGTGAGTTTGACGGCTTGAGCAGGTTTCTTCCCTCACTGTCCACAAGTGATATGTTGGTGTGCTTTCCTGACCCGTTCATTCCCGAAAATGGCTTCTCATGGAACAGCAGGCGTAATTCATGCTGGCGGGCTAATTTCCTCATTGTCTCCATCAAGATTTGGTTCTGGTCGCATGCCCTGTTAGCATCGGAATACAGGTGAGCAAATTCGAACTGGCATCTAGCGACTTCGTTATGTCTGGCCAGTACTGACACCCCAAGCCGTGCTAAATCGCGTTCAACGTCTTCCATGTACCTCAAGACGCGCCCGTGAATTGCTCCCATATAGTGATGGTCTAGCTTCTGGTCTTTTGCCGGCTGCGCACCGATTAACGTTCTCCCGCAGAACCGAATATCAGGCCTCAGTTGCGCCCTCGGTCTGTCAAGCAGGAAGTATTCCTGTTCCGCCCCCACAGTCATTTTCACGAAACGTATCCCCCGCTGTCCCAATGTCCGCAAAAGCCTGAATGCACGGCCTTCCACAGCGTCAAGAGCTCGCAGAAGCGGCGTTTTCAGGTCAAGCGGAGTGCCGTCAAATGACAAGAACACAGACGGAATGAACAAAGTACCACCCTTAGGTGTCTTAACGATGAATGCGGGGCTTGAAATGTCCCATGCTGAATATCCGCGTGCTTCGAATGTTGAACGTGTCCCTGCTGACGGGAAACTTGACGCATCCGGCTCACCTTGTGCCAAATGATGACCCCTGAATATCTCGATCGGATTTCCCTCACTGTCAGGCATCGTGAACGCTAAATGCTTTTCCGCCGTCAATTCCGTCTGCGGCTGGAACCAGTGAGACCAATGCGTCGCGCCCTTTGATACCGCCCATTCCTTCATTGCGTTTGCGACAATATCGGCGGCTTCTGCTGAAAGGTGCTGTCGACCCTCCATAGCGTCAATCACTTGTGCGTAAATATCAGGGTTGAGTTTCCCTCGCATTGTCCTTTTGTCGAACAGCATAGACCCGAAAATTTCACGCACTGATTTGTATTCTTTTTCCGGCATTATGCAAATCTCCCTTGCATGTAAGCTGTAAATCATGGTGAAAAATATGCTTGTTATGGTTTACATTGTAGCCTAAGAGTGAAGCAGTGTCAATTTATGCTGAGGGCAAAAAAAATTCCCCCCAAGCTCTCAGCCTAGAGGGATATTTCATGTCTATTCATCCAAATCGTAGACGTTTTCCGTTGTCGTTACTGTCTTTGCGCTCTTCGCTGTTACCGGGACGTTCTCGAAAATGCTTCCGTTTGTGATTATCCCGCTCATGAGTGCCTTAACCTGTGCTGTTGTCGCCGACGGTTTCGCGTAATTGAAGCTCATTGATACCGCGTTTCCTGAACTGTTCTCAAATCCAAGCACTAACTTTGTTCCTGCCGCCATGTTCTCCACCTCCTTTGTGATGCCGGATTTCATTTCTGCTTATGCCGCCGTGATAGTGCTGACTTCAGTTTTCTCGACAGAGTCAACCGTCTTGTTCAGGCACGGCTCAAGAACTCCCACGATTGCAAGCACTTTGTCCGCGTTGAATGTGTCCTTGTTGATGCTTCCCAGCCCAAGCCCGACAGTTATTGTGTTGCCGTCTGCGTCAGTCCCGTTGTCAAGCCTCACGCTCACAGATACCTTCTTGAGTGTTGAAGTAGCCATCTTAACGCCTCCTTCCTGATATTGATTTGTCATCGCCGCGTTGACAGTGAGAATTATAACGCATAAATGATTTATGTCAAGCATAAAGTTTTCAGGCAAGAAAAAAACCGCCCGGTATTTCACCGAACGGCTTTAGTATAAGGGTATTGTGTTATGCTAGGAATTCCTTGGCAATAAACAGAGCAGCAAGCGCGACCATCAAGAATGATATATCCCTGAATTTCCCTGTCAGGAGCTTGACGGCCACGTAAAGGACGATAGCGAACTCGATACCGACGGCGATTGAGTAGGCAAGCGGCATCATGAAGAAGCCCACGATTGACGGGACAAGCTCTGTCCAGTCGTCATAGTTCAGATCACGCAGGCTCATCATCATGTAGATACCCACAATAATGAGCGCAGGTGCAGTAGCATAAGCCGGGACCATTCCCACGAGCGGAGTGAAGAATATTGCCCCCACGAACAGCAGCGCGGTAACAACCGCAGTCAGCCCCGTCCTTCCGCCCTGAGCAACGCCCGATGAGCTTTCGACGTAGCTTGTTACTGTTGACGTACCCATAGCCGCCCCCGCAATAGTCGCAAGAGCATCCGCCATTAATGCACCCTTTGCGCGGGATAAATTCCCGTTCTCGTCAAGAAGCCCTGACCTGTTGCACACGCCTACGAGCGTTCCCAATGTGTCGAAAAAGTCAACAAAGAAGAACGTGAACACCACGACCCAGAACTCGGACGACTTTATGAGCGAGAAGTCAAGCTGTCCGACAAGAGGCATGATTGAGGGAGGCTGTGAGACGAATTTATCCGGTATCTGAACGAGGCCTAATGCCGCCGCAATTCCTGTTACAATTATGATACCCAGCAGCAATGCGCCCTTAACGTTCCACGCCGTAAGCACCGCCATGATGAACAGTCCCAACATGGACAGCATCATAGGGACGTTGCCGCGAATGCTCCCAAGTCCGAGAAGTGTTGCATCATTGTTCACGACGATTCCTGCTGACTGAAGGCCGATGAACGCAATGAACAGCCCGATACCTGCACTGATGCCGATTTTGAGGGACTTGGGGATTGAGTTCATGATAGCTTCGCGTATTGATGTCAGCGTCAGAACCGCGAAGATCGCCCCCTCGATGAAGACCGCCGCAAGTGCCATCTGCCATGTTACAGGCGCGCCGTTGATTTTCATGTTGAGGACGACACCGAAGGCAAAAAACGCGTTCAGACCCATTCCCGGCGCAAGGGCTATAGGGTAGTCGGCAAGAACGGCCATCAGGAATGTACCCAGAGCAGAAGCCAAGCATGTTACGACGACGAGGGCGTTGAAGTCCATACCCGTATTGCTGAGGATGTTGGGGTTGACGAAGATTATGTAGCTCATTGTTACGAACGTTGTAATTCCCGCAAGAATTTCCGTCATGAACGTTGAGCCTGTCTCACGTATCCTGAATAACGACATTATATCACTCTCCGTTGTTGGATTGAGCTGTAATTATCTCACAAAAAGCGGCTGTTTTCCTCCCTTAGTGATGTCGACAAGCCCCAGGTCAGTAATCCTCAATTCAGGTATCACGCTCAGGCACAAGAACGACAGCACCATAAAGGGATGAGGGATTTTCACGCCCAGCTCTGTGGCGGCATTCTCCATGTTTGCGAGGCTGTCTGCGACTTTTTCGGGTGAAAGGTAGCTCATGAGGCCGCCTATAGGGAGCGCGAAACTTGCCTTGACTTCCTCTCCGTCAGCAACAACAAGACCGCCGCCCATGTCAGCAAGAGATTTCAGCGCCGCAGCAATGCTCGTGTCATCAGTCCCGGCGACAACGAAATTATGCGCGTCATGTGCCACACTTGAGCCTATAGCCCCCCGTTTAATGCCCAAGCCTCTCACGAAGCCAACGCCGAAACGCCCTGTGTCTCTGTGTCGTTCAAGGACGACGATTTTCGCGAGGTCATTATCCCCGTCAGCAGCAGCAAAGCCGTCAACAACTTTTGCCGGGACTTGGAGGGTTCGTGTTATGACCGTGCCTTGAGTTACGCCGATTGCGTTAATGATGCGGCCTTCAGCTTTCACGCGGATATTGTCGGCTGTTGGGACTTTGCGGACTTTGGTGTGTGTTACTGGTGCGAGGTATTCAGCGTCGACGGCGGCGAAAACGTCATCATCACGTACAATCTGCCTGCCGTTCTTCCAGACTGAATGAATGCCGAAATCCTCAGTCATGGCCTCGTCGTCAAGTATCACGAAGTCAGCAATCTTACCCGGAGCGATAATGCCCCTGTCATAGAGCCTGAAATATTCTGCGGGGCTTAACGTTACCATTCTTAGGGCTGTGAATGGGTTGATGTCCTCGCGTAACATGATGCGCATTTTCTCATCCATGTGTCCGCGCTCAAGAAGGTATCTTGCTGTGATGTCGTCTGAGACTGCCATACACCGGGCAGCGTTTAGGGGATTTTCACGGATGAGGGGTAATAACGTCTTGAGGTCAAGGAACGTAGCCCCCTCGCGAATCATCAGCCACATTCCGCGCGACAATTTCTCCCTTGCCTCGTCAAGCGTTGTACATTCGTGGTCTGAATTTATGCCTGATGACATGTAGGCGCAAAGCTCCTTGCCAGTAACTCCCGGAGCATGGCCGGTTAATGGGACGTTCCCGGCCGCAAGAATTTTCCCCCAAGCCTCAGCATCCCCCGCAATAACCGCCGGGAAATTCATCATCTCCCCTAAATGCTGTGTCATTCCCCGGTCAAACATTGATTTCATGGCCGTCATGTCGAGCTCCTCATAGGGTGTCTCAAGGTCTGATGCCGGGACGCAAGACGGTGCACCGTAAAATATATCGACAGGAAGCCCCTGTGATGCCCTGAACATGTACTCAAGCCCTGCGATTCCTAGGGCGTTGCTGATTTCGTGAGGGTCAGCCATGACTGCGGAAGTCCCATGACGCGCGGCAATTGATGCGAAATTAGCGGGTGTCATCATTGTGTCCTCGATGTGAATATGGCCGTCAATCATGCCCGGAATTACAGCCCTTCCTTCAGCGTCAAAGCTCACATTCCCGTTGTAACCAGTGCCGATGCCCGCGATTTTCCCGGAGTATACGGCGATGTCGGCGAGTTCGTATGACTGTGTGAAAATGTTTGCGACTCTTGCGTTGCGTATGACAATGTCGGCGGGTATATCCCCTCTTGCTACTGATGCCAGCTTCATGACTTCTTGGCCTCACTTTCCGGCTTGAAGACAAACATTTTGCTTGCCACGTAATTGAGAATGACGACGATAACGTTCGAGACTACTTTAACGATAACGTCATTGAGCGCGAGAACGTCAGCAAACAGCCACATGAACGCGACATCAAACACGCCTGTAGCAATCCTAGCCGCGAAGAAGTAGACGGCCTCAAAGAATATCCCGACGAGTGAAGAAGTTTTGCTCTGGAAGACGAATTTTCTGTTAGACCAGTAGGCGAAGAACACGGCCACGAGCCAGGCAATCACGGTAGACGTAACGACAGGAAGCCCGATGAGCCTCGTAACAGCCCAGTAAGCGGCAATGTTGATGAGGGTAGTAATCACGCCGAATATGCCATAAAGCACAAGCTGACGTAAATTCATGATATGATAAAAGCTCCTTGTGGAAAAAGTTTTCTTGAACAATTCAAAATTTTAGCACAGAAGGAAGGCAATGATGACGTGAAGACATACTATATAACCACGCCGATATATTACGTCAACGACAAGCCCCACATAGGCCACGCGTACACAACGACGGCCTGTGATGTCATGAGCCGCTACAAGAGGATGAAGGGCTATGATGTGTTTTTCCTGACCGGTACGGATGAGCACGGCCAGAAGATCCAATCCGCCGCCGAAGCAAAAGGTGAAACTCCCCAGCAGTTGGTTGACCGAGTACACCAGACATTCCGTGACTTGTGCACTGCCCTGAACGTCGGCAACAATGACTTCATCAGGACGACAGAGCCGCGCCACATACGGACGGTGCAGGCGATATTTTCGCGTCTCATGGAACAGGGCGACATCTATAAGGGTACTTACACCGGGTATTACTGCGTGCCTGATGAGACTTATGTACCAGAAAACGCGATGGGCCCGAACAAGACATGTCCCGACTGCGGGCGGCCTTTGACCATCATGGAGGAGGAGAGTTACTTTTTCCGCGCCGCAAAGTATGTCCCTCAGCTCATAGAGTATTACGAGGCTCACATGAAGGCCGTAATGCCCCGCCAGCGTTACAACGAGATAATGAGCTTCCTGAAGTCAGGTGTCCGCGACCAATCCGTGAGCCGTACCAGCCTGAAATGGGGCATTCCTGTTCCCGGCGACGAGAAGCACGTGATATATGTGTGGTTTGACGCGCTGGTGAATTACCTGACAGCGGCGGGGTATCTTGATGACCCGGAGAAGTTCGCGCATTGGTGGCCGTCAGTCCGTCATATGGTCGGCAAGGACATTATCCGCTTCCACTGTGTAACATGGCCGCTTGTGTTATTGGCACTGGGAATTAGCCTGCCTGTTGAAGTGTTCGCTCATGGATGGTGGACAGTTGACGGCGAGAAGATGAGCAAGACCCGCGGGAATGTAGTTGACCCGTTCAAGATAGTGAAGGAATACGGGCGTGATGCGTTCAGGTATTTCATGATGAGGGAAGTACCGTTCGGGAATGACGGTGATTTCTCGGAGCTTGCGCTAGTCGGGCGGATAAATTCTGACTTGGCTAACGACTTGGGCAACCTGCTCAACAGGACGCACAGAATGATTGTGAGTTACAGGGGCGGTGTTGTTCCTGCGAGTGATGAGACTTGTGAGCTTGCGGAAATGTCGGCGAGGGTGCTTGAGACTGTTGACGCGGCCATGAATGAATACGCGTTTGATGAGGCACTCAAAGCTGTGTGGGAGTTTATCGGGCGTGCGAACAAGTTTATTGATGAAACCATGCCGTGGAAGCTCGCCAAGGATGAGGCGCAAAGTACCCGGCTTGATTTCGTGCTACTGAACCTGTACGAGGCTTTGAGGCTGTCGGCCATGATGATAGCCCCTGTTATGCCTGAGACAGCGGCGAGGATTTGGGGGCAGCTAGGTGTTGACGGTGAGCCGGTGAGGTCGGAATATTCCTCGTTTGTGTGGGGGCAGGGAGCAGGGAACAAGCTCGGAGCGTCAGAAGTCTTATTCCCAAGAATTGACATCAACGAATGGAAGAAGCACAAGGAGGAACAGAAGTTGCAGGAGTCAGCAAAGAAAGCAGAAGCACAAAGTCAGCAAGAAGCCAGCGCAGGAGCAGAGACACCCTCCCCGTCCCAGCAGGCACAAAGTGAGACACAAGCCCCGTCAACAGACCACGAGGCCGAAATCAGCATAGATGACTTCAGGACGGTAGAAATGAGGGTAGCCCGTATCACCAAGTGCGAGGAAATCCCCAAGTCCAAGAAGCTCTACAAGCTCACTGTAGATTTGGGCTATGAGACAAGAACAGTCTGCTCCGGGATAAAGGCATTCTTCACGCCGTCGGAGCTTGAAGGCCGCCGGATAATCCTCGTAACGAACTTGAAGCCGGTGAAACTTTGCGGTGTCGAGAGCAGCGGAATGATACTGTGCGCGTCAGTCAAGAAAGACGGGGTGTCGGAGCAATTGACGCTAATCAAGCCAGAGGATGACAATATCCCGTTGGGAAGCCGTGTGAGCTGAGATGCCGGAAATTCGCCGGAAAGAGATGGAATTTCTGAGCACTGAAGTGAACTCGTGGACGGAAGCCGGGATAATCACGCCAGAGCAGTCCGCAGAAATCCTGTCCCAGTATGACGTGAAACCGGGAAATCTCCGCGCTGTAATGCTGACGGCAGGGGCTGTGCTGCTTGGACTTGGAGCGGTGAGCTTCCTTCTTGCGCACTGGCACGAAATCGACAAAACCCTTCGCGCGGCAGTCATAGCGGGGTCATATCTTGCTTCATTGTCGGCATATTTCGTGATAGGCCGTGAGACTAAAGCGGGAAAATCCTTCCTGATTCTGTCGGGGCTGGTATTCGGCGGGGGAATGTACCTGATAACAAGAATGTATGACATTCCCCTTACGCTTGGGGAATTTCTCGGAATATGGGCGGCTGTCTTGCTGCTTAAGTCCGCAATAACCCGTGATGAATGGCTGATGTATCTTGCACAGGCTGTGTCGCTGGCGTGGCTTCATGAGACTGGGGCGGTGAACACGCTGGCTTTGTATTTCGTGAGGACAGCAAGAGTTCCTGTTACGGAATTTTTTGCGGCATGGCCGGCGTTTCTTCTTGTCGGTGCGTTGTGGCTTGTGTGGGCTGGGACTAAGGACAGGCCTGCGTTCATGATGTGCGTGATGATTACGGCCTTGCTTTTCGCGTCAAGGATGAGCCTGTGTTTTGGCGGAACATGGACGCTGATTATCCTTGCTGTTACTGGTGCTGTGATGTCGTTCATGAAGAAGTTTCCTGACGCTGAGATTATGGGCTTGCTGATGCTGGGGATGTCGGGGCTTTTGCTGACGTGGCCAATGTTCTGGCGCGGGAATGAATTTGCGTCTTACCGTGATATTCTGCCTGTCGTGAACGCTGTGATTGTCGCTGGAATAATGCTCGTGAATATCTGGCGCGGTCATTCAGGAATCGGGGCAGTGTTCTTTGTGCTGCTTGCGGCCCGGTATTTCTTTGACCACCTTTTCGGCTACCTGCCCAAGGCATGGGGTTTCACGCTGACGGGAATAATCTTTGTGGTGTTAGGCTTGTCATTCGGGAGGGTGCGGAAATTCCTCGGCAAGTAGGGAAGTCCCCCGGTTATCATGGCCGGGGGTTCTTTTTGCTGATGAATGGGACTATGATTATCGCGGGGACTGCTAGGCCGTTACAGCCTCCTCCGCCTGAATTGTCCTGCTTAGGCTCTGTATTGCCGTTGCCGTTGCCGCCGTTGCTGCTGTTGCCGTTGCCGCCTGTGTTGCTGTTACCGCCTGAATTGTTGCCCTGCTCTACGGTCAAAACAAGCTCCCTGGTGTCATAGCCTGCTGAGTTTTCCGCCCTCATCGTGAATGTGAATGTCCCAGTCCTTGCCGGAACGCCCGAAATCACAGCCCCGTCATTAGGCCCTTTATCTCTGCTCAAAGTCAAGCCGTCCGGGAAATTCCCCGTCTCAAGCGTCCACGTTAAAGGCTTTGACCCCCCCGCGACAATCTCAACCCTGCAAGCCTCGCCGGTTCTGAGCGTCCCAAAAGTCTGTTCATATATTTCCGGCTTCACATTAGCGGCCTCAACCGTGAAAGACCTCGTGTCATATCCCAGGTCATTTTCCGCCCTCACAGTGAAGGTGTATTGCCCTGTTGCCGCAGGTTTGCCCGTGATAGTCCCGTCTGGGTTGAGCGTCAGACCGTCAGGAAGCCTCCCGCTCTCAAGTGTGAAAGTAACAGGCTTGCTGCCCTGCGCGTAAATCCTCATCTCGTAGCTTATATCAGTGTTGACGCTCACAGTGTCATGGACTAGGTTATACTCTGAGATTTTGGGCTTGACACGGCTGGCAGTTATCGTGAAACTTTTTGCCTCATTGCCGCCCGCGTTTGATGCTGTTACGGTGAAGTGATACTGTCCTGCTGTTGTCGGAGTTCCTGTGATTTTGCCGTCATTGCTGAGTGTGAGACCTGGGGGAAGTGTTCCGTTTGAGACCGTGAAAGCAGCGGGAAGGCTCCCTGATATTCTCACGATTTCGGAATATTCCACGTCAACACTAGCGGGCTTCAGGTCTTCTGTAACAAAAGAGGGCTTCAAGTTCTCAGCGGTCAGCAAGAAAACAGCTGTATCACTGCCGTATTCGTTCGATGCCTCAAGAGTGAATGTGTATGTCCCTGCGGTTGTCGGCGTTCCGTCAAGGTAATGATACTCGTTGTCGCCTATAGTGAAGTCGTTGATGATGAGACCGTCAGGAAGTTTGCCGTTCTTGAGCGTCCAATTTGCGGGGGCTGATGATGATATTTTGAGCTGTTCATAGACCCTGTTGCCTGTAACCGCGTGAATATCCGTCCGTGTAGTGATTTCCGGCGGAAGGTGCATGAAGCTGACGGTGTAGACGATTTCCGCGTCATTGCCGGTCTGTTTTTCCTTGAGGCCTGTTACTCTCACCCTGTAATCATGGCTGTACCTGTAACTTGAGGAATATATACCGTCTTCATCCGGCGTGAAGGGCTGGGCGAATATCACGAGGCTTTGTCCGCTGTAAGGGCTGATTTTGCCGTTATCCCTCGTGCATGTGTAAGAAGCCCCGTCCGTGAGGTCAGTAACGGTAACAGCTAAATTCTCTTGTGCGTAAAGAATATCAACGTTCAGGTCGACATGCCACGCTGAATTGTAGGGAAGTATCTTGTCCTCAGGCATGAAACCGGGCGGAGGGAATGCGGTAAATACCCAGTCTGTTCTGCCGCTGTAGAGAGCCTCAGAGTAGTTGATTGCGACGCTACCGGAATATCCGAACTGTATGCTGACCATTTCGGGATTGATGAGGGATGTTCTGTGTCCAACGCCTCCGCCGTACTTGTAATCCGCCCATTCCTGAGAAGCCGGGCTGTAGCCTTCATTCATCCACGCGGTAACAGCTTCTTTCGGTGTAAACCCCATAGCCAGCGCGCTGTGATGGCATTCAAATCCGATGTCCCACAAATCTTGAGGCATATCGGCGGGTTTTCTGTCCTGTGAAATCTCGTGGTCAAAGTGAAAATTTCTGTCAAGTGCCTGATGCTGTAGTGATACTGATGGGGCGGGCTTGTCTGTGATGGTTTTTGCGCCTGTCAGCCACCTGTAGAAATTCATCATGGCCCACATTGTATTGATTGTGTCCTGAGTGAGAACCCCTGCGTTATAGGGAGATTTTGTGCTGGCTGGGACTGTGTACCAAGTGCTTTGGCCTTCCCTGTAAGTCCCCTCATATGAGCGGGCTTCACGGTATTTTTCGGCGACATCCTCACGCGTCCGTCCCATGAAGGGAGCAATATTGTTGCCGTCATAAATCACTGTCTCAGCGCATGACGTTCCGGCGAGACACAGCACAGCACAGAATGCCGCAAACAGTAGCATTCTTCTCATGAATAACACGGCCTTTCTTGTTGGGATTTATGGTGTAGATTATACCGCGCCCGAAATCCTCAGAGCGTCATCAATACTTCCCTGAAACTCAAGCCTATATTTCCCCCGTGAAAGCCCCTCAGTCCCAACAACAAAAATCTTCCGTCCAAATTCCTCCTGCCACGCCTCAAGACAGCCTGATATGTACATGGCCGAATGTCTGTCAGTCATAATCACGAACGCTTCAGCCCCGTTTGAGGCCGTAACCTTGCGGATGAAACGTTTTATGCTGACTGCTATACTCTCCTCGCGCTCAACGAAGCCGTCATCACCGCAAAGAGGACAGCTCTTAGTGAGAATGCTGCGGAGGTCAGGGCGTTCACGTTTCCGTGTCAGCTCAACAAGTCCCAAGCGTGTAAGGCTGAAGATTTTAGCCTTGAGTCTGTCATGACTGAGGGATTTCCCGAAATGCCTCAAGAGTTCGTGCTTGTCGTTATCATTGTCCATGTCAACAAAATCAACAACGACAATTCCGCCTATTGCCCTAAGCCTGAGCTGACGTGCGATTTCCTGGGCAGCTTCCTTGTTTGTCTCAAGAACAGTGTGCTTCATGTCGGGCGCGCTGGTGAATTTTCCTGTGTTCACGTCTATCACAGTGAGTGCTTCTGTCTGGTCAATGACGAGATAAGCCCCCGATTTCAGCCAGACTTTGCGGTCAAGAGCCTTCCTGATTTCGTCCTCAACGCCGAAATACTCAAACACAGGCGTGATGCCGTCATAAAGAGTAACTTCCGGCCTCTCAGGACAGAAAAGCCCTGCGAAATCCTTTGCGGTCTCGTATTCTTCCGGGTCGTCAATGATAATCTCGTCGATTTTCCCTGCCACATTATCACGAAGAACGCGCCCAAGTGTTCCCATGTCCCTATAGAGCAGGCAGGGTGCTTGTGATGCGTCAGACTTTGCTTCTATTTCGTGCCGCAAGTCAAGGAGAGCCTCCAAATCCCGGCGCAAATATTCTTCATTGATGCCTTCAGCGGCAGTCCTGATGATTATTCCGTGAGACTTGATTTCTGCCTGTAACGTGTCGGCTAAAGTTTTGAGGCGTTTGCGTTCTGACGGGTCATTGATGCGCTGTGATACGCCTGCTTCTGTGCTGTCAGGGATGAGGACGAGCCATCTTCCCGGAAGCGAGATGCGGGGGGTAACACGCGGGGCTTTGTTCTTTCTTGCACTGCGTACAACCTGCACGATGATTTCACGGCCTGGCCTGATGTTTTCGGGGGATTGGGCTTCTTTGACGTACATGAAGGCGTTTCCTGAACCTTTGGGGCTTCCTGGGACTTTTGCTGACAGTTTCAAGAACGCCGCATTTATTGCCGGGACTAGGGTTTCAACACGTGCCTTGAAGATGTCGCCCTGCCTTATGTGTGATGATGATTTCACGCGCCCCTCTTCGTCTGAATTGTACTCTATGAACACCTCAGCTAATTTCCCGTCCTCAAGCACTGCAACTCTTGACTGCTCTTGTTCTCTCAGGTCAGCAATGATTTTGACGTTCACAGCCTCACGCTCCTAGTGTCAGTGTCAAACAGTCCGACGGCCACACGCACAATGTTGACCTCATGCCAGCCTGAAATCATGCCGCTGCTGACGAGATTTCGTATCAGCCCGCCTATTGGGTTTTGTGCCGGGTCTGAGACTATGACGCGCTGCCATCCCTCCAGATTTTCGCAGTCAATCACAGAGCCCCCCCAGAAATCAGCGGCATGTTCTGCGAGATTTACGCCGGTTGTTGAACGCATGAGGTATTCTGCTGACTTGCACATTCTGCCGAGATTTGGCGCGTCTTCAGGCGGGAAAGTTACCCGTGAGACCGTAAAGCCTTCAGGTAAAGAGGCGTTCATTCCTGGGACAATGTCAGCCGTGTCATCAGCAAGATACATGTCGACAGGTTCATTGAGAGCGACGACACCAGCGGGCAGTTCCGGGCCGAACGAGATTTTAGCGCGCGGTGAAAATCCCTGTGTCATGATGAGCCTGAAGCCAGCCCTAGCCGCCGAACGTGTGAACATCTGAGCAAGTGCTATGTGTGGGACGAAACAAGCCCCGCCCCTTTTCGCGTAAATCAGCCTGGCCCTCATTTCACGCACCCAATCCCGCAGGCACCGCAGCCCGTCCGGCAGTCAGCCGTTAATTCCCCGTTGTAAGCCTTATGCCTCTCAGTCAGCAGAAATCTTTTGCTCACGCCAACGTCAACGAAATCCCACGCCAAAATCTCGCCTTCTCCTCTCTCACGCGTGTAACTTTCCGGGTCAAGTCCGCAAAATCCGAACGCCTCAAGCCACCGCTGAAGGTCAAAATGTTCCGTCCAGCTGTCGAAACAAGCCCCCATTTTCCACGCATGATATATCACATCACAAGTCTTCTCGTCGCCGCGTGAAAGAACGCCCTCAAGGAATGTCTGTTCCGGCTCATGGTAGCTGAGTGAGATTGCGCGGTCGCGGACTTGGGACTTTATGCGCCGTCCTTTTTCGCGGAGTTCATCGGGGGAATTTTGGCGTTCCCATTGAAACGGAGTATGAGCTTTTGGCACGAACCCTGACACTGACACGCTGACATTTGCGCGTTTCCGTCCGAGTCTGCGGGCTAGTCTCAGTGCTGACTGTGAGATTTCTGCGATTGCGTCAAGGTCTTCATCCGTCTCAGTAGGAAGCCCCATCATGAAATACAGCTTGACCCTTTCCCATCCCCGCGTGAATATCTCCGTCAGGCAGCCCGTTATCATGTCCTCGCTGATGCCCTTGTTGATGACATCGCGCAGTCTTTGAGTTCCTGCTTCCGGTGCGAAAGTGATACCGCCGTGCTTTGAGCGGAGGCCTTCGAGTTTTTCCGCCAGGCTGACAGAGAAGCCGTCCATTCTGAGACTGGGGAGGCTGAGTTTTGCCTTGCGTTCTGCCAGGACGGGCGACAAGTCATCTATGAGCGTCTCAATCCCTGAGTAGTCGCACGAGGCAAGGGACAATAACCCGATTTCCTCCCATCCTGTTGACGTGATGATGTTCATGATTGACGCTGAGGCCTCATGTTCCGGGCGTTCACGGACGGGGCGGTTGACCATTCCTGCCTGACAGAAGCGGCATCCCCTCCCGCAGCCCCTGAAGAGTTCAACGGCGGCTCTGTCGTGGACTATTCCGACGCTCGGCACTATCATTGAGTCCAGCGTGAAGGGAGTCTCTGTGTACTGCCGGGCTACCACATGGCCGTGTTCGTGGCACGATGGGACGTAGAATCCCGGAACGCCAGCAACTGCCCTCAAGACTTCCTCACGTGAGCGACCCTTCATCCCGTCAGCAACAGCCAGAAATCCCGGCAGCAATGCTTCAGCCTCGCCTATCCCGAAAGCGTCAATGAACCGTCCCAGAACAGCGGGGTTGTACGCACCGTAACCGCCGGCGATGACGAGGGGCAATCCGTCCCTTTCGTCCGCGAAAATCGGAATGCCTGAAAGCTGTAACATTGTGAGAATGTTTGTGTAGGCTGTCTCATGGGGCAACGTGAAGGCTGCTATGTCGAAGTCTGAAACGGGGCGTTTGTGTTCTGTTGACGTGAGGGGGATTTTGCGTGCTAGCATCAAGTCTTTCATGTCCGGCCAAGGGCAATAAGCGCGGTCTGCGAGGAATTTTCCCGGCAGTGAGTGTATAAGCGGCTCGATCAGCTGGAAACCGTAATAGCTCATTCCTGTCTCGTACACGTCCGGGAACATGAGGCACACTCTCAAAGTTGCCTCGTCCCATGAAATTTTTGCTGACGGTCTCCACTCGCTCCCGCAATAACGCGACGGCCGGGAGACCTGAGACAATAACGGCCATTCCGGGCGGGTGAACTCGTCAAAATCCATGCCGTGAATTTCCCCCCTCAATGTAGATGCTTGCCACAAGTCCCAGCGCGATGAACGACGCAAGAAGCGAACTCCCCCCGTAACTCAGGAAAGGAAGCGGCAGCCCCGTTATCGGCAGAAGCCCTATGCTCATTCCCATGCTCTCACACATCTGAAACCAAAGCCACGACGCTACCCCCGCAACAAGTATCTTGCAGCGTCTCTCCTTGCTCCTCACTCCGGCCATGATTACGCGGCAAAGTAACACAGAGAACAGCACAATCAATATCATGTTGCCGATGAAGCCGAACTCCTCGGAGAACACGCTGAAGATGAAATCAGTGTGAGGCTCAGGAAGGAATTTCAGCTTTGACTGAGTCCCCATCATGAAGCCTTTTCCCGTCATCCCGCCTGAACCGACAGCTATCCTCGACTGTATCACGTTGTAGCCCGCGCCTAATGGGTCTCTCATGGGGTCAATGAAGACTAGTATCCTGTTCTTCTGGTACTCCTTAAGCCCAAACATGAACATTACCGGGATTGCCGACAGCCCCAAGCCCGCGAGTCCGAGAAGGTACTTCATGGGAGTCCCGGCCGCAAGCAGCATCCCGAACGAAATCACCAAGTACACAAGCGCGCTCCCCGCATCAGGCTGTATCAGCACCAGAAACACAGGGAGCATTATCACGCCCAGACACATCATGAACGTCTTGAAGTCCAGCGGAGGATAACGGCTCATGAATTTCGACATCATGAGAATGATTGTTACCTTCGCGAACTCGGAAGGCTGGAATCTCACCCCGCCAATCCCAAGCCATGACTGCGCACCGTTCACTTTAGGGGCTAACAGTGTCAGCAAAAGCAGAAGAAGTGTGAGGCCGAAAAGCGGATATGCCCCCTCAAGCATCTTGTCATGACCGATAATCATAACTGCCAGCATAGCCGCAACGCTCACAGAAAGCCACGCCGCCTGACGGAACGCATAATCAAACCCGTGTCCTGCTGTTCCTGATGCCGCGCTGTAAATGCACACTACCCCCCACACTGCAAGAGCAAGCGCGCAAAATATCATGAGCCTGTCTGTGAGGGATAAATCTTCCTTCAATGAGACCCAGAATGTTTGCATGAGGTGAATTTCTCTGTAAAGTCTGTTACAGGTTGGCGACCTTCCCGCGCTTTATCCTCAGTATTGGGATGTTTGCTACCAGTGCAACAGCGTTGTCGTCGTGGTCAAGGTCAATCTCTATTTTCTGCGTGTCTATGTCCATGTATTTGGCCAGCACGTTCACTATTTCATCTCTCAGATTGTCCAGCAATTGCGGCGATATGTCCGTCCTGTCATGTATCAGCACTATCTTGAGGCGGTCTTTAGCCTTCTGGCCTGAACCGTCATTGCCTCCTCCGAAAAATTTTGTCAGGAATCCCATACTTCAATCACCTCTTGCGCCTGCCGCCCGTGAAGAAACGCTTGATTTTGCTGACAAAGCCTCTTGCCGCGTAACTCTCAAGATCCATCAAAGGCACATCACGTCCCAAAATCCTCTCGGCAATGTTCAGGTAAGCATGAGCCGCCGGAGAGTCAAGAGTCATTGTCATGGGCTCGCCGTTGTTTGTCGACCGTATAACGCTCTCATCCTCCGGGACGACTCCAATAAGCTCAATCGACAGAACGTCAAGAATATCATCCTTTGCGAGCATGTCGCCGTCCTGCACCATGTTGGGGCGCAGCCTGTTTATGATTAGGCGTATCGGGGACTTGCCCATAGACTCAAGCATTCCTATTATGCGGTCAGCATCACGGACTGCCGGAATTTCAGGGGTTGTTACGACTAATGCCTCGTCAGCACCTGCGGCGGCGTTCTTGAAGCCCCCCTCGATTCCTGCCGGGCAGTCAAGAAGTATGAAGTCAAAATCCGGCTTCATTTCCTCGACAAGGGCTACCATTTGTTCCGGGTTGACGGCATCCTTTGTGCGTGTCTGAGCGGCCGGGAGAAGGTAAAGACCCGGGACTCTTTTGTCTTTCACGAGAGCCTGGGACAGCTTGCATGTCTTCTCGATTACGTCAATGAAGTTGTAGACTACCCTATTTTCCAGTCCCATTATGACATCGAGATTGCGCAGCCCCACATCAGCATCAACCGCCACAACTTTTTTCCCGAACTTCGCCAAGGCCGCGGCAATGTTTGCTGTTGAAGTTGTCTTGCCCACGCCGCCCTTGCCTGAAGTCGTTACTATCACTCGCGCTGCCATTTAGTTTGTTGTACCCTCCTGTTCAATTTTTCGCGGCTGTAGAAATTTGTTCTCGCGTATAACCGGCGTTCCATCCTCAAGGGTAATAAGAACGCTTTTGCGCCAGCATGTTGTAGACTTTGGGTCAGCAAAACACAGTTTGTTCGCTATTCTGACCTGCGGAGTCTCGAACTGCCCCGCCCAAACGAACACATCACTTCTGCCGTAGCCTCCTGCGTGGACAACACCGAGAAGCCTTCCTGCCACTGTTACGCTTCCTCCTGCTATGACTTCCGCGCCCGGGTTGAGATGCCCCCACACGAGAACATCGCCTTCTGTGTCGACTTTATGGCCGCTTCTCATTGAGCCGTAAACTATTTTGAGACCGGGAATGTGTTTGTGTTCACTGGGATTTTCGGAGGATGAAGTTTTCTTTGCGCCGGAAATATTCAACGCTGGTTCACTCACTGACAGCCCGGCGGCTTTGAAGAGCTTTATGCTTTCCTCGTTTCCTGAGAGCCAGGAGACAACCCTTATTCCTTTTTCCCACACGATACTATTTAGCATGTGAAGAATTAATCTCCTTGAACATTCCCGCCCGAAAAAATCTAAGGCTACACCCTGTTCATCCGGGAGCTTGTACGCTGAGGCCGGGATTCTCACAAGGAGCTTCAGCAGCTCATCCTCAGACAATGCTTCAGGCAGGGAAAACTTTATCCCGTAATGCGTGCGTTCAAGCCTTATCTGCGCATCGGGGCGGCGTAACTTCTTGAGTATATTTATGCTGGGTATCTTCATCATCAAGCCATCTGTAATTTTTCTGTGATAGGGATATTATACTGTATGTGCTGAGTGAGACAAGAAACATTGCTCGGCAAAAACCACGCCGCGCCGCGCCAACGGTCAGTGAGACAACAAATGAGCCAATATCTGCCCGACCATAGGCCCGGCTACACTGCTTCCGTGTTTTCCGCCTTCTACTACTGCAACAGCTACATACTTCGGGGCTTCTGCAGGAGCATACCCGGCAAAAAGCGCATGGTCATCACCGTGTGAGTTTTGGGCTGTCCCTGTTTTGCCTGCCACGTGAACACCAAATCTCCCGGCCCTTGACCCTGTCCCGCGGCTCACAACAGCCTCAAGCCCCCGCCTGACTATTTCGAGTTTCGCGGGATTTATGCCCATGTCTTCGGGTTTCCTGTAACCTTTTGCGCACAAGTGAGGGGTAACTATTTTCCCACCGTTGGCGATTGCTGCATATTCGCGGGCTATCTGGATTGGTGTCATGAGCATGTAGCCCTGACCTATCGAGTAGTTGACCGTGTCGCCTCCTGCCCATGCGGAATTGAAGCGTCTCATCTTCCAGTCGGGCCCGGCAATATTCCCCCCGCTTTCTCCCGGAAGGTCTATACCCGTCGGCTCGCCTAAGTGAAATTTGCGCCCCCACTTGATGAGTTTCTCTATGCCCGTGCGTAATCCTGTCTGGTAGAAGAATACATCACATGAATGCTGAAGCCCACCGATTACGTTCAACGCGCCATGCCCGGAATGTTTCCAGCACTTGAACAGGTGAGACCCGAAGCGAAGTCCTCCCCTGCATGAAATCATTGTTGACTGTGTGATTGCGTCCTCTTCTAGGGCGGCTATAGACATGAAGGCCTTGAATGTTGACGCGGGAGGATACACGCCTGCTATTGCGCGGTTGAGCATGGGGCGTTCAGGGTCATTCATGATTGAGTTCCATTCACGCCCGGAAACTCCCCATGATAACGGGTTGTTGTCGTATACCGGGCTTGAGGCTAGTGCTATAACTGCTCCTGTGTGAACGTCCATCGCTACAATTGCGCCCTTCCAGCCCTTGAGGAGTTCGACGGCCAATTTCTGCGCGCCCATGTCTATTGTGAGCCTCAAATCCTCGCCCTTCACAGCCGGGTTAGCGTCAATCGTCCTGATTTTGCGTCCTCTTGCGTCGACTTCAAGAGCTTCCTGACCCGGTGCACCCCTCAAAACTGCCTCATAGGAGCGTTCAATACCTGACTTGCCGATTAAGTCCCCGCCCGTGTAGCCTTCTTCTGACCGTGCTTTGAGCTCGCCTTCTGAAATTTCGCCGACATAACCGACAATGTTAGCGGCAGTAGTCCCGGCCGGGTATGTTCTTCTCCACACGCTCAACGGGAAAAGCTCGCGGGGAAATTCATAGTCAGCAACAAGCTCGGCCATCTGAGTCATTGTCAGGTTGGGTACGATTTTCATCACTCGGTAAGGAGCAAGCCTCTGCTGCTTTATGGTCTTCTCAAGCTCTGAGACCGTGAAGGGTATTCCGTGCCTCATGAGAATTTTGCTGAGATGCTCCAGTTCTTCGGGGGTATTAAGGTCGAGAGGGTAGCCCATTATGCAGAAGGTTGTATCATTGACGGCTAGGGGTACTCCGTTTCTGTCGAAGATTTCGCCCCTAGGTGCTGGAAAACGTATCATCCTCAGCCTGTTGTTGTGCGCAAGACGGACGTATTTGTCGCTCTGGTAGACCTGACATAGGCAAAGCCCGCCCACTAATATGAAGACTGACACGGCCATTAACCCAAGAAGCAATTTAAGCCTGCTGTCCAAGATTTCCATCTGCTACACCTTCCTATCTCTGGCAATTCTGAGGTAAATATACATTGCCATCAAAATCGCCGGGAGAGACCATGCCTGCTGGACGAGGAAATACCCCCAGCCCGTGCTTCCCCCAAGTATCAGGACAGGGAGCATAGGAGGAAGCAGCTGCGAGCATTCCAAGAGGACGAACACGAGAAGCCCCGTCCCGGAAACGCGGCCTTGGGGGGGGATCATGCCCCAGACCTGGATCACAATAAGGACGACAAGGACATAGCCCAGCGTGAAGAAACCCGGTATTCCGACCCATCTCAAGTCCCACAGGATTCCGCCGGCGAACGCCGACCATATAGCCCACAAAGAGCCGTCCCCGCTCCCGTCGTCAAGAAGAAGCCTGCACACAATCCCAAGCATGAACAGCCCGGGGACCTCCATCCCCCCGCCCGTGAAGACCGTAAGCAGATCCTGTGTCAGCCAAAGTATCACAAGTATCATGTCAGTAGCTCACCGTGTAGAAACGCGACAAGTCCGCGCCAGGCTCAATCCTGTACGTGGTGTAGCCGTCAACCCCGGCCGCGAACTCGCCCGCAATCGTCCCAATAGGAAGACCTGGGGGCAGTTCCTCGCCTATCATAGCCGTGCTGACTTTCATACCCTGACGGATGCCCCTTCCCGCCGGAATGTAGCGCAGGAGGACAGAGCCGCTCCCGTCGCCGACGACGACTCCAAGCTCGCGGGTTTCCTCAATGACAGCCGGAATCATGAAGGATGATGAGGTGATGAGTTCCGCCCAAGATGAGAGTGCTGACACAGTGCTTATGCGTCCTATGAGGTATCCGCCGCTGAAAACTGGGAGGCCTTGAGTGATGTTGTCATTTGCCCCGCGGTCTATGCGTATTTCGCTCCACCATGACATAGGGGCGCGCAGTGTTACGCGTGCTGTATGAGGTTCGTTTTTCCTGTCGTCAGAGTAGACTTTACCGCCTGCAAGTTTTGCCAGCTCCAAACGGAGGCCTGCATTCTCGTTTCTGAGACGGGATACTTCACCGCTGAGAAAATTCTTGTCCCTCGACCAAGAACGCCAGCCTATATATATCTCGCGTGCAACAACAGCCGGGTATTCAGGTATGAAGAGAACAGCCCCCCACAGGTCAACAAGATTCTTCATGATGCCTAGTCCTGAGCTTACGCCAAGAAGGAACGTCGCCAGAATCAGGGCAGTGAGACCGTGAGCAAATTCCCTTGCCGTGCTTCTCCTGCTGTCCATTTAGCGTGAGCCGCGCTGTACTGACATGAGAACCCTGCGCATAGTGCCGAGGTTTTCGAGCATTTTCCCAACACCTAGGGCTACGGAGTTCAAAGGCTGTTCTGCGACAATAACGGGCGTGTTTATGGCGCGTGAAAGCCTCTCGCTGAAGCCCCGCATCAGAGCAACACCGCCTGTAAGTATTACCCCCCTGTCAACAACATCCTTTGCCAGCTCAGGGGGCATCTTCTCCAGCGCGACCTTCACCATGTCCTCAATCCCGGAGAATATGGGCTCCATTGCCTCGCGTACTTCTATCGATGAAACTATGTCGCTCTTAGGCAGGCCGTCAGACAAATCACGTCCCTTCACGCTCATCTCAAGCTCAGGATTCAGAGGGAGGGCAGAGCCTATTGTGTTTTTGACTTCCTCGGCTGTTGTCTCACCGATAAGGAGGGCGTAACGCTGGCGTACCATTGTGATTATGGCGTTGTCCATCATTTTCCCGGCATTACGGAGCGAGCTTGTTACTACGATGCCGCCGAGTGATATAACGCTGACTTCACTTGTCCCGCCCCCTATGTCGATTATCATGCACCCTGAAGGCTTGTCTATAGGAAGTCCCACGCCTAATGCCGCGCTTATAGGCTCCTCCACAACGTAGGCTTCACTTGCTCCTGCCCCTAATGTCGCGTCAATGACTGCCTTGCGTTCAACTTCTGTTACTTCAGCGGGGATTGATATAACGACTCTGGGGTGAACCATGAAAGTATTGCTTGAGCTTACACGCTTTATGCAGTACTTGATGAGTTCCTGTGTCATGTCAAAGTTAGCGATGACTCCGCCTTCAAGCGGCCATATAGCTTCGATTCCTGCCGGGACTTTTCCTGACATTGCTTTTGCCGCCTCGCCTACTGCTATTACCTCGACACCTTCGCCCCTTGGGAGCTTCTTCACCGCAACTGCTGAAGGCTCGCTGAAGACTATTCCCTTGTCCTTGACGTAGACAACGATATTTGACGAACCAAGGTCAATGCCTACATCCATACCCATTATTCCCGAAAACATCTTGAACATTGTGATTGCTCCTTCAGCGCGGCCAGTACGGATTGAAATCGCGCTCACTGCCTATGTCTGTTGCCGGGCCATGACCGGGGAGAACGTGAAGATTGTCCGGCAATTCCGCAAGGCGCTTCAATGACGCTTCAAGTTTCATCCAGTCCCCGCCCTCAAGGTCAGTGCGCCCCACGCTCTGCGCAAAGAGAGTATCACCAGACAGCAGGATTTCTCCTCCGTCCTTGTCCCTCACCATGTAGCACACGCTGCCTTCTGTATGCCCAGGAGTCGCCATAACCTTTATGCTGCAGCCGGGAAAATCTATGATCCTTCCGTCATCAACCCCGCGGAATTTCTCAAGCCCTCCGAATTTCACGCCTAAGAGTGCCTGAAGCTGCCTCGACGGATGACGGAGCATCCCCGCATCTCCGTGATGAATGTAGATGTTATCGCCCACGTACGGAACGAGCTCATGAATCCCTGCGACGTGATCAATATGTCCGTGTGTCAGGAGAATCATTCTGAGGGACAAACCTTTTTCCGCAACGAAATCAAGGACTTCTTTTGTGTCTCCCCCAGGGTCGGCAAAAAACGCTTCATTAGTATCCTCATCCCAGAACAAATAGCCGTTTGTCCACAATGCTCCGAGAGGGAATGTCTTGTACTGCAACTTTCTTCCTCCTCTTATATGCTGTCTATAATGAACGTCAAAGGCCCGTCATTGATGATTTCGACGGTCATATCCGCGCCAAACTGTCCGCATTCAACGCGCTCAAGCCCCATAGCCCTGACCTTCTCCACGAAGTAATTATAGAGACGTTCTGCTTCTTCAGGTTTTGCCGCGTCTGTGAATGACGGCCTCCTTCCTTTTGCGCACGAGGCGTAAAGAGTGAACTGTGAGACTAACAGCACTTCACCGCCGACATCCTTCAAGGACAGGTTGATTTTGCCCGCGTCATCCCCGAATATGCGAAGGCCTGCCATTTTCTCCGCAAGCCAGTCAGAATCTGCCTCATTGTCTCCGTGAGTTATCCCGATGAACACGCACATACCCTGTCCGATTTCGCGGCGTTCACGGCCGTTTATCGTTACAGAAGCGCGCTTTACCCTTTGGATTAACAGCCTCAAAGTATATTACTCCCTTTCCACGCTCAATATGCCCCTGACCTCGTTTATCCTCGACATAACGGAGTACAGATGAGCCAGATCCCTCACTGTGATTTCGTACTTTATGCGGACAAGGCCGACGAGGGATTTCGGGGCTTTGCAGTTGGTCAATGAGCTTCCTTCATGTTCTATGACTCTCATTATATCCGAGAGGAGATCACTTCTTCCTTCAGCCTCAACCTTCAGCCTTGCGGTGTAAATGCTCGGACGTTTCCCTCCTGTCGGGCTGAGTTCAGGCAATGACCACGAGACTTCTATCTTTCTTCCGCCGTCTATGTCCGTGATGTTCCTGCATTCAGCGCGGTGGATTGTTATACCCCGCCTCATTGAAGCATAGCCCACGATGTCATCACCTGGGACAGGGTCGCAGCAGCTCGCAAATGTTACGCTGACTCCTCCTTCTCCCTCAACGAGAACGTCAGACTTGTTGTCTTTCTTCTTCTGGAGCTGTACGCTGACAAACTCGACGGGTGCTGCCTGCTGTGCGGGTGAATGATGCTGAAGCCATGCCTGAGCCAATTTCTGAGCCGCCTCGCCTGCCCCCATAGTCCCGGAGCCTACTTTCACCAGCTCATCATCAATGTTGCTGAAATCCTCGCGTTTTACGTCCGTGAGTCCTCTGCGTTTCAGCTCGCGTTCAACCTGTTTCCATCCCCGCTCTATTTTCTCGTCCCTGTCAGCTTTTTCTGCCTGGCGGAACCAGCTTCGTATCTTGCTGCGGGTTTTTGCGCTTGAGGCCATTTTCTCCCAGTCTTTTGACGGGGAGGACTGGGACGCTGTGAGTATTTTGACCCTGTCGCCGCTGTGAAGCTGTGTGTTCAGCTGAACCATGATGCCGTTGACCATAGCCCCAGCGCAGTGGTTGCCGATTTCTGTGTGTACGGCGTAAGCGAAATCGAGGACTGTCGAGCCGTTCGGGAGAATCATGGGCTTTCCGTCGGGCGTGAAAACGTATATCTCACTGGTAAGGAGTATGTCATTCTTGAGGATGTCAACAAATTCCTTTGTGCTTTCACCGTCCTGCCCCGCCTCCATGACCTGACGGACAAGCATCAGGCGTTCATTAAGGCCTTTGAGGAGCTTCTTGCTTCCGCCTTCCTTGTAGACCCAGTGAGCTGCTATGCCGTATTCAGCAAAGTGATTCATGTCGTATGTGCGTATCTGAATCTCTATAGGAACGCCTGAGACCATCACAGTTGTGTGCAAAGACTGGTACATGTTGCTCTTTGGGTTGGCTATGTAGTCGTCAAACTGGCCGGGAACAGGTATCCATAACGAATGGACAACGCCCAGCACCGCATAGCATGTAGACACGTCAGCAACAAGAACCCTCACGGCGAGAATGTCATAAAGCTCATCAAAGCTGATCTTCTTGCGCTGCATTTTCTCGTAGATGCTGTAGAAGTGTTTTGCCCTCCCTTTGATGCGGCAGGGTATGTTGTTGTTCTGTAAACGTTCCTCAAGGGTAGTTTTCACCTTCTCGATTACAGACTCCATCTTTGGCATCTTGATATTGACGCGCCTTTTCACTTCCTCGTATATTTCGGGCTGAAGGTACATGAACGACAAATCTTCTAGTTCCCGTTTTATCTGGTATATTCCCAGTCTGTGAGCAAGAGGGGCGTAAATTTCCATCGTCTCGCGGGCAATGCGCTTCTGTTTTTCCGGCCTCATGATCTGAAGAGTCCTCATGTTGTGGAGACGGTCAGCAAGTTTTATGAGGACTACTCTGACATCTTTTGCCATTACGACGAACATGTGCCTTAGTGTCTCAGCTGTGAGATCTTCGCGGGACATAAATTCCTTCACGTCATCCTGTGCGAGCTTGGTTACACCGTCAACAAGCATCTCTACATCAGCCCCGAATTTTGCGCGCATTTCATCCGGCGTAACGTCAGTGTCTTCAAGAACGTCATGAAGAAGGGCAGCCTCAAGGGTAGCAGTATCCAGCCTCATTCCTGCGAGTATGAGAGCCGCGCTCAATGTATGCGTGATGTAGGGTTCGCCTGATTTCCTGCGCTGGTCTTTGTGTGAGACCGCCGCGAAAACGAACGCATCGCCTAGCATCCTTAGCTGATCGGGATTCAATGACAGCATGGCCTTTCCCCATAACTCCTGCCATGCCGAGCGGACAATTTCAATCTTTGACTCTTCTGGTATCTTGGCGAAAAATTCATCGCGGAGCCTGTACATGTCATGAAGGAAGTTTGATGCGCTGTCTTCTATTGACGGTACAGAGCTCATGATAGACGAAAAACTTTCCCGGCCTTCGAGTGTTTCGAGGCTCAGAGTTTCGGCGGGTGCGGCCATGATGATATTATTTCCCTCCTTCTGTTACTGCGCAGTCAAGTATGAACTGCAGCTGTTCTTCATTCCTCCAGTAATCCAAACGCGGGTGATAGATCCATCCTTTTACCCGTCCAAGCAATGCGGCGACATCGCGGGCGGGCGTGTTGAACGCAAGAAGCCGGGCATTGCTCACACGGACGAAGCTGTGTTTGCCGTCCTTGCCCATTGTGTTGATCTCGAAGCCGTAAGCGTCATGATCCGTGTAGAATTTCGGAGAAGGGTTGCTGTTTCCGAAAGGCCCGAGTTCAGAGACAGCGCGCCAGTCTGAAATTGTTATGTCAGAAGGGACTATGTTTATCACGGGGGTAACACTTTCCGGCTTTATCTTTATGTCTGTCAGCATACGCTCAAGGTCTGCGCATACTTCCTGCCAGTTTTCCGTGAGGACGGAGAACCCTGCGGCGTATTTGTGTCCTCCCCATGCGTCGAGTTTATGGGCTATTTCACGCAATATGCCTACAGCGTCGCCGCCTTCCGGGACTCTGAGAGTTCCGCGCACAACCTTGCTTCCTACCGGGGCGACAAGTACTATCGGCCTGTTGTACTGTGCGCATATCCTGCTTGCTACTCCGCTGAGGACTCCTATAGGCCACTGTTCATTGTAGAGAACATTGCGCTTCACCTGCCCTGTGATTATCCAGTCGTCAATCTCGCGGGCTATGTTCTCCGTGAGTGTCTGACGCTTGCGGTTTATCCTCATGAGCTCGTTCACGCACTGATAAACTGTGTCATTGCTGCCTGCTCCTAGAAGGGCACGGACTCCAGTATCAGCCGTTGCTATTCTTCCTGGGGCGTTAAGGCATGGGATGACGCGCATAGACAAGTGTTCTTCTGACAGCTGGGACTTGTTGATGCCGAGACAGTTAAAGAGTGCTGACAGTCCCCGCCTGGGGTTTCTCCTCATGAGGCTCATTCCTCCGCGCACAAGCATCCTGTTGAGGCTGTGAAGGGGCATGCAGTCGGCAATAGTTGCGAGGGTAACAAGGTCGACTTCATAGCGCAGAAAATCGCGGGGGACTATGTTTTCTTTCCACGCCCAGCACCAGAGTACAGCAGTCGCGCAAATCTTCTGATGGTCTCCTGCCTCCATGTTGATGCAGGGGTTGACGATTGTCGGTATTGTTATGGGGGCTGACAGTGAATGATGATCGAACACGAAAATGTTTATGCCCTTGTCGGCGAGTTTCCGGAGCATTTCGGAGTCGTTAGTCCCGCAGTCTGTAACAACAAGCGTGTTGCATCCTGACACTGCTATCTTGTCGAGTACATCTGCGTTCAAACCGTAGCCGTGAACGTCTCTTCTTGGGATGAAGTACCTGACTTGGGCGGCCTTGTTGCGGAAAATTTCCATCGCAAGAACCGTCGAACTTATCCCGTCAGTGTCATAGTCGCCGTAAACGAGGACGTTGCCCAATGAGCTTTTGGAGTCCCACAAAAGTTTTGCGGCCTTGCTTCCTTCACACAGGTCAAGGCTGTTCATCTGCTTGGTGAAGTCGGGATATATCCATTCTCTGAGGGTGTCAATGTCTTCGTCTCCCCTGAGCATTTCGAGGACACCTGCGGCCAGAGGAGGGCATGACAATTCCCGCGCGAGCCTCTTAGTATTGTCGCCGGGCCTGTAGATTTTGAGGTCTGAGACTAAGCACGTCGGAAGCATTTTTGCCTCCTTTGGATGAAGTAGTCCTGAAGGATTTTCACGCATTCATTCTCCATAACGCCGGACTTAACTTCGCACATATGGTTGAGCCTTGAGTCCCGGAGAATGTTGAAGAGAGTTCCGCCTGCTCCTGACCTGTAATTTCTCGCGCCGTAAACTACCCTTGAGACTCTGGCGTTGACGCAGGCCCCCGCACACATGGGGCAGGGTTCAAGCGTAACATAGAGCGTACAGCCTGAGAGATTCCAGCGGCCTAAAGTCCCGGCGCATGAGCGTATTGCGGCAATCTCTGCGTGTTCTGTAGGGTCAGAAGATTTCTTGTCGCTTCCGTGTGAGATGATTTGCCCGTCCTTGACGATAAGCGCGCCTACAGGGACATCACCGCGTGAGAATGCGCTTCTTGCTTCGCTGAGTGCTTCTGCCATGTAGTAATTATCATCTGTCATATAGTGTATGGCATCTCCGATTCATGTATTGGGATTTCAAGTTTGGGAGTTATTATACACGCAGGGCAAGAGGCAATAATTTTCGCGGGAAGGAAGGAATTACCTTGAGGAAAATTTTGGGAGCTGCAACAATGCTTTTGCTTGCGTCAGTTTCTTGCGGGGCGGAAAATATTAATGTCTACATGCTGGCGCGTACTGCTTCGCCCTCGGAGCTTGAGGAAGCTGTGAAGGCGGGAGCAAATTTCAACGTAAGCAGGGATCTTAGCGGTGAGGATTACGACAAGTACGGGGACGGAGAAATCATTTACGGCTTCGGAGGGACTCCGCTTCATGACGCGGCTTCGTTCAACCATAACCCTGAAAGCGTGAAGTACTTGGTCAGTCTTGGGCTTGATGTGAACGCTGAGGGTGAAGAAGGACTCGGTTCAATCGGGACTCCTCTCACATGCGCTGTGAACAGTAAGAATTTCCCGGCAGTGAAAGCACTTCTTGAGGCCGGAGCAAATCCTAATTACAGCGAGATTGTGTGGTTCTGGTGCGGGACTCCTTTTCACACTGCCGCGGCGTGGTACAAGAATCCAGAAGAGGCAGGAAAGGTTATAGGCTGGCTTGCTGAAGCTGGGGGAGATGTGAACGTTCACGGAGAATTTACCGATGAAGAAAGATACGATGTGCTAGAGCCTCTGTATTCTTCCGGTGAAAGCTCGGCCCTCCTCAAAGGGGGAAGGTTTGACGCAGAAGCACCTTTCAGGCTGGATGACGCTCATTTGTCCAGAGTTGGCTTCCTGAATGCCGCATCATCATGTACTCCGCTGATTTATGCTGTGCTTTATGACAACCCTGCTGCTGTTGATGCCCTTCTTGATTTCGGTGCTGACGCTAAAATCCGCAACATTGAGGGCAGGACTGCTCTGGATTACGCGAGGCAGCTTCCGGCAAAATCGAGGCTGAAGAGATCTCCGGCATGGAAGAGGCTCAAAGAAGCATCGCGCGACTAGTCAGAAAATTTTTTCGCGGCCGTTGTGCTATCATACACCGCAAAATTTCACGAAAGGGGAACCATCACCGCATGGCATATTATTACAGCGAGCCTTCTCACACATTCTCCGAGTACCTGCTAATTCCCTCGTACTCATCCGAAAACTGCGTGCCGTCAAACGTCTCACTAAGGACTCCCCTGTGCAAGTTCAGGAAGGGCGAACAGTCCCCGTTGTCGGTCAACATTCCGTTAGTCTCAGCGTGTATGCAGTCAGTATCAGATGACAGCATGGCCGTAGCACTGGCGCGTGAAGGCGGTCTTGCGTTCATCTACTGCTCACAGACTGCAGAGAGCCAAGCCGAAATGGTCGCAAAGGTGAAACGCTACAAGGCCGGGTTTGTCGCCAACGAGTCAGCCATAAGCCCCGACCAGACATTAGCCGACATCCTCGCGCTGAAGGAACAGACAGGACACACAACCGTAGCAGTAACACATGACGGAAGCCTTAACGGTAAACTGCTGGGAATCGTAACGAGCCGTGATTACCGTGTGAGCAGGACGGACATTCACACAAAAGTCCGGGACTTCATGACCCCGATCGACAAGGTAATATCAGCTCATGACGGACTCAGCCTCACCGAAGCCAACGACATAATCTGGGAACACAAGCTCAACGCTCTTCCTGTTGTGGATGATGAGGGGCATATGGTGGCGTTTGTGTTCAGGAAAGATTACGACATGCACAAGGAGAACCCGCTTGAATTGTTGGACGCGCAGAAACGTTACATGACAGGAGCGGGCATCAACACGCGGGATTATGAGGAAAGAGTCCCGGCTTTGGTTGAGGCTGGGGCGGATGTCCTGTGCATAGACTCATCTGAGGGATTCACTGAGTGGCAACGGAGGACTCTTGCGTGGATTCGGGGGCGTTACGGCGACTCTGTGAAAGTCGGCGGCGGGAATGTTGTTGACGCTGACGGCTTCAGGTTTCTTGCTGACGCTGGGGCAGATTTCGTGAAGGTAGGAATCGGCGGCGGCTCAATCTGCATCACCCGCGAGGCAAAAGGAATCGGGCGCGGTCAGGCGACTTCAGTTATCGAGGTTGCGAGGGCAAGGGATGAATATTTTGCTGAGACTGGAGTCTACGTGCCGATATGTTCGGACGGCGGAATCGTCATGGACTATCACATAACGCTTGCTCTTGCTATGGGTGCTGACTTCTGTATGCTGGGGCGATATTTCGCACGGTTCGACGAGAGCCCGACAAACAAAGTCATGGTGAACGGGAGCTACATGAAGGAATACTGGGGCGAAGGCTCATCACGTGCACGGAACTGGCAGCGTTACGATTCTGGAGACTCGTCTCAGGCCAAACTGTCATTCGAGGAAGGAGTCGACAGCTACGTGCCATACGCCGGGACTCTCAGGGACAACATAGCCGAGACACTCAGCAAGATACGTTCTACGTTCTGCAACTGCGGTGCGCTGACGCTGGAAGATATGAGGGAGAAGGCAAGGCTGACTCTAGTGTCTCCTGTAACTCTTCTTGAGGGAGGAGCGCATGACGTGATGATGAAGGAAGCTGTGAGACGGTCGAAATGATGATGAAGATTCTTCCCCTTGTCCGCTGGATTTGACGGGTAAGGGGATAGACTTATTGTGCCTACAGGTGAAGACAAGCTGCCGAATGTCCCGCCAGTAAAGACAGCCACATACACACACCGCCTACAAGAACACCGCGAACGCCATAAACCCAACCGCCCCCATAACTGCCGCTGTCCTCAAGGGTGCAAGCTCCAAGTACCTGCACACGAAGAAAACCAGAGTCCCGCAGCCCGTCCAAGCAAGAGCATAATTCCAGCCCACAGCCTGCGGAAGAATCGCCTGCATTGACTCAGCCGCCTTCTCCATGAGGATAAATACCCCCTCAACAGCAAGCATGAAGTACCCTGTCAGCGGCAAATTCAGCAGTCTCAAGAACGCCCCCGCAGACGAAACCGTGAAAGCAAACGTAAAATACAGCGGCGCAAAAAGATTCAGCACAAACCCAACAGCAGGAACGCTCCCGAAAGTCCAAGCAACTTGCGGGAAAGTAACCAGTCCAACCGCCGGACTAATCATCACCCAAGAATACCCCGCGTGAACCATCGAGGCAATCACAAGAGCCGACATCACTGATAGCCTCCAGCCAATGTCCCAGAACAAGAACGGACTCCACGTCAGCAATATCACTCCTGCCGCGCATACACTGTTCACGCCGTTGTAGTTACGCCGCCAGAATTTCGCGCAAAGTAACACCTGTATCATCAGCCCCGCCCTCATTGCGCTTGGTGCCGCCCCAGTCAGCAGGACATAGAGCCACAGTATCACAGTGAGGATTACGGGATTTCCGCCGGTGAAGTATCTTGCGCACAGAATGACGACTCCAACGTGGAAGCCCGACACCGCAAGAAGATGACTTGTCCCCCAGAGTCTATGACGGTCATTCAGGGACTTGCTGCGCTCACCAATCCACACCGCCCGGAGATACAGGCCCGTGAGACTGGGAAAGTATATCGCGAGTTTCCGGGACAATTTCGCCCTCATCATGGCTATGCTCCAGCGTCCGGGCAGCTCTTGTGTGTTATGGAGAGTGATTACGCCGTTCACTCCGCGCCCCCGCCAAAATCTCCCCTCGTCAAAGTCTGAGCCGCTCCTCTTGGGACGGAAGCCCCTAGTCTCACCGTCAAACTTAATCCTAGTACCCTTCATGAACTCGTCGAATCTCAGGAACGTTACATACTTCCCCCGGCTCTCAGTCTCAATAACAACCGCGTAATTCCTGCCCCATTCACGGACATCCGTAACAGTGCCTTCCCCGCCGGCAAAAATCACGTTCTCAGGAGGAGGCGACGAAATCACCGCGTAAATCCGCCACGAACACAGCAGCGTGAAAGCAAGCGTGAACATGAAGGCCTGCCATTGTCCCGGAAAATCCCGCTCATAAGACAGGAACATTGTAGCCGCGAACACAGCAGGAGCAGCAATCACAAACGCCCAGCCCCCCATTCTGTCATAGAGGGCACAGCCTGCCGTTAATGCCGCAAGTACTCCCATCATAGGGGAGCGTCTCAGTATCTCCATCTCTGCTAGCCTTCGGTCAGCGTACAGTAATCATGTCCCGCATTGCCTCAAGCCTTGACTGACTGATTCCGCGTATGTTGATGAGGTCTTCGGGGCGGGCAAAATTTCCGTGCTTGTTCCTGTAGTCTATGATGCGCTGTGCGAGAGCCGGGCCGATTCCCGGGAGGGCTTCGAGCTGCTTTGCTGTTGCGCTGTTGATGTCGATTTTCCCGGCTGATGACTGGGGAAGTGTTACCCTTGAGCCTGCATTCATGGCCGTGATGAGCGGGAGTATCTGCGCTAGTTTT
>JAFSKV010000020.1 GCA_017448795.1 Synergistaceae bacterium | reverse complement strand
TTGAGTGCGGAAATATTGTGCCTATCATGTTCTTCCTGCTTAATGTCATGGGCTACCGTGGGGCGTGGGTCTCAAGGGTGGCCAGCATGTCCCTGCTGAGTGCGGTTGCTGTGGCCTATGTGTACGTGAACGGCGAGGGCGAGACTTTCCGGGGCAAGATGCTTCTTCTGCCTGAGAGTTTCGGGGTCAGGCCTGAAGACGAGGCCGCTGTGATCGCCGGGTCAACGGATGAGGTTTACGAGCTGTCTCACGTCGCGGTCGCCTTCGCTCTGGAACACGGGGCTGACATGAAGAGGGCGAACACTTACGGGCTGGTTACGGAGGAGCTTGCTACATTTCTCGCGGAACATGGCTTCAACGACGGCAGGACTCACAGCATCAACGCCCGGCTTGTGGCAAAAGGCAAGGAGCTGATTATCCGGATGCGGGACGACTGCAAGCCCTTCAACCTCACAGAGTACTACCACGCGCTGACTGAGAGCCGGGAACGGGATGCGGGGCTGTCCATCATCATGAAGCTGTCGAGGGATGTGCAGTACACAAACACGTTAGGCACGAACAATCTCATTGTCAGGATATGAGGCCGCGAAATTTTGACAGGGCGCGGAAAAAATGATAATTTCTACCATGAATAACAATCCCAACATAACAGGAGGAAATATCTCACATGGAACTCACGAAAGAAGCAAAGGGTTCAGCCCTCACAATTTCGCTTGACGGCCGCCTCGACACGACCACAGCCCCCCAGCTCGAAGCCGAAATCACAGGCAAGCTCGACGGCGTAACCGACCTCACAATCGACATGTCCAAGCTCGTCTACGTGTCATCAGCAGGACTCCGCGTTCTCCTCAAGGCTCAGAAGCTCATGAACAAGCAGGGGAAAATGACGGTCAGGAACGCGAACCAGGAGATCAAGGAAATCTTCGAGGTAACAGGCTTCGACGAGCTGCTGAACATCGAGTAGCAATGCTCAACTTCCAGCCCCTCACACTGGGGATGAAGACGCTGGCAGATTCCTACACGTTCAGATACGGCGAGGGGTCATGCCAGCACTCTTTTGTGTCGTCATGGAGTCTCAGGCACAAATACGGCGACTCACTCTGCGAGCATGAGGGCTTCCTGTACACTCTCCGGGCTAATCTCTGCTCTGGCGGCGAGAGGGTCTACCTTTTCCCGTTAGGCTCTCGTGATGACACGGAGGCACTGAGGCAGGCGGTGCAGAATGTTCTTGACGACGCTCACAGCCACGATTGCCGCGCGAAGTTCCAGACCGTAACACAGTCAGCAAGAGACGCAATCACGGCCATGTTCCCCAGAATGTTCACGCAGGAATACAGCCGAGACTGGTCGGAATACATCTATGACGCGCAGAGCCTCGCCACGTATTCGGGCGCAAAGATGGCCTACAAGCGGAGGGACTTCCAGAGATTCGGACGCGATTACGCAGGGAGGGCTGAAACTGTCATGATGACTCCGGCGAATATCCCGGCGGTGCGTGATTTCCAGGCTGAATGGCTGAGGGCTAAGGTTGACGCGAGCAATGACCCGGCGGAACGTGAGCAGGTGCTAGGCGAGGACGCAGGGATTCAGGTTGCGTTTGATGACTGGTCCGCGCTGGGCCTGACGGGGATTGTGATTCTCATTGACGGCACTGTGAAGGGGTATGCTTACGGCGCGAGGCTCTCTGAGGATTACATTGACGAGATCAACGAGAACTGCGACCACAAGATACCGAATATTTACCCGTTCGCAAAGCATGAGTTCGCTCGTCTGTGCTGTGAGGGGACAAAGTACATCAACTTTGAGGAGGATATAGGCTCGGAGACTCTAAGGTCAGCCAAGAATCACTACAAACCCGTGTTCCTTCTCGACAAGTATATATTAACGGAAAAATGAACAGGCTGGAAGCAAACATATCACTTTTCGCAATAACATTCTTCGCGTCAATACAGTACGTCTTCCTTATGTGGGTACCTGACTCCGTCCCTCACTTCGCGTTCCTCTGCGTAACGAACCTGATCGGCCTCGTGATGTCGCTGGCATTCTTCTTCGGGGAACTGTTCCGTCTCGACTCCAAGCAGGTGAAGCAGAGCATGATACTTTCCGCGCAGCTTGTCGCGTTCAACGTGTTCCTGCTTATGGGAGTGTCAGGACTAGGCCCGGCGGTAACGAACGCTATACTGTCGACAAATTTCGTGTTCATCGCGGCAATAATGTTCCTTGAGTACAAGCAGATACCCGACAAAGGCACATTCTGCGGAATCATTATGGTGTTCGCCGGGTTAATGCTCATGTCTGAGGCGGGAATCTCTGACTTCCTGAACGTGAGCGTGCTTTACCTCATGGCCTCAAACATTGCGTTCGCGCTGTATGTCGTGAGCGTCGGGAAATACTCGGCCTCGTCCAACCCGTCAATCATAGCGATGGGTCAGATGTTCTTCTGCTTCGTGTTCAGCCTCGTGCTGTGGGTGTGTGAAGTCCTCGTGAAGGGTATACCGTTCGGGCTTCCGTCCAACCATGAGTTCTGGGGGAGCGTGATTTACGTGAGCTTCTTCATCAGGGGGCTTTACGGGATAATCCAGGTTTACGCGCAAAGGTATGTGAGTCCGCTGAACACGTCATTGATATTCTCGACCGAAATCATTATGACTATGGCAGTGTCGCCGATATTGGCCGAATTTCTTGGGACTGAGCCGGAAGTCATAACATGGCCGAAAGCCGCCGGAGGAATTGCTATCGTCTTGGGAATAATGATGACTGAGCCGGCATTCTTCGCGTGGTTAAGGAGGCTTGTTGTCCGTGAGAAACCGTGAAAAATTGACGCTGGTATTTCTTTGTGCGGTGGCATACTTCGTGATTGACGCTCCCGTTCAGCTCACAGGCATTCTCCCGTCATACGCCGGAATCAAGAACTTCCTCCCGTCAACCTTGGGGCTGTTCTTCGGTGCTTACGGCGTGGCGGGGTGCGTGATTGGGTGTGTGCTGTCGTCCGTCATGATGGGCGCGGAATTACCCGGAGTGATGCGCGAGGCTGTGTGCGTCATCGTTGCGGGAATGGGGATGTTTCACGGCTGGCACTTCCTCGTGAGGTCCGGGCGGATTTCCTTCAAGACATGGCCGGATTACAGGAGATATTCCGGGCTGCTTGCCGTTATTTGCGCTACTGTCGGGGCGGTTTACTCGTTGGAAGGACTCAAAGCTGGAATCTCCGCAGGCCTCGCGTATTTCCTCACTGGGCTGTTCATCGGAATCCCGGTCAACATTCTCTTCTCGTCCCTGCTCTACATTGAGCCTGTCATGCCCCGCGGAAAATTCCCGGTGAATGATGCTGACTTCTGCCTGTTGCCTGATGCTGAGAGCTTGGAGGGCGCAAACGAAATCCTCGAAATGTCGGCCATGAAACGCGGCGTGAAGATGAAGCGTGTCCTTGAGATCCAGAGCTGCATTGAGGAACTCGCCCTGAGAATCCAGAAGGCCCGGCCTGACGCGAGAATTTCCGTCTCAGTAACATTCGGGGACGCAATATCAGCCCGTCTTCATTACGGCGGGGAAAAGTACAACCCCTTCCGCATTGACCCGGACGAGGACGAAATCGACATAATGAGCCTCGCAATCATAAAGCACCGCGCAATACGGGCCTCGTTCAGATATTCGGGCGGGGAGAATCTGGTACACGCGGTAGTCTAGGAGGATGATCTATGAGCAAGTCAACAATCAGGAAGAAGCTCCAGAGAGTCGTGCTGTACATTTCGGTTATAGCATTGCTCATCACGGGAGCTGTAGGGATAGCCGGGATGTTCCGCATACAGGAGGACAGCGAGTCAGCACTCACCCGGCAGATGGAGCAGAACCTCGCCAGCCTCACCGACAGCAAAGCAGACCTCGCCGACTCGGAGCTTGGGAAATACGCGGGTTACGCCCGGAATTTCGCGGACTACATTCACGACTTGTACGTGAACTCGCGGGATTACATGCCTCATGAAGTCCTGCCGCCAAAAGTCGAGAACGCCGGGATGCTCGCCATGCAGAGAGTTGTAACAAGCAAGAGCCTCGATCTCTCCGGCATCATGGATGAGATATGTATGCTCGGCAACCTCAGGCACATATGGCATCCCGTCATGAACGCCAACGAGGGCGTGATAACCTCCATTTACGCCGGGACAAAAACAGGCGCGCTTATCGCGTACGACAAGAACTCGCACAACGCCATCCCCACAGACGGCCCGGAAAGCTACTACAACTTCCACGGGTCAGACTGGTACAAGACAGGCCGGGACAAAGGCGGGGTGTTCTTCACCGACGTATATTCGGACAATTACGGAACAGGAATGATGATAACGTGCGGAGCTCCCTTCTATGATGCCAAATGGGACTTCGCCGGGGTCGTCTGCATGGATATACTGATCTCGGACTTGTACAGGGCTATTGTTGACATTGACCTTGGGGAAGATGCCTATGCTTTCCTTGTCGACCGAAACAGGAAAATCATCGCCCCTCCGAATCAGCAGGCTTCCGGCGACCTCACGATTGATGACGTAACGCACAGCCTAGCCGACGAAATCATGTCAGGCAGAACAGGAGTCTCACTCTCAGACAGCCGGGTATATTACGCCTACACTCCGATTAAGGGCACGGGCTGGAAATTCTGCGTGAGAATCCCGGAGAGCGTCATTCTTGCCCCGGTCCGTTCGGTCAACAGGAGAGTCATATACACCATGCTGTCATTCCTTGGGGCGTTCGTGATTGTGCTTGCTCTTGCGGTAGCTGCGTCCCGGAATTTCTCAGGCAGACTCACCGAGCCGATAATAGCCCTTGAGCATGACGTGAAGAAAATCTCCGGTGGGAATCTCGATTACCGCGCCGAAATCCGCACCAACGACGAAATCGGAGACCTTGCGCAGTCCTTCAACGACATGGCCGCGTCCCTCAAGGATTACGTCAAGAACCTGGCCGCAGTAACAGCCGAGAAGGAGCGCATCGGAGCGGAGCTGAACATAGCGACTCAGATTCAGGCCGACATGCTCCCGCGTATATTCCCGCCGTTCCCGGACCGCAAAGAGTTCGACATTTACGCCACGATGAACCCCGCCAAAGAGGTTGGGGGCGACTTCTACGACTTCTTCATGGTTGACGATGACCACCTTGCGCTTGTCATGGCCGACGTGTCAGGAAAGGGAGTCCCCGCCGCGCTGTTCATGGTAATCTCGAAGACTCTAATCAAGAACCGCGCTCAGATGGGCGGGACACCGTCAGAGATTCTCGCGGACGTGAACGAGCAGTTATGTGAGGGCAACGAGGCTGAATTGTTCGTTACGGTGTGGCTTGGGATTCTGGAGATTTCGACCGGGCATGTTACCGCCTCAAACGCAGGCCATGAATACCCGGCTATCTACCGTCCCGGCGAAGGCTACACACTCTTCAAGACCAAGCAGAGCCCGGCCGTCGCGACAATGGAGGGAATACGCTTCAAGCCCAGCGAGTTCACGCTGAGTCCCGGCGATAACCTGTACCTGTACACTGACGGGGTCGCAGAAGCCACGAACAGTAGCAACGAGCTTTACGGGACTGACAGGATGATTGCCACGCTGAATGAGACTGAGGGCCTGCCTGTCGAGGGGATATTGTCGGTCATGAAGAAGAGTGTTGATGATTTCACGGGGGACGCTCCACAGTTCGACGATATTACGATGCTTGTGCTGAAGTATTACGGGAAATGCTGAGGAAGAATCTTGCCGCGCAAATCATAGCCGGCGTTGTCCTTCTGCTGGTGCTGCTTACCGTCCTCGTGTGCGTGATCGGCTACCGTGAGTTCACGCTCTCAGTCGCGACACAGTACGAGGATTGCGCCTACAACACTGCCCGGACTGCCGCGACAATGATAATGCCTGAGCTTCTCACGGGGAAAACAGCGGGCTCAGAGTTCCAGATGCGCTTCAGGATGCTCAATGACGAATGGCAGCGCCTCGCCGACACCCAGGATGCCACGTTCATTTACCTGATACGCCCCGACAAGACAGACTACAATCATATTGAGTTCTTCGTGAGCATCATGAACAGCTCCGTGAATTACGAGCGTTACCCAAGCGGTTACGTCCGCAAGACCTCGAATGACGAGTACAGGGCCGCCTACAGGGATTTGTGCGAGAACGGCGCAAGGATGGCAACGATATTCCGCGACAAGGGCGACAGTGAGACAGGACACCACATCACCGTGATGATTCCAGTGAAGGCCGGAGATTCTGACACTGTAGACTGGATACTATGCGTGCAGAGACAGATGGAGCGTCTCAACTTCTACCGCAAGTCCTACGTCAGGCATGTTGCTACTGCGGCGGCGGTTATCGTCGTGATTGTGTTCGTGGTTTACGGTATGTACCTGGGGCGGACGCTCATTGTTCCCGTGCGCAGAATCGCGGCTGAGGCAACAAGGTTCGCGGGCGAGCACACAGAGCCAGAGTCCCCGCTTGGTCGGCACATAACTTCCCGGAACGAAATCGGACAGCTTGCCCGTACTGTTGACGCTATGGAGTCACAAGTCCTGAGCTACATTGACGGAATAACCCGCATCACTCAGGAGAAGGAGCAGATAAAGGCTGAACTCAGCATAGCGGCGGAAATTCAGGCCAGCATGTTGCCGAGAGAGTTTCCCGTCCGCAAAGAGTTTGAGATTTTCGCGTCAATGACTCCGGCAAAAGAAGTCGGCGGGGATTTCTACGATTTCTTCATGGCCGATGAGAGTCATCTTGCGCTGGTCATCGCTGACGTTTCGGGGAAGGGAGTCCCTGCATCATTGTTCATGGTGATAGCCAAGACGCTCATCAAGAACCGTGCGATGATGGGAGGAAGCCCGGGCGAGATTCTTGCTGACGTGAACAGCCAGCTGTGCGAGGGGAACGAGGCAGGATTGTTCGTTACTGTGTGGCTGGGACTGGCCGACATTCACACTGGCCATGTCAGAGCCTCCAACGCAGGCCATGAGTACCCGGCACTCTACAGGAACGGTGAGGGCTGGCAGCTCATGAAGTCGAAGCACAGCCCCGCGGTCGCCGCGATGGAGGGGATGAAATTCCGTGAGTATGAGTTTGACCTTAACGCCGGGGATTTCCTGTATCTTTACACTGACGGCGTGGCTGAGGCAACAAACAGTAACAGCGAGCTTTACGGGACTGGCAGGATGCTTGAGGCACTGAGGAGAACCGGGGGGTTTTCCGCTGAGGGGATACTGTCGGCCATGAAGCGGGATGTTGATGCGTTCACAGGGGAAGCACCGCAGTTTGATGATATAACGATGATAGGGCTGAAATTTCACGGGAGGGGTGAATGAGTTTGCGGCTAATCACAGAAGCAAAAACAGAGAAACTTGACGAGGTATTAGACTTCATTGACGGGGTGCTTGAGGAAGTCGGCTGTCCCATGAAGACGGTAACACAGATCAACATTGCCGCCGAGGAAATTTTCGTGAACATCGCTCACTATGCTTATGGCCCGGAAGGCGGAAGCGCGGAGATTCTTGCTGACGTTGCGGACGGAGTCGCCGAAATCACGTTCATTGACGGCGGGACTCCCTATGACCCGCTCGCACGGCCTGACCCTGATGTAACACTCTCAGCGGAAGAACGCGGCATCGGCGGACTTGGTATCTACATCGTCAAGAAGAGCATGGACAGTGTGAGCTATGACTACATTGACGGGCGCAACGTCTTCACCATGCGCAAGAGGATAACGGGCTAACCATGTTCATAGGGCGCGAAAAGGAGCTTGCTTATCTTGAGGATGCCTACAGCGGAGAGGGCTTCAGATTTGTGCTTGTGTACGGCGGAAAAAACACCGGGAAAACTACCCTGCTTGAGCAATTCTGCCGGAACAAGTCAGCAATATACTTCAAGGCCTCGCGCAAAAGCAGTCTCGCCAACATGAACGAGTTTTCCGCAAAGGTCATCAAGTTTTACGCTCTCAATACTCACGCGCCCTTCCAGTTTTGGGACGATGCTTTAGGCTTCATCGCGCTCGCTCAGGGAAATCACAGGCTGATACTTGTGATTGACGACTTCGACAATCTGGCGGAAAGAGACCCGGCTTTTCTTCAGGTCGTGGCTAACTCCGTCGCAAACTCACTGAGCAAAAGCAGCGTCTTCCTTGCCCTTACCTGCGAGAAGCCCGACATCCTCAAGAAATCCCCCCTCGCGCGCTACCTCACCGGGAGCATCAAGCTGGGGAAATTCCTGACAGACTCGAATATCGCCCTCCTTAAGTCTCAGGCAATGACTCAGGCAGGAGGAATACAGCAGGCGAAATTTGTCCGCGTCCCGGAAGACAGGGTGATTCTCCGCGAGAGTGAGAGGAACAGCGACATGTACAAGATAATCTCAGGCCGGGCGTTGTGCTTCGTGAATTACGGGACGGATGACGAGTACCTTCTGGGAAGCCTCAAGGAGGGAAAAACTTTCGGGGAATACTCGCTGCTGACGGGCAGGCCGGGAATCTACACCGTTACAGCCTACACTGACATGCTGCTTATGAGGATAGCCCGCGGGGAGTTCATGAGGTTCATCGAGACGAACGCTGGAAATTCCGTGAACATAATGCAGAACATGGCCGCGATGATGAACGTGATGAAGGTCAACATCGACATGATGAACAGCGAACTTCACAGCCGCGAGTGAGGCAAGAAAAATCCCCCCCTGCCTTCTCAGACAAGGGGGAAATCTTTTCACTAGCCACTATTTCTTCAGCTGCCATTCACAGAGAAGCCCTGTAGCTATCATCATAGAACTCCACGTACCCGCAATCATTCCCACGAGCATAGCATAACTGAACGCCATTAACACCGGCCCTCCCCACACGCACAAGGCGATTACCGGGAAAAGAGTCGTCAGCGTCGTGTTTATCGTCCGTGCCAGCGTCTGGTTCAGCGACTTGTTGACGAGATTCACTATGCCTTCACGCGACAATGTCCCCCAGTTCTCACGCACACGGTCAAGGATGATTATCGTGTTGTTCAGAGAGTAGCCCACAATCGTGAGTATTGCCGCAATGAACGACGAGCCGATTTCCATCTGTGTCAGCGAGAAGAACCCCAGCGCGATAACCACGTCATGCACCAACGGCACAACGCTCACGACCGCAAATCTGAACTGGAAGCGCAGTGTTATGTATATCAGGATTGCAACAAGCGCGATTGTTACGCCGATTACTGCCTGCCTCCTGAGCTCGCCGCCGACAACAGGCCCGACCTTCTCGAAGCCCGTAACTTTCATGCCGGGATATTTCGCGGTCAAAGCCTTCACGACAGACTCGCGGCTCTCTTCGGTGTCCTCGTTGGTGCGGATGATTATTCCCTTGTCGCCGAAATTCTGAATCATCGCCCCTTTTGCCACAATCGCGGAGATTACGTCGCGGACTTCGGCAATGTCAGGGCGTGTGTCAAATTCTGTCTGGATGACGTTGCCGCCCGTGAAGTCTATTCCGAGATTCAGCCCCTTCGTGAACAGAAGCGCAAGACTGGCAGCCACAAGCACGAGGCTGATTATGAGGGCGAACTTCCTGTGCTTCATGAAGTCAATGTGTCTCATTTCCTCACGATCTCCTTTCCGCGCTTGACGAACAACTGCAATATAGCCCGCGTTACGACAATGTTTGCAAAAACGCTCGCGACAAGACCGACCGACAATGTTACGCCGAAGCCCCGCACTGAGCCTGACCCGAAGTAGAACAGAACGAGTGCCGCAATCAGGGTTGTGATGTTGGAGTCGAGGATTGTTACCAGTGCTTTCCTGAACCCGGCATCAAGGGCAGCCATGGGAGTCTTCCCGGCTTTCTGCTCTTCCTTCACGCGCTCATAGATGAGAACATTTCCGTCAACAGCCATTCCCAGAGTGAGAATGATTCCAGCGATGCCCGGAAGCGTCAGTGTCGCGTTGAAGGCGATCAATCCGGCGAATATCAGAAGCACAGTAACAGCAAGAGCCAAGTCCGCCGCAAGACCCCGGAACTGGTAGTACAGGAGCATGAACACAAGCACCATTCCCGCGCCGAAAAGCCCCGCTTCGAGTCCCTGGCGCACTGAGTCAGCGCCCAAGCTCGGACCTACTGACCTGTTCTCGGCAATCTCGACCGCCACAGGTAGCGCGCCAGCCTTGAGCATTATCGCGAGCCTTCCTGCCTCATCAGCCGTGAAACGCCCGGTAATCTGAGCGTGTCCCCCGGCGATTCTGTCCTGCACTACAGGAGCTGAAATCACAACGTCATCCAGCACAATCGCCAGCTGTTTGCCGATGAGCCTTGCTGTTGCTTCCTCGAAGAGCCTTGCGCCCTCGCTGCTGAACTCAAGAGACACGCCCATTCGTCCCAGGCTGTCAGGCTGAACTGCCGCGTTGATGAGGTCTTTTCCTGACAAAAGCACCGGGCCGAGAAGGTAGAAGCGTCCCTGTTCCTCAGCTGGTGCAACGATTGCCCCGGCGGTTGACTTTGCCCGAACCTGGAAATCTGCGCTTGAGTTGCCGAGTTGGTCTACTGCCCTCTGCCAGCGTTCCTGAGCCTGCACAAACTGTATATCGCTGTCGTAATTGCTCCTGATTGGTGCGGGAGGAGGAGTCCCCGTTGCGTCGAGAACCTCGCGGAAATCCATCTGCGCGGTGCGTCCGATAAGCTCAAGTGCCGCGGCCGGGTCCTGTATTCCGGGAAGGTCAACGATGATTCTGTCAGCCCCCGATTTCTGGATGATGGGCTCTGCGACTCCGTACTGGTCAATCCTGTTGCGCAACACTGCAAGAAGTCTGTCTATGCTGTCATCACCGAGAGGGTTCTCCGGCGTACCTTTTGCCTGAAGGACTATGTGAGCTCCCCCGCGAAGGTCAAGCCCCAAGTTCAGGCCGTCCCTGTCGAAGTAAGCGTAACAGCCCGCCGCCGCGACAACTATCAGCACAATCCACAGGCGTAATCTGTCGGTGCGGTTCATTAAGAGGCCGCCTCCGTCTTCTCAAGTTTGGGGGTGCGTTTGCCCTGGACTGCTGACTTCAGGATTGTTACGCGGACACCTTCGGCAATCTCAATCTGGAACGAGTCATCACGCACTTCACGCACAGTCCCGTAGAAGCCGCCGATTGTGATTATCTGGTCGCCCCGGGCTATGCTGTCTATCATGTTCTTCTGCTGCTTGTCGCGTTTCTTCTGGGGACGGATGATGAAGAAGTAGAATATCAGCACGAATATAGCCAGCGGGAAAAGCATTCCCATGAGTCCGCCCTGCTGTGCCGCTCCTCCTTCTGCTCCTCCTGTTCCCCCGCCCGTTGAAGGCGCACTGCCTCCGCAAGGGTTCACTGCTGTTGTTGATTCTGCCATGTCGAAAAACTTACCTCCAAATGATTATTTCCTGCGCCACGCTACCGCTTCAATCTCGATTTTCACGCCCTTGGGCAGATCCTTCACTGCCACGAATGACCTTGCCGGCGCGCTGTTCGGGAAGTACTCAGCGTACACAGTGTTGACTTCCGCAAAGTCCGCAATGTCCGTAGCAAACACCGTAGTCTTCACCACGTCAGCAAGAGTGTACCCTCCTGCCTCGACAACTGCCTTCAGGTTCTCAAGCGAGTGTCTGGCCTGTGATGCTATGCCGCTGGGAATCTCGCCTGTAGCCGGGTCGACTGGAATCTGCCCTGACACGAAGAGAAGCTCCCCTGCCTGTATAGCCTGTGAGTAAGGGCCGATTGCCGCGGGGGCTTTGTCGGTTGAGACTGCGCGCTTTATGTCGGACTGCTCGAAGATGATTTCAGGGTCTACGAATGCCATGCTTACACCTTACTTCCACATGGGCGAATACCTGTCGAGGCGGGCATATTTCGCCGTGTCGCCAAGCTCTTCCTCAATCCTGAGAAGCTGGTTGTACTTCGCGATTCTGTCTGTGCGCGCGATGCTTCCTGTCTTGATCTGGCCTGCCCTTGTAGCGACCGCCATATCAGCGATGAAGGAGTCCGCTGTCTCGCCTGACCTGTGGGAGATTACAGCCGCGTAGCCTGCCTCGCCTGCCATGCGGATGACTTGGAATGTCTCGCTGACCGTGCCGATCTGGTTGAGCTTGACGAGGACAGCGTTCGCGATTCCCTGAGAGATGCCGCGGGCGAGGATTTTGGGGTTGGTTACGAAGAGGTCATCGCCGACGAGCTGAATCTTCTTGCCGAGTGAAGCAGTGAGTGCCGCCCAGCCTTCCCAGTCGTCCTCAGCGCATCCGTCCTCAATCGAGATTAACGGGTAATTTGCCGCCAAGTCCTCATACATCTTCACGAGGTCTGCTGAAGTGTATTCCGCGCCGCCGCTCTTGGTGAAGACATACTTGTTCTTGCTGGTGTCGAAGAACTCTGACGACGCGACATCAAGCGCGAAGCTGACATCATCGCCGGGCCTGTAGCCTGCCTTGTTGATGGCCTCCATGAGAAGGTCGAGAGCCTCGCGGTTGTCCTTGAGGTTGGGAGCGAATCCGCCCTCGTCGCCTACGCCTGTTGAGTAGCCGCGGGCCTTCGTGCATCCCTTCAGCGCGTGGTAGACTTCCGCGCCCATCCTAAGAGCCTCGGCGAATGACTCCGCGTTGTGGGGGACAATCATGAACTCCTGGAAGTCGACGGTTGAGTCAGCGTGAGCTCCGCCGTTGATGACGTTCATCATGGGTGTGGGAAGGAGTCCGCCTCCGATTCCGCCGAGCCACTGATACAGGGGTACACCGTGGGACTCTGCCGCTGCTCTTGCGTTCGCCATTGACACGCCGAGAATTGCGTTCGCTCCGAGCTTGGACTTGCCTTCTGTGCCATCGAGGGCGATCATTGCGCGGTCTAATGCGCCCTGGTCGTCAGCGTCCATTCCGAGAACTTCGGGGGCTATCTTCTCGTTGACGTTCTCGACTGCGTGCTGGACACCCTTGCCGCCGTAACGTGCTTCCTTGTCGCGGAGCTCGAGAGCCTCATGAACGCCTGTTGACGCGCCGGAGGGGACTGCTGCCCTTCCCATTGAGCCGTCTTCGAGGTAAACGTCAACTTCGACTGTGGGGTTCCCGCGTGAGTCGAGGATTTCGCGGCCATGAATACCAATGATTGATGCCATGAAAAATTTTCCTCCTGTGAAAAGTTTTAGGATATGCGCTAATTATAATTGGCAACGGGAAAAATGAAAACGTGTTTTCGCTGGGACGGGACGCAAAATCAGAACGGCTTCTCGTCAGGCCTCACTGCCCGCTCCTCCAGCTGCTCCCACGATACCGCCTTCGGCCTCCTCAAGACCGCCTCATCCGCGCAAAGCACCCTCACCTTCAGCACCCTGTTCACGTACGCAACCTCAATCACGTTTCCTTCCCTGACCTCGCTTGACGGCTTGCACTCCCTGCCTTCGAGCCTGACCGCCCCGAGTTCTACCATCTCTTGGGCGACTGTCCTCCGCTTGACGAGCCGGGAGAGCTTCAGGAATTTGTCGAGCCTCATGGATATTGCCTCCCTTCTGTGGAATGGGGACATGATAGCAGATATTCCGGCGCAAAAAAAATCTCCGGGACATTCCGCCCGGAGACCGTGATTGCCGTGTGTGTGTTTGCGCTTTGGGGAGGTTATTATCCTCCTACTTTGTCGGCTGAAATCTCACCCGTCAGTGGGAAGAATTTGAACCTTCCGCCAGTCTCTGCCCCCTTGTCCTTCAGGGAACGTCCATCTACGTACGCTTCAGTATACCCCTTCATTGACCCGAGTACTTCCGCTATATCTGATGACTCAGGATCTCCTGAGAAGTTGACCAGCACATACCAGTTAGCAGCTCCATCACCATCAGGCGTGTACTTAATAACATCGTTATCCTTAAAGTACTCGTCCCACTTGGTGTAAGCAGCCTTCAATGCAGTAGAACCTTGTGCATCACTCCCACCAACGCCAACTTTCGAATTGTCATTGAAGTACTTGGCGTAGTACAGAGCCGTCTGTGCCTTGATTATGTCCAAGTTGGACACGATGGCAGTTGCCTTTGCCTTCCCTGTTGACCCCACCATTGGCATCGTGAGCGTTGTCGCAAGTATCGCCACTATTGACATGACGACAACCAGCTCGATGAGCGTTAAACCTTTGCGTGTTCTCTTCATTGGCTTTTTCCTCCTCTGAGATTTCCGCAGCCCGCAGTCTCTGTTTCTCTGCCTCACTGCTTCGTTATTATCATTGTCGTACATGTATACCCCAGACTTTAATTTTTTATGTCCCACTTCCTTCCTCTTCCTTGGAGTCGTCAGGAAGAATTTTCCCGCCGTTCAGCATGACCTTGAAGCTGTACTGGCCATCCCCCATTATGTCCTGCAGCTCGCCGTCCTTGTCGTAATATTTCCCGAAGCCCTTTATCTTCCTCAGCGCGGTCCTTATGTCATCCCTGCTGTTGTCCTTGCTGAAGTCCACAACCAGTGCCCAGCTGTCAGGCCCTTTGTCAGCAAGCGGCGTGTAGGTGATGAGCTCGCCCGTCTGGGGGCTGCTGTAATCCGCCCACTTGACCATGTACTTCTTCAGCACGTCATCCGCCTTCATCTCCGCAAGGTCTGAGGGCTTTTCCGTCGCGACGCACAGGGCCGCCGCCGTAACACACGAGTCAACGTTCGACACAATCGCCGCGGCTCTTGCTGTTACCGTCGAGCCCACCATGGACACGCCCATCATGGATGACAAAATCGCAACTATCGCCGACACTATTAGAAGCTCGATGAGGGTGAACCCCTTGGATTTTTTCACGGCCGCTTCCTGCCTCCTGTATATAGTAAGGGTATGTGTGTATTATATCGGAAATGACGGCAGGATGGATTATTTCCCGGCAAAAAAATCCCCCCGGCGCGAAACCGGAGGGATTGGCGTTAATGTCCTGGGACTGAGGCGTAAAGTTTCTTGCTCTTCTGGATGATGCTGTAGCGCGGGTTGGCCTTGAGGATGAGTCCGGCCATGACTTGCGGGTCATCGGGAAGGTGGTACGTACACAACGCGAGCTTCGGTGCAAAACGCCTCAGTGTCTCCTGCGCTCCCTCAAGCATATAACGCTCGAAGCCCTCAATGTCCGACTTGATGAAGTCCACGCGCTCAATATGATTCTCACTCACGAACTGGTCAACCGTTGTCGTGTGAATCTCGGTCTCCTCGTGGCGAGCGACGCACATATCCTCAAGCATTGAGCTTGCTCCTGTGTTGCGCTCGTCGAGGAAGATTGTCCGGCTTGTCGTCTCGTTGGACAGTCCCAGCTTCACGGGGATGATTCCGGGATTCAATTCCGCAGTCTTCACGAGGTACTTGAAGTTCGCTTCCGTAGGCTCGAAGGCGTAAACTTTTCCCGCTCCTTTTGCTGACGAATAAGCGGCGAAATCTCCTGCCCAGCTTCCCGCGTCAATCACAACATCGCCCGGCTTCACTCTCACGTCGACAGAATCATTCACGAGCCCGTACAGCCCCTCGTACAGGAACTTGTCGCACTCATCAACTGTCTTCTCGCTGTAATCGTCATCAAGATACAGGTACGAATAGAACGTGTCCTCGAAGACGTAGCCGAAGAACAGGCACTCATTCTCCGGGTCAAGAAGCGGCAGGCGGGCATCCTTGATGTGATAGCCGTCCTCGTGTTTCAGTGAGGAGAATTGATGTGCCTTCCTTTTGCCGTAAAACTGGGGATTTCTGTTGAAGATTACTCTGGTGGCTTGGTCCGTGAAGAATAGCGCCAGGTCTGTGAAGCTGTCCCGTCCGCTGCGCACCCTGCTGTACTTCCGGGATAATACCGCCAAGACTCTCCGCGCAAAGCTATCGCCCCTCAGCTGTGGCTGTTCGCTGTGGCTGTTCGCTGTGGCTGTTCGCTGTGGCTGTTCGCTGTGGCTGTTCGCTGTGGCTGTTCGCTGTGGCTGTTCGCCCGGTATCAATATTCTGTGTCATTATGTTATCACGGCTCCTTCACGCAATAAACCCCCCGGCTCATCACCAAGGGGGTTAATCTCATGTTCACTTACGCTATTATTGCCTGCGCTTCCTCCTGAATCTTCTTGAGGTGCTCCGGGCTGACGAAACTCTCGGCGTAGAGCTTGCAGATGTTCTCCGTCCCGGAAGGCCTGGCCGCGAACCATCCGTTGGCAGTCGTAACCTTCAGGCCGCCGATTGACGCGTTGTTGCCGGGGGCTTTGGTGAACTTCCCGGTGATCTTGTCGCCTGCGAGGGTGTCTGCCTTGATGTCGTCGGGTGAGAGCTTGCCGAGTGCTGCCTTCTGTTCGGGCGTGGCGGGAGTGTCGATTCTTGCGTAGTAGCTTGTGCCGTATTTCGCCTTGATTTCGTCGTAATGCTGGGCGGGGTTCTTGCCTGTTACCGCTGTGATCTCGCACGCAAGCAAGTCCATGATGATTCCGTCCTTGTCGGTTGTCCACACAGAGCCGTCCTTGCAGAGGAATGACGCTCCTGCTGACTCCTCGCCTCCGAATCCCATTGAGCCGTCAAGCAGTCCGTCAACAAACCACTTGAAGCCTACCGGGACTTCGCAGAGCTTGCGCCCGATTCCTTCTGTTACGCGGTCGATGATTGAGCTTGAGACTACTGTTTTGCCGACTGCCGCATCAGGCCTCCAGTTTTTGCGCGACGTGAAGAGGTGCTGTACTGCTACGGACAAATAGGCGTTGGGGTTCATGAGTCCCTGCGGGGTAACTATGCCGTGCCTGTCATAATCCGTGTCATTGCCGAACGCTATATCGTAGTCATCCTTCAGGCGAATCAGGTTAGCCATTGCCCACGGTGAAGAGCAGTCCATCCTGATTTTGCCGTCATGGTCGGGGGGCATGAATGAGAATGTCGGATCTAAGTTCGGGTTGACGACTTCCAGATTCTTGATGCCGTATACCTCAGCGATGGGCTTCCAGTAGTAGATGCCGCTTCCGCCGAGAGGGTCTGCCCCAATCTTCAGCCCTGAACGCGCAATTGCCTCCATGTCCACGACAGACGCAAGGGCCTTCACGTAGGGCAGGACGAAATCCTCGAAGTGAACGTTGTCCATCTTCACGGCCTTCTCGAACGGAACGCGCTTTATTGAGCCGACACCCTGGCGGATAAGCTCGTTGGCGCGGTTCTGAATCTTGCTGGTGATTTCGGGGCTTGCCGGGCCTCCCGAAGGCGGGTCGTACTTTATGCCTCCGTCTGTGGGGGGGTTGTGGGACGGGGTGATGACCATTCCGTCGGCTGTCTTGTTGCCGGGCGTCCTGTTGTGGGCGAGAATTGCGCGGGAGATTACGGGCGTGGGCGTGGGGGCAAAATCCTTCTGTAGAATCAGCTCTACACCGTTCGCCGCGAGAACCTCAACGCATGTCCTCATTGACGGTTCAGAGAGGGCGTGTGTGTCAGCTCCGAGATAGAGCGGTCCGGGGATGCCTTCTGCCGTCCTGTGCTCGTAGACCGCCTGGGCGATGGCCAGAATGTGAGCCTCGTTGAAGCTGTGGAGAGCCGACGAGCCGCGGTGCCCGGACGTTCCGAACGCTACCTGCTGTGTCTTGTCGTCAGGATTCGGCGCGAGGGTGTAATAGTCGCTGATGAGGGAAGGAATGTTCACGATTTTCTTCTCCTGCATGTGATAGAGTCCTCCGTTCTTGTTGTCATTAATGGGATGTGTATAGTTTAGCTCAATCACGGAAATTTATACAGCCTTTGCGCAAAAAAACAGCTCCCCGTTTTGAGAAGCTGCTTCCGTAAACCTGTCATTTCCCCCAGAATGTTACGCCGCGTTTCGTCCCCTCGTAGAACTCAATAACCTTCCGGATCTCCGGGATATACTCATCCTTGCGGGATATTGCCTCGCTCAAGTTGTCCGAAAATCTCGCGTCCTTCCTGTAGAGCCAGCGGTAGAACCTGTAGACTTCCTTCACCGTCTCAGGCGTGAAACCTCCCCGCTGAAGCCCGACCTTGTTCAGCCCCGTCAGCCTCAGAGGCTCGCCGGAAGCCAGCGTGTAATGAGGGACATCCTTCGAGAGGCGGTAAAGCCCCCCGATCATGCAGTACTCGCCGATACGAACGAACTGGTGAACCCCGGCCATGCCCCCGAACACCGTATGACTCCCGACCTGCACGAACCCGGACAGTCCTACCTTGTTCGCGACTGTTACGGAGTCCCCGACCTGCACATTGTGGGCGAAGTGGACACCCTCCATGATGAAGCAGCCGTTGCCGACCGTTGTAGCGTTGCCCTCGCCAGTCGCCCGGTTTATGGTTACGTTCTCGCGGATTAGTGTGTTGCCGCCGATTTTCACGTAGGAGGTCTCGCCCTTGAAGCCGTGGTCCTGGGGGTCTCCGCCGATGGCTGTATGCTCGCAGATCTTGCAGTCCTTGCCGATTGTTACGTGGTCATGTACGCTGACGAACGCGACAAGCTCCGTGCCTTCTCCGATTCTCACGTCATCCGCCACGCAGCAGAACGGGCCGATTTTCACGCCGTCAGAGATTTCCGCCTTGGGTGACACGACTGCTGACGGGTGCACTGTAACGCTCACTTCGAGGCCTCCGTGTCCTTGCCGAGAGTGTCAGCAATTATCGTAAGGAACTCGGCTTCCGCTACAACCTCACCGTCAACGTAGGCTTTGGCTTTGGCTTTGGCTGAACTGCTCCGCACATTGGTGAGCTCTGCGACTGTTACGAGCTTGTCGCCGGGACGGACGGGCTTGCGGAAACGTACCTTGTCCATCCCGGTGAGGAAGGCTATCTTGTCGCCCTGGTCGATTCCCAGCTTGATTCCGAGAAGGACGCTCGCGACTTGCCCCATGCTCTCGACGATCAGCACGCCGGGCATTGTCGGGTCTCCGGGAAAATGTCCCTGGAAGAAAGGCTCATTGTACGTAACATTCTTGTAGCCAGTAACGTGCATGTCGTCATAGTCCGTAATCCTGTCAACCATCAGGAACGGGTAGCGGTGCTTCAGCGTCTTCATGATGCCGAAAATGTCTATTTCTGCCAACTCTGTAAATCCTCCTTCAGTTTTTCCGCGAGTCTCAGGTGCAACTCATGGCCTGCCCTCACGGCGATAATGTGTGCGTTGAGAGGCCTTCCGAGCGATGCCAAGTCGCCGATTAAGTCTAGTACCTTGTGCCTGACGAACTCATTTTCCCAGCGGAGTCCGCCTTTTGCCTGAATCGTTTTGCCGATGAGAATTGCGTTGTCGAGACTCCCGCCCAGTGCCATGCCGTGGGAGCGAAGGTACTCAATATCGCGCTCATAGGCGAATGTCCGGGCAGGGGCGATGTTCACAGCGTAATTCTCCGGGCTGTGTGCGTAATCCAGAATCTGAGTCCCGGCATTCTCATACTCGACTGTGTACGTTATGTGAAGGCCGTCATCCGGAAACGCCGCGACGAACCTTGTCCTGTCATCAGTGGCGACAATCACAGGCCTGCTGACATTGAGGCTTGGGACTTCATGGCCGTCATCGTGAGAGTGAGTCATGATTTCGCGGCAGAGAGTCTCGGCGCATCCGTCAAGGGCTGGCATCTCCCCCCCGTCAACCGTAACACGGACTCCGTCATACACTCCCAATCCAGCGAGGGCTGACAGGACATGTTCACACGTACGAATCACAGTGCCTCCCGGAAATGTGTAGTCCGAGCCCCGGTTAGTGCCGTTAGTCCTGAGGACACGCAGGGGGGCTTCCTCATGGCCGGAACGCATCACTATATCCGGCGAGTCATACGGCTCAATTGTCAGGCAGCACAATTTCCCGCTGTGAAGTCCGACTCCCTCCAATGAGATTATCCCGTTAAGCCTCATTGTTTTTCTCAAGTGCGCGCAGTCTCTTCACGATTGAGGGAAGATCCGCCGCAAGCATCAAGGCTCTCTTTGCGTCATTGTGATTCCTTGCCGGGAAACCTGAGACTGTCGAGTTCGCAGGGACATCGTTCGTTACGCCCGAACGCCCGGCTATGACCGTGTTAGCCCCGATTCTCACGTGGTCAGTAATTCCAGCCTGCACCGCAAGTGTTACGTTGTCTTCAAGAATCGAGCTGCCAGCAATCCCGGACATCGAGCAGATTACGCAGTTGCGCCCGATTTTGACGTTGTGGCCGATCTGTACCTGGTTGTCGATTTTCGTCCCTGAGCCTATCACTGTGTCGCTCATAGTCCCGCGGTCTATCGTGGTGCAGGCTCCTATCTCCACGTCATCGCCTAGCGTTACCCCGCCCGTCTGCGGAATCTTCACGAGTCCCGACTCCGTCCGCTCGAACCCGAATCCGTCCGCCCCTATCACTGCCCCCGAATGTATGAGGCAGCCCCGCCCCGTCTTCACGTTCCTGACGAGCACCGCGTGAGGCTCAATCACAGTCCCTTCACCGACATCACAGCCCTCGCCGACATACGCGAAAGCGCACACTCTTGCTTTGGGTGATACTTTTGCTGACGGTGAGACTTCCGCCTTGGGGTCAACGCCTGTTGCTGTGAGGGGCTCTGCGAAAAGCGCGAGGACTTCACCGAGTTTTGCGCGGGGATTGTCGGAGATCAGGCCGTCCCGTTGAGTTTCCTCGAAGTATTCCGGCTTGCCGACGATTGCGACTGACGGGGGGAGCTTCCTCAGTGCTGCCTTGTCCCACACGACGCAGACGCGGGACTCGTGAGGGTCTTCCGGGGTGGCTATGCCGATGATTTCACGGTCTGGATTTCCTGATAACTCAATGCCTAACCTGCTGGCCATGTCTGATAGTTTCACTTTGTTACTTTGCCTCCTGTTATAGATTCCATATTCCTCTTATACCTATGTTTCCGTTGTAATAGATTTCCGCTGATATATGCTCGTCGAACCTGTAGCCTAGTCCGAGTTCATGCTCCCATTCGCGAAGTCCCCAACGCCACCGCGCATAAGGCCTCCTGATTTTGACGGGGATATATTCCATCCTCACGAACAACTCACCGTCGGGCATCTCGTACTCAATCCCGCCCCAAAAATTCTCCAGAAGCTCGAACCTTGTCCCAAGCCTGTACGTTACGCCGAAATCATCAAGAGCGAAGACAAGCTCAGTGTAGACTTCCGGTGCAAGGTTGACTTCTCCAATCCTCCACACGGGACGGAAGCCGAAGAACGCCCCTGCCTCCGGGTATCTGCCCTCAAGCCCCGCATATGCCGACACCCACACGCTGAACATAAGGCTTCTGCTGTCGACTCTCGCGTCAATGTCTGAGACTCTCCCTGCCTTGAAGCTCACTGACACAGCGGCTCTCATGTTCCCGACCGTGTTCCTGTCCTCAAGGTATTTCCGGGCTACTTTCTCAATTTCCCGCGCATGTCGTCCCGCCCACCTAACAGGAAGCCCTATGAGCGGCGACATTTCGGGGATGAGTTTTGCCTCAAGGTCAGAGCGGAACATCACGGGGATTGTCCGGGAGTACAGGGACGGCTTCACCGCAAGTATCATCTCGCTGGACGGACGGAATGACAGGCTGATTGATGTTGACGACTCAGCAATGTATATCTGTTGCGTGAACTCCCAGCCGGGCAAACGGGAACGCACAATCTCGCCGACACGCTCGCGCAACGCTTCATCCGCCCAAGTCAGCGCGCCCTGGGGAATCTCCCCGGCAATACGCGAGACCTCATCAGGCATCCCGGCAACATCACGGCTGAACCAATCCACTGCCATGTCCCGGAGAGCGGGGGGGATTATCCTGACTTCCGGCTTTGGGGGAATGCTCTTGCTACGGAAAAAAATTGCAGGCTCATCATGCCCGGCCTCAACACGAACATCATAGCCCGCAAACAACCTTCTCGCCACGACTTCAAGCGTTCCTTCACGGTCAGTCATAACATCATTCGGTATCTCGTCCCAGACAGCAGACAGCCCGCGCGTTACAGCACCTTCCAGCCATGAGGGGACTCCTGTTACAGTCAGAGCCTCGCACGTACCCGCCGCCAGAAGCAGGACTAACGCCGCCGCCCTAAAACATTTCGCCGAAACCGAAATATGTCCTGTTCTCTTCCTCGCCCTTCGCATAGTCAATACGCAAATTCCCGAAAGGAGTCTTGACCCTCACGCCCAAGCCGTAATCATCGTGGTAGTTGTCCCAGTCCATCTTTGAGTCCGCGTTGCCTATGTCATAGAAGCCGACAAGCGAGAACGATGAAGCCACAGGGACTCTCAGCTCAAAGTTGCCAAGGTAGAAATTGCTTCCCTCGAACGAGCGTGAGTTGTAGCCCCTAAGTGAGTTCATGCCGCCGAGCGAGTAGCGCGCGAACGCAGGAAGGTAGTCCTCCGTCGACGAGCCTATCCTGAGCCTTGCCGCGAACAAAAGCGGGTTCTCGTCCGACCATGTCCCGCCGACATCTGCGAGCCCCTGAAGTATCCCGTTGAGCGACACGTAAAGCCTGGCCTGAGTCCAGTACTTGAGGTAGTCATACTCGCCGCCCAGCACCTGCACGGCCTGCTCAAGGTTAGTGTCCCACACGAAGCCCTTGGGGTAAGAAGCATATTCGTCCCTCTTGTCCCACATAAGCTGGAGCTCGACAGTCTGGTTTACGCCGTCCCACATAGTCAGGTCATCGATATAGCCGGGAATAGCACGCTGTACGTTTGAATACTCCGCATCCTCGCGCCTCAGTGTCAAGAACCAGCTCCAGTCCTCATTGCTGAATTTCTTTCCGAAGCCCGCGAAAATGCTCAGCGTCCTCTCGTCAAAGTCAAACTGCCTCCTGCCCTGCCGGTAATAATAACGCTCGTCGTATGTCCTGTATCTCGCGCCTATGCGCCAGCCGAACGTGCGTGCGTCCATGTAGGGGCTGCTCAGCGTCGCCCAGTATGTGGACTCGTCGCCGGCGTTGAATCCGACTTCAAGATTGAGGCCTTTCCCCGCAAGATTGGTGTCGTTGTACGTGAGGCCGCCGGATAAACCGCTCTCTGTGCCGTAGCCGAGATTCAAGCCTACTGAGGCCGTGCGCTTCTCCTTCACGGTGAGTATAAGATCAACCGTGCTGTCGTCATTCTCAGGGACATCAAAAGCAACGTTCACATCCTCGAAATACCCCAGGCCCTGAAGTTTTCCCAGATCGTGGCGGAATTTCGTTACGTTGAAGATGTCGCCCTCCTTGAGTTTTATCTCGCGGCGTATCACGTAGGTCTGCGTCTTGGTGTTGCCCTGGATGAGAACGTCCTTCACCCGCGGCTCAAGGATTGTCACGTAGATGTTCCCCCCCGAAATCTGGACATCTGACACGCGTACCATAACGTAGCCGTCCTTGTGGTACTTCTCCTGTATGCGGTCGAGGTCGTTGCGGAAGAACTGGCGGTTGAACACGGTCCCTTCCTGCGAGAAGACTTCCTTCATGAGCTGCTCGGATGTGTAGAGCGTGTTTCCTGTGAAGCTTATGCTTTCGATCACGGGGTTTTCCTGGACGGTGAAGGTTACGGCGACTCCTCCTCCTTCGTCAGAAAAATCCGCGTCGACAAACGAGAAGAATCCCTGATTGTATATCGCTTCTATGTCTGACAGAATCACATCACGGCTCAGAGGCTTTCCGGGTTTCGTGTCCGCTACGTTCAGGATATATTCTGTGGCTATGTGGGGGTTTCCTGTTACTCCTACTGATGTTACCTGACGTGCGGGGGGTTCGTCTGCGTTCGCTGAGGCTAGGAACATTACTGACATTAACAGCGCGGCTATCTTCCTCATTGTGTGTTCTCCTTTCACTTCACCTTTATCACTGACTTGTCATCTTTCATGGCTCTCTGCCCTGTCTGCACGAGTGAAAGCACTTTGTCATACGCCACTGCCTTTGAGGGGGCGGGCTTGGGGGCAGGCTTAGGGGCTTCTGCTTTTTGGGACTGTGAAGGCTTGCGGGGCTTGCGGGTTTTGGCGGCAACGCGCTGTGTTTTGGGACGGGGGGCGGGAGTCTCGCGGACTGTCTCAGCAGCAGGAGCAGGCGCGGGAATCTCAGGCTCAAGGGGCGGAACTGTCTCACGGGACAAGGGCCTTACCGTCATCATCACCATAACAAGGGCAATAAAGGCGGCCTTCATCACCGGGAAAAAGAAGCGGGGCTTTCTCTTCCGGCTGACAGCCCCGAAAACATCGCTCCTCAGATTCTCAAGGTCAGTCCTTGCGCATTCAGCATCCATGTACGCGCTCTCAACATGCCCGGTCCTGTAAGAGTTCTTCATCCTCTCAAGCCACAGAATTATTCCGTCGATTCTTTTCTCCAGCCTATACGCCCTCAAGCCCCAGCCACCCCCTTATGCGTGTTATTGCGCTCCGCCTCAGCCTGTACACGTGGCTCACGTCCAGTTTCTTCGAGCGGGCAATGTCCTTCGGCGTGAGACCGTCAAAGAAAAGCGCACTCACAACTTCTGCTTCTTTCCCTTCCAGGCGTGATATTGCGTTCTCAGCGTCTATCCAGTCATCACCGGAAGACTCGCCGTCGTAATCACATTCAAGATATTCATCAGGTACAGGAACAGGTGCCCTCTTCTCCGAGCGCTCAAGCATGTTGATTATCTGCCCGTGTATCTTGTGGTAGGCGTATGTCGTGAACTTGTACCCCCTCTCAGGGTCAAAGCTGTCCGCCGCTCGTATAAGGGCGAGCATTCCTTCCTGTATCATGTCCTGCTTAAGCTCCGTATCATTGACTCTGATTCTTCCCGCTATCCAGTAGACCAGAGGGCGGTATGACACTATAAGCTCCTCGCGCGCCGACATGTCCCCGTCAGCAAACAAACGCCAAAGTTCTCTTTCACGCTCAGGATTCACTGCCTTCACCCCCAAACAGGCAATGACACGCCGCATTCTCCGCCGCTGACATGGAGGGCATCGTTCGTGAATGACAGGTAAGGCCTTCCGTTCGCGATCTCGATTCCTGACATTGAGCAGTTGGACACGTCCATGTACCACGTCTTGTGAGGGTCAAGCCCCATGATGACGGCGTAAAGTGCGCGCATTATTCCGCCGTGTGAGACAGCGATAATCTTTTTGTGGGGGCTGTCCAGCATTATGTTCACAGCGCGGGTTAATCTGGCTTCTATTTCCGGCCATGACTCGCCGCCTTCAGGAGGATTGAAGAACGGATCTGAACGCCAGCGGTTGTATGCTTCGGGATTGTCATGCTCAAGCGAGATAAGGGACTCGCCTTCCCACGAGCCGAAATTTATTTCCTCAAGCTCAGGGATTACAACGGGGGAGAGGCCGAAGCGTGAAGCTATTTTATCAGCGGTGTATTTCGCGCGGTCAAGGGGGCTTGTGTATACGACTTCCGGCGGCCATGAACGCAGGCGCAATGACAGGAGCTCTGCCTGATGCATTCCCTCTTCCGTCAGGTGAATGTTCGTCCTGCCCTGGAAACGGTATGACTTGTTCCATTCAGTCTGGCCGTGCCGCGCAAGAAGTATGCGGCGGGGATCTTCATTCATATGTAGCGCGCCTTCTCTCTGGATTTTTACGTAATTATAGCATGTGTATTTTCAGCATGTGCTATCATTACCCAAATTCCCAAACAGTGAAGGGGGCCTCTTGTTGTACATTCCTGTGCTGACCTCAGAAGAAAATTCCGCTCTTGCTTTGAGGGAGCTTTATTCTTCCTGCGGCTTCAAATTTTTCAGGATGACGCGCTTCGAGGAATATGATTTCTACGCGGGGAAGAAGGATTTTCTCGCCTCTCAGTCCATACTCACGTTCACGGACATAAACGGCAGGCTCATGGCTCTTCGCCCCGACGTGACGCTGTCAGTCATAAAGCACGCCCCTCCAGGAAAATATTATTATGATGAGAAGGTCTACCGTGTGCCTAAAGACGCTTCGTCCTTCCGCGAGATTGCCCAGTGCGGGGTCGAGCATACAGGCGTTCTTTCCGGGGATGACGTGCGCGAGGTATTGTCCCTTGCTTTGAGGAGCCTCCGTGCTGTCTCAGGCGGAAGGAACGTAGCTCTTGATGTCGCCGACGCGGGGGAAGCGGCCCGTCTCATTCCCCAGGAAAGGCGCAATGAGATGCTAGCCTGCATTGCCGCCCGGAACATTCACGGACTTCGTGAGCTGGGGGCATCGGATGAGCTTGTTTCTCTCGCGGAGGAGGGCAGGGGGCTTCCTTTCGGCCTCGATGACCCGGAAATACGCTACGACATTTCAGCCGTTACGAGCCTAGCATATTACAGCGGCGTTGTCTTCAAGGGATACATTGAGGGAGTCCCTGACGCTGTATTGTCCGGCGGGCAGTATGACATAGCGGGAGCTTCAGGCACGGGCTTTGCGGTCTACCTTGACGCTTTGGAGGGGTTGCGGAATGATTAACATAGCATTTCCCAAGGGCAGACTGGGCGATAAAGTCTGCGCGCTTTTCGGGAAGGCAGGGTTCACGTTTGACGGCATAAACGGAGGCACCAGGCGTTTGGTTTTCGTCAACGAAGAACTTGACGTGCGCTGTTTCCTAGTGAAACCTTTTGACGTTCCTGTTTACGTTGAGAGGGGGGCTGCTGACATCGGGGCGGCAGGGAAGGATATTCTCATGGAACGCTCGCCGGATGTCTATGAGCTTCTTGACCTGAAGGCCGGGAAATGCTCGATGTGTGTCGCGGCTGTCAATGGCTTCCGTGATGACATGAGCCGCATTCTCCGTGTCGCCACTGAGTTCCCCAACATAGCGCGGGGGTATTATGCCGGGCTCGGACGCGGGATCGACGTTATCCCCCTGCGAGGGTCTCTTGAGCTTGCGCCGGTACTGGGGCTGTCGGACGTTATCGTTGACATTGTCGAGACAGGTACGACCCTCCGTGAGAACAACCTTGCTGTCATATCACACATAGCGGACATAAGCGCGCGCCTTATCGCCAACAAATCAGCGTACAAGTTCAAGGGCGGAAGGATACGCGAGATAATGAGGAGGCTTGAGCAGGCATCATGATACGCATAATGAGGGCGGAGGAATATTCCCGCAAGGGCACCGGGGCTGCCAGTCCTGACGTTGCGGAGACGGTGAGGGGCATTCTTGCTGACGTCAAGGCACGGGGCGATGAGGCCGTCCGTGAGTATGAGGTGAAATTCGGAGGAACAGGCGAGCTTGAAGTCCCGGAGGAAGAAATCCCGCGCTCTCTTGAGACTGTGGGGGCTGAATATGCCGGGATGCTTTCGAGGGCGGCGGGGAACATAAGGGCTTTCCACGCAAGGCAGGTCAGGGAAGGCTTCATGTTTTCGCCGGAAGAAGGCGTGATACTTGGGCAGAGAGTCATCCCGCTGAAGAGAGTCGGGCTTTACGTCCCCGGCGGGAGAGCCTCTTACCCGTCAACCGTCCTGATGAACGCGATACCCGCAAAGATAGCAGGCTGTGAGGAGATATTCATTGCCACGCCAAACCCTGCCCCCGAAATTCTCGCTGCCGCAAAGACAGCAGGCGTTACCCGGATATTCCGCATGGGAGGAGCTCAGGCAATAGGAGCGTTTGCTTACGGAACAGAGTCAGTCCCAAGAGTCGACAAAATCACAGGGCCGGGAAATTCTTACGTTGCGGAAGCCAAGCGTCAGGTTTACGGGGCTGTTGACATTGACATGACGGCCGGGCCGAGCGAGATCCTCATCATAGCCGCCAGCGACAACAACCCCTCGCACATGGCCGCTGACATGCTGGCTCAGGCGGAGCACGACCCTTCAGCCTCCTCAATCCTCATAACAGACAGCCCTGAATTTGCCCGGAAAGTCGCCGCTGAGATCGACAGACAGCTAGAAGCCCTCGAACGCCGCGAAACAGCAGGAGCTTCAATCGACGCTAACGGGGCTATTCTTCTTGTCGACAGACTCATTGATGCCGCAAAAATCGCCGATGACATTGCCCCTGAGCATCTTGAGCTTTGCGTTGATGACCCGTTCACTTGGCTCACGAGAATCAGGAATGCCGGAAGCGTCTTCATTGGGAGAAATTCGCCGGAAGCCCTGGGCGATTATTACGCCGGGGCGAACCACACGCTGCCCACAATGGGGACTGCCAGGTTCTCAAGCCCTCTTTCTGTTGACGATTTCGTGAGGAAGTCCCAGTACATATATTACACGGCTGATGCTCTGTCCAAAGCGTCGGGGGATATAGAGATGTTCGCTATGTCTGAGGGATTAACGGGACACGCCGCGAGCGTAACTGTAAGGAGGGGCTGAATGTACACGCGGAAGATGAGGGTGCTTCCTTCCTGCGCGTCATCGTCGGGGCGGATAAAGCTGCGGAGCCTCCTCGACATGTTCCAGGACACGGCCTCGCTTGCTGTTGAGGACATAGAGGGGACTGCGACGGAATTATTTTCGCGGGGGTATGCGTGGATTCTGTCGCGCTACGAGATTTCTTTTCACGGTGAGATGCCGTGCCTTGATGATGATTTTGACCTTGCCACATACCATGACCCCAATCACGGCTACAACACGCTTAGAATGTTTGAGACTTCTTTTGTGTCAGCAAAAACCTCGTGGCTTCTTGTCGACGTGAGATCAGGCCGCCCCGTGAAGCCTTTGGCCCACATTCCAGGGATTGCCTCTAGGGACACTGCTGACATACCGCCGGGCTTCCGCGGGATTCCCGGCATAAAGGACGTGACTCACAGGGCGGAAATCCCGGTTATGCCCCACGATCTTGACTACAACGGCCACGTGAACAACGCCGTGTATTTCGCGTGGGTCGCCGACAACCTACCGCGGGGATTCGAGCCTGCCTTCATGTGCGCGGAGTTCCGTTCCGGGGCAAGAACAGGCGAGACTGTCGCGCTGGAATACGGCCGTGAAGACGGGGATATCCTGTGCCGTGTCATGCGCCCCGGACTCGCGAAGCCCGGCGCGTCTTTCCTCATCTCCCAGGAGGCAGGGGCATGAACATTGTCATAGTAGGAGCGGGGGAAGTCGGCCGGAGCGTGGCTGAACGCCTCTCGTCAGAAGCCCATAACGTCTACCTTGTCGAGAATGACAGCGGTAAGGCGGGAGCGGCTGAGGATGAGCTTGATGTCGAGGTCATAAGGGGGAACGGCGCGAGGCCCCAGGTCCTTGCGAAGGCAGGGGTTGTGACGGGCGGAGATGTCGACATGCTCATAGCCTGCACTAACAGGGACGAGGTCAACATGCTCTCATGCTGGATTGCACACAGCGCGGGGGTCAGGCAGGTGATATGCAGGACAAGAAGCCTGGAGTTCACGGACAGCCCGGACTGGGGGAGGAAGCTCGGAATTGACGCGATGATTTCGCCGGAAAGGTCCATTGCCCGCGAGATACTGGGGCTTATCGAGCTTAACGCCGCGACACATGCCGCCGAGCTCCTAGACAGGAAAGCCTCCCTCTTCACCATGAAGCTCGCGGACGATTCCCCCCTGTGCGGAATGGCGCTCAAGGACATACGCCCGAAATTCCCGGAGCTTGCGGCCGTCTTCGTGTACGTTGAGCATCAGGACGGCCTGTCAGGAGTTCCCAACGGATTCACGGAGCTCAGACCCGGGGACACATGCTATGCCGTGACCTACAAGAAGAGCGCGGAGCTTCTCCAGGAGCTTCTCCAGCCCGGAAAATCCAAGGGCAGGCAGCGCGGCGGCAGGCGCATATTCATCGTCGGAGGCGGGAAGCTGGGCACACAGATCGCCCTGATGATAAAGCGCGATTTCGGGAACGTCTCGCTGAGAATAATCGACATAAGCCCGGCAAGATGCAAAAAGCTGTCGGAGGAATTCGGCGCGGATCTTGTGCTTAACACTGACGGAGCGGACAGGAGGACTCTAACGGAAGAAGGGATAGACGGGGCTGACGGTTACATATGCGCGACTGACAGCGACGAGCTCAACCTTATATACTGCGCACTTGCCAAGAAGCTGGGAGCTAAGAAGACAATAGCCGTTGCACACAGGAAAGATTACCAGCAGCTTACAGATATTATGCCCGTCGACGCTATAGCCGACCCAAATTCATCACTGGCAAGCGTCATACTCAAGTACGTGCGTTACAGGGATCACGCGCTGGCTTACAGCATGATAGACAGGATAAACGCGGAGATGCTGGAGGTTGTCCTTTCTGAGAGGGTCGAGCTCTGCGGGAAGACGCTGGCCCAGATAAAGCTGAAGAAGGGTGCAGTTGTGGCGTTAATCGGGCGGGGGGATGAAGTGTTAGTGCCTTCCGGTGCGACGAGCCTTCTTCCCGGCGACCACGTTATACTTTTCGCGCTCACTGAGATGATGCCGGAGACGGCGAAACTTTTCGGGGCGGAGTACAGCAATGAGGATTAGGCTTGTTCTTCGTGTACTGGCTTACATATGCGTTGTCGTCTCCTGCGCCATGATTCTTCCTCTTGCCCTGTCTCTTTATGACGGAACAGGCGACGCTCTGGCTTTCGGCCTCTCATTGTCGGCGGGGCTGGCATTCAGCGCGCTGGCTCTCAGGGTCTCAGGCGGGGCTGAAGGTGTCATGGGAATACGCGAGGGAGTCGGTATAACGGGCTTTTCATGGGTTGTTGCCTCACTCATAGGGGCTATGCCTTACTGGCTTTCCGGCGAAGTACCCGGCTACACTGATGCATTCTTCGAGACTATGAGCGGCTTCACCACAACGGGAGCTACTATACTCACAGAGATAGAAGCTCTGCCGCGCGGCTTGCTGCTGTGGCGTTCTCTGACTCACTGGATGGGAGGCATGGGAATTATTGTGCTTGGTCTTGCTGTCCTTCCGTTCTTGGGAGTCTCAGGGATGGAAATGTACAAGGCTGAAGTCCCGGGCGTAACAGCAGGGAAAGTAACACCGCGCCTTCATCAGACGGCCTTAAGGCTGTGGACGGTCTATGTGATACTGACTCTCTCTGAGACAATTCTTCTCATGGCCGGGGGAATGACTCTCTTTGATGCTTTCTGCCACTCATGCAGCACGATAGCGACGGGGGGTTTCTCCACAAAGAATAATTCTCTGGCATACTTCACCAGCCCTTTCATACAGTGGACAGTAACAATCTTCATGTTCATTTCAGGCGTGAACTTCTCGCTTTACTTCCTGTTGCCTTCCGGGAAGCTCCGTGAAATTTTTGCTGACGAGGAGCTTAGGTGCTACTTTGGAATCGCGGTTACAGCTTCCCTTGCTACTGCCTTGTGCGTTTACATGGCCGGGACTCTCTCAGGGGTTGAGTACAGTCTTAGGCAGTCGTTTTTCCACGTTGTAAGCGTGATGACGACGACGGGGTTCGTGGTTGAGGACTATGACTCATGGCCTGAGTTCACGAAGTTCATCATGATAATCCTGATGTTCATAGGAGCGTCCGGGGGGTCGACAGGAGGAGGCTGCAAGGTCTCGCGCTTCATCATAATCGGCCGTCAGCTCAATATGGAAGTGCAGAGGCTTCTTCATCCCCGCGCTGTTATAACGCCTAGGATGGACGGAAGGCCGGTGCCTCAGTCAACGATGGCATCAGCAGGGGCATTCTTTGTGCTTTACATGCTGCTGCTTGGAGTGTGCACGCTGATACTGACGGCGTACGATATAGACATAATTTCGTCATTCACAGGGGTGCTTACTTGCCTGAGCAATGTCGGGCCCGGCCTTGCGAAACTTGGTGCTGTGGAAAATTTCGCGTGGCTTCCTTCTGCGGTGAAGTGGATTCTCTCGTTCTGTATGCTGGCTGGGAGGCTTGAGCTTTTTGCTGTTCTCCTGCTGTTCATGCCTGGCGCGTACAGAAAGTGAAAACGCTGATAAAATACGTTGCAGAAAATTTCCCATTTGGAGTTGATCAAGATTTGACACACGGTAAGAACGAGAATACGCCCGTGAAGATACAGGCGCGTCTTCAGATAATTTCATTCTTCAGCGGGGCGGCCACAATGATACTGGAGCTTGCAGGCTCGAGGCTTGTTGCTCCTTTTTTCGGGACTAGCCTCATCGTATGGACTGCGTTAATCGGGATCATAATGACGAGCTTGTGTCTCGGAAATTGGATGGGTGGCTCTATGGCTGACAAGAGGCCGGAAGGGAAGCTCTTGGGGCGCATCCTCATGTTCGCGGCAATAATAATAGCTGTAACGGCCTACGCAAGCAACTGGATACTGACGGGCCTTCAGGATCTGCGGCTGAATTTGTACGTCTCAAGCGTCTACTCTGCCCTGTCGATATTCGCGCCTTCGAGCCTTCTGCTGGGCATGGTGTCTCCTTTTGTCGCCCGTCTCGCCATGATTGACTTGGGCAGCTCAGGCTCTGTTGTCGGCAGGCTTTCGGCCATGAACAGTGCTGGGAGCATCTTCGGGACGTTCATGGGCGGCTTCGTGCTGATTTCTCTTTTCCCTTCAGGCGTGATTCTTATGCTGGTGGCGAGCCTTGTTGCTTTGCTTTCTGTGCTGGCATACACGGGAGCGTGGCGGAAAATAATCGCTGGTATAGTCTTCATTGCTGTAACGGGAGGAGTGTACCCCATGCTGAGATTCGGGGTGCCCTTCTCACCCATCGGTGAGCAGATAGACACGGCGTACAGCCACATATCAGTGGTCGAGAGCATAGACAGGAGGAACGGCAGAAGAGTCCGCATCCTAATAACCAGCCCCGACAGCGCGCAGTCATTGATGTACCTAGACAACCCTTCGGAGCTCGTGAGCGAGTACACGAAATTCTACGACCTTGCTTTTCACTACAAGCCTGACACAAAACGCATCCTCATGCTTGGAGGAGGAGGCTACAGCGTACCGAAGCACATTCTCGCCGAATATCCCAATGTATCAGTTGACGTTGTCGAGCTTGACCCGGGGATAACGGAGACGGCCCGGAAATATTTTGCACTTTCCGACAACCCTAACATGAGAATCTTTCACGAGGACGCAAGAACATTCCTCAACCGCGCAGAGCGTGAGAAGATAGAACAGTATGATGCTGTGTTCATGGACACGTTCACGTCAGCCACAGTGATACCGTTCCAGCTCACGACAGTTGAGGCGGGAAGGAAGCTCCGTTCTCTCTTGAAACCGGACGGCGTTCTGATCGTCAACATAATTTCATCTGTATACGGAGCCAAGTCGGGAGTCTTTCACGGGATCTACAAGGCCTTTGCGCAGTCATTCGGTACGATGATGATATTCCCCGCGAACGCGCCTGAGAAACCGTACGCGAGGGCTTTGCAGAACATAATGCTTATTGCGGGGGACATAGTGCCGAGTACCGGGCTGTCAAGGGACAAATACGCGCCTCTTCTGTCTCACCAGTGGCTTGAGCCTTTCGCCCCTGACCCTGTAGTTCCTGCGTTCACGGATGCGTATGCTCCTGTAGAGAGATATGCACTCATTCAGCAATAAGGAGGCTATCAGCATGAAGAAAAACAAGACACAGCCAAGTTTGTCTCTGAAGAAAATTCCTGAGAAGTACACACAGCTTCCCTTAGTGCCGGAATACATACTGCTTCCTTTGTGGCTTATATCGCTTGCCCTTCCCAACCTGATATATTCCGGCATAAACTTTGCGGATACCCTCCATATTCTGAAGTGGACAGCAGCAGGAGTCCCTGTAGGAATTGCGGCCATAGCGGCGGGTTTCAGGATAATGCGCTACGGTTCAGAGAGGGTGAAAGTGAAGCTGGACATCTTCGCGGTGATATGGCTCGTTATACTGGCCTATTGTGCGCTCATGCCTCTTTGGGTTGAAATAATGTCGCCTACTGCCTTCTATCTTGAGATGTTATGTTTCCTTACTGTCTGGGTGTTTTACGTCCTGAGCGTCTCATCATTTCCTGCTTGGGGTCTGCGCACTGTCCTTGTGTTTGCGAACCTGAACGCGGCGGTAAATGTCATGTTCGCGGAGCTTCAGATAAGGAGCATGAACAATCTGGCCTTCCTGAACGGGACGGTCTTCTCTGAGCTCCAGAAGATCAGCAGCATAATCCTTCCGACTCCGGGAAATTACATCGGCAACACAGCCCAGCAGAACATGTTCGGATTGTGGGTAGCTGTTGCGACATTGGGCGCGGTTTACATGTTCGTATATGACGCCTGGAAGGACGAGCCTTCTGAACATGGCCGCAAAGTTTGGTGTCCTGCCGCCTGCGTGGCATTGGCCGTCATCCTACTGAAATTCGCCGTAACAGAAGCCAGCGTGATACTTGGAGTCATAGCCGCCGCATTCATACTGGTTGCTTTCGTCTCTGTGATGAAACTAGGCGGAGGGAAGCGGGGCTGTTTCTCCGTGTCAGTCCTTCTGCTTATGGCCGTGAATTTCTGGGGGCTGATGAACTCGACGAGCAGATCGGCAACAATCGCGTTAGGGCTTGGGCTTTTCGTGATGCTCTTGTCCGCCGTCTGGAAGTTCGACAGGAATTATACGTTCCGTTTCCTAGCGGCAATGATGGTTATAGCGTGCGTTTTCTGGGCCTCGCTTTATTCGCCACGTTCAGGCCAGATAGTGGACAAGACGGCCGACATAATCCGCAACGCCGAGAACATAGGCAACAGGCGCGGCATATGGACGACCTCATGGTCAATGTTCCTTGAGCATCCCGAAGGCGTGGGCATAGGCCAGTACAAGTGGCACTACATAGAAGGCCAGCGTTACGGATTCAGCCGCGTGCATGAGAGCTGGTACAGGTGGCAGTATACTCACTGGGCGCACAACGAGTTCCTACAGTTCTTCTGCGAGGGAGGGTATATAGGCGGGACGCTGTTACTGGTTATGTGGCTTGCTTGGTTCATCCCGGCACTGTCAGGGCTGATACGGCGGGAGCGTCATTCCATAAGCGTCAATGCTGTGTGGGGAATCTCGCTCGTAACATTGATCACATTTTGCGCGGTCTTCACGAGACCATTCCACCGCATCGAAAATATGGTGTGGATAACTCTTGCCTTCGCCCTGTCAAACCGTGAGTTCTTCCCCGCCAAACTCAGCTTCGAGACTGTCAGGTCATCCTTCGTGAGGAAGACACTCGGTGTCGTCTGCATACTCTCATCTATTGCCGGCTTCGTCTACATATCAAGCGGCATCTATGGCAACTGGCTTCTTCGTCAGGCTCTTGCCACTAACGACGAAAGGATGCAGCTGTATTACCTCAACGAAGCTCAGAAGCACCCTATAGTCCGGGAAGACACCCTGCGGAATCTTGGATACCACTACATACAGCTCGGTGAGCAGACAAACAGCAACGACGATTTGGTGCGGGGCTTCAACCTCCTGTGGGAGCATTTCAACCGCGAGCCCCATTCTGAGGACATAAGCCGCCTCCTGAATTTCGCGCAAAGATACCAGATAGAGCCGGTGATACGCGAGATAGCTTCATACTTCAAGCCCGGAGAGTATCACCTTCAGAGAGTCCCTCAGAGAGACAGCAACGGCAACACTGTGAACGCGCTCCTTCTGATGAATGGTCCCGGCAGTGATGACGAGTAGAAGGGGCTTCACGCTCATTGAGATACTCATTGCGGTCATGCTTACGGGAATGCTGACGGGTCTTGCCCTTGCCCCCGTTGTCGTTACTGTGAGGCGGGTTGTTGACACTCAGGAGCAGTATTCGGATGTCTCGGCCTTGTCGCGTACAATGAGCTTCATCGCAAGGGATCTTTACGCGGCTATGAGGCTGTCTCCTAGCGTCTTGGCGGTGAAAGACCACGAGGCACTAGGGGGAAATGATGACGATATTCTTATGGTGATGAGCACTGCTCCGTCTGTCCAGAACATGCCTTCAGGTACAGTAGTCTACAGCATAGCAGAGGGGGGGATACTTCACGGGGATATACTGCCGGGGCTCTACAGGTGGATATTCCCCGGCCTCTCACCGTCTGACATAAAGACCGACAATCTCAACCCGGAAGACGCGCAACTAGTTCTTCCCGGGGTGGATGAGTTCTGCGCGGAGATACCTTCCAATAGCCGCCATGACGACAACAGGAAGGAATACACGGGTCAGCTTCCTGCCGGGATATACATCAGGATAGGGCGCGGGGTGAAGGACAATAAAGATGACACATTCAGGCGTATCGAGAGAGTTATCACGTTCCCGTAAAGGCTTCGTACTTGTTAGCGTGCTGATGCTGGGAGTCCTCCTCATATCATGCGCGACGGCCTTCACGTGGTTTGTTAGGATGCAGGTCAGGAGCGTGGGGCGTGAGCGTGAGACTCTCGCGGGGCGGAGCATGGCTCATGTCCTCGTGAGCTCTGTCATGATGCTCATATCAGAAGCATCCTCACGTGCGAACTACGACAGCCCTACCCAGAGATGGTACCAGCCTTTCGCCCTGTCCGTGCCTGACAACGGCATATGGTTAATCAGGATAACGCCGCTTGACGACAAAATACCACTCCGAAATCTTTTTCTCCCTGACGGAAACACTATAAGGCGCGAATATACAGAACCTTGGCGCGAAATGTGGGACAAGCTGAATCACCGTGAGCTTGAGCAGCTTGTTCTTGACTTCATCGACAGGAACACAAGACCCCGTGTTGGAAGCGTCGAGAGGGAAGACTTCATCAACCGCCCTCCTTATGACATCTCTGAGCTTCTTATGATGAGCCGGGACATAAACGCAGAAATTCTTTACGGAAGCGAAGGCCGGCTGGGGGTGTCTGACTACTGCACTGTTTACAGCGAGGGGAAAATCAACCTTAACGTCGCCCCTGTCCATGTCATGGAGCTGCTGCCCGGCCTTGACACGGGGGGCTTGGCTCAGAGCGTCGCGGAATACCGTGAGGAGAACGCCATAACGAGCCTGCGGGACATCCAGAAAATTCCCGGGGCAAGCGCGAGAACTTCGACACAGCTCACGAACATAGCGGGCTTCAAGAGCCGATATTTCAGCGTAAAGATAGAGTGCATGAACAGCGAGACCGATGTTGTTTCGTCATACAGCGCGGTGTTCGACAGGACACTAAAGATGATTGTGAAATGGGAGGAAGCATGAGCCTATCAGACATATTCAGGAGGAAAGCAAGAGGCGGGAACGTTTACGCCGGGACGGAATTCATGCGTGTCGTTGAGGCCGCCCGGACTGTGAGGGATGAGGAGACGGGCGCGGAGCAGGCCATGACGGGGCGCGCTCTGAGGATCGTGAAGGCAGGGACAGGAAGAAGCACTGTGATTCTTGCCCCGATGAAATCATTGTCGCTTGATGATTTCTCGTTCCCCTTCCAGAACACCGCGAAGATAAGGGACGCGCTTAGGCTTCAGGTTATGCCCTTCACTGCTGCGGGGGAACTGGAGATATTCCCGGCTGTCCTGTCAAAATCAGGGAGGGCATCAGGCGGAATTGTCTGGTACGTTTCACCTGATGAGCTTGACATTCCGCAGGGTACAGGAAGCAGGATATGGCCCGCTCCTCTTCCGTTCGTCTCAAAACTTGCCCCATACGGCGGCAGCGGGGTAACCATGTGGACGGATGAAGAGAACGCCTGTTCCATACTGTGGCAGTCTAACTGCCCCGTCATGTACAGGTGGAAGAAATCATCAGGCCAAGACACGGAAGCCCGCGAATTTTCTTGGTATGACTCTTACTGCTCGTCCCGCGGGCTTGAGAGGGGAGGAAGTTTCACGTTCAATGCTTCAGGCGGAGAATATGAGGACTTCACGGAGACAGTATCAGAAAGCGTGAGGATATGCCCGTGGATAGCAGAAGTGAATTTGTCCCGTTCAGCGCTTGAGGGGGCAAGGGACCTTGAGCGTACTGTGAGGCTTCTTGCGAGGGTGTCATTGTGGCTTCTTTTTGCCGGGTTAATCATGCTCGGCGCGGAGGCTCTGCAATGGTATCACCTTGACGGGGAAATACAGAGCGCGCGTTCCAGGAGCGAGAGATTTTACCGTGAGACCTTTGACCCTGAGAGAACAGGGCGCATATCCAACCCTGTGAACCTTGCAAGGGACAAGATAGCCAGCCTTACAGGACGGGGCGATGAAGGCCACACTCTGGACGAGGTTCTTGCTGACTTGGGCGAGGTTTGCTCCGTCAACCCTGAGATTGCCGCCGACATAATACGCTACAACCAGGAAGGCATTGACTGCACAGGAACAGCCCCAGACATGACAGCCGTCCTGAATTTCCGCAAGTCCTGGGAGGAACACGCCAACCTAGTGCAGGTAGACAACACACAGTTTGTTTCAGGAATAGGATACAGGTTTGATCTTCGCATAAGGTGGTGAGGGAAATGGATGCATTAATCGGCAACATAAGGACGGTGCTTCGCGGTGAGGCGGCAGGGTCAGTGAGGCTTGTTGTTTTCGGCCTGCTCGCTCTCATAGTGTGGGCGGGCGTGTGGACTGTCTCGGACTGGAACGCCCAGGCGCAGACGGCTCTTGACTCACAGCAGGGACGCTTCAGGACTCTGCTTCTTCTTGCTGACGAGTATAAATCATTGTCTCCTTCAGCATCATCATCAAGCCCTCAGAATGTGGACGTTGCGGCGGTGTTCGCTCAGGTTTCAGAGAACATGTCTCTTGGAAGCCGTGTGAACAGGATAACCCCTGACGGCCGGAATCAGTCGGTGGAAATAAACCGTCTCTACGCGGATGAGCTGACGGAGCTACAGAAGCAGCTTGCGGAAAGAGGTGTCAGGTTCAATGCGGCGGAGATACGCGCGCTTCCTGCCGGGAAGGAAAGACTTTTCACAGTCTCGGCTATAATAGGGCCGGTGAATTGATGATGAAGCGAATTTTCATAGCGGCGGCAAAAATATTGTTGTTCATGGCCGGGTTTGTTCTGGCACTTTACATGTTCATTCCGTGGAGGGAGGCCGGGAAATTCGCGGTGTCAGCGGCTCAGAGCATCCTTCAACAGCGGGGCATGAGGCTGAATTACTCCGATGTGTCGAGGGCAGAAGGGGGCTTCACAGTGGACAACCTAACGCTTTCCGGGATGGTTGAGATTTCACTTGGTTCTGTAACAGTTAGGCCTGCATTCCTCTCAAGCATTCTCAGCCTTGCGCCCGTCTGCGATATAACATTCAGGGGAGGGAGCGTAAGGCTTGGGCAGACGATGAACTTCGGGGACGGAGGTTTTCTTCTGACTGCTGGGCGTGAGGTGCTTCTTGAGAACTTGAGGACAAACGGCGACTTCTCACTCAACGGCTACATGACTATAGACACGTCGGCCATGAGGATAGGGCACGCGGAAGCCAGGCTTGATGTTCCCGAAACTTTTTCGCAGAACATGGGGGTATTGAGGAATCTTCTGCCTTTAGTGCAGGAAGGAGACAGATGGTATCTTAGGAGGAAATGATGGGAATATTCTCTAGGTTTAAGACAGTGCGCGGCAATTCTGGTGAAGCGGACAGCGGGAAGATATATGCCTTGTGGAAGCTGGCTCTGCCTGTTGTACTCGGGTTTGCTTTCGGAAGGCTGGCAGATGCGGGGCTGGGATACGGGCTTGAGCTTCTTGCCGGGGATAACGGGATGACCAACTCAGCAGTAACAGGAGGGCACGCCGAAGAAATTTCCGTGAATGACAGAAGAGGCCTCGACGGATTTCTTGCGTCAAACCCTTTCAGAGTCTCGCCGAGAAAGCCGGACACTCCTGCTGCTCCTCCTCCTCCGAAAACTGACGACACGCCCAAGCCGCCGGACACTACGCTTGATGATGTGATACTGCGCGGGACTCTGCCGGGAATAGGGGCATGGGTTGACGTGAAGAATGAGCTGAAACTTGTGCTGATCGGCAGGAACATAGACACATACAAGCTGATAGCCGTGAATTACGGAGATATTATGCTGAGGAAGGGAAATGAGAATCCCGTAACAAAATACATCATCTACGGCCCTTCCCCCGCCGCAGAAAAGAAGCCCGAAGCCCCCAAGACCGCCCCCGCGCCCAGAGCAGCAGCACCAGCCCCTGAACCCCCGAAGCAAACCGGCAACATTGTAGCGGCAGTGCCAGGCTCACAGGAAGGCCAGATTCCCAGCGAACTTGTCAGCAACCTCGTGCAGAATCCTTTTGACGAACTCAAGAGAATACGTCTGCGCCCAAACGATAAAGCAGGCGGCCTTGAAGTCCAGTGGATACAGAATGACAGCCTCCTTAAACGTCTGGGAGTCCAACGCGGCGATGTGATAAGGTCAGTCAACGGGATTCCTTTCACGAACATGGGGGATATAGCCAACTCTATGAACTCCCTTATAACCAGCGAGCGTTTTGATGTGGAAGTAACACGGGGCGGGGAGAACACGGCCCTGCGCTATGTGGTGAAGTGAAGAAGGAGGAATGAGGAAATGAAACGTATGATGCTGGCGGTGTTTCTTGTAGTGATGTTGTGTGTTTGCGCTTGGGCGGATGACCATAATGACGCGGTGACGGAGGCTGCCCGTTCCATGAGAAGCCGGGGCTTGGTGCAGTTCAACATCAAGGATATGGACATTGTGAGGTTCGCACGTTTCATGTCGGAGCTTCTTAGTGAAGATATTGTGCTTTCGTCCGACATAAACCGCAACTCGTATGTGTCAGTGTTCACCGCCGGCCCCGTAACTCTTGAAAGGGCGCGCGAAATCCTGATGAAAGCCCTGAGAAATTCCAGCTTCTCACATTACTCAAACTCACAGACTGAGGACACAGGAGGCAAAAATTCAGCCTACTACACGCGAATATTCGACATGGTCGTGAAACCTGCCGTTCCTAACGGGGAAGAAGGCATCATCCCGGCCTCGACTATGGATTATTTCCTGAGAAACACAGCTTATGAGATGCTGGGCATCAGACTTCGGTTTGACCGGAAGAAAGACGGTTTGATCATCGTGTGGATGATGAGCGATAGGTTTTTCGCGGAAATTGGGCTTAAGCGCAACGATATTATAATGTCGGTGAACGGCGGCAGACTTTCAGCAATGGACGGCCTGCAAACTGCTATAAACTCCCTGATGAAGCGCGAGCGTTTTGACATTGAGCTTCTGCGCGGAGATGAAAGGATTGCTCTTAAGTACGCTGTAGTGAAGTATGACAGTAACATGTACACAGTTACTTATTCGGCGGACAAGCAGCCCCTGCCTGGCAACGGAAAAATAAGCCTTGAGGAAGTGCGGGCTTCACTGCGGAATCCTTTTGACGAGCTCAAGAAGGTACGTCTGTGCCCCGACGAGAAAACAGGCGGCCTCAAAATACAATGGTTACAGAATGAAAGCCTTCTCAGGAGACTCGGGGTCAGGATCGGTGATGTAATAAAATCAGTCAACGGAATCCCCTTGATGAAGTTGGAGGACATAGCAGGCGCGTTAGATTCCCTGATGAACAGCCCAAGTTTTGACGTTGAGATAATCCGGGGCGGTGAGAACAAGGCACTGCATTACACGGTGAAGTGATGAGGAGGCATTCAGGCTTTACGCTGATGGAGGTACTTGTTGCGACTGCTGTAGCCGGGCTTGTCATAACGGCGGGCTTCCGGCTTATAGCGATGTCATACAGGCTTCTCGGCGAGGTTCAGGGAGAGAGGGAGCTTATAGCGGCGGCTCAGGAAGTGTGGTTGCGTTTCAGGACAGACGCTGATATGCCCTCAAGCGGCAAGGATGATGACAAGGGATTTTCATGGAAGGCTGACGATGAGTCAATCCCTGTTGAGGACTACGAGCTTAAGTACAGGAAAGTGACAGTGACAACAGAGGACGGGAGGACAGCTGTTATTTACGTTTCAGAATGAAAGTTTGTTACAATATCATTAATTTTACTTACCGGGGGATGTTCAAGGTTTGGACTTCAAGAGATCACTATACATATTGACATTGACGCTCGCCGTAGCATCAGGAGCTGAGGGAGCTACAAGGCGTGTGCAGACTACCACGACGACTCAGACTCCGCCGCCTCAGTCGGGGGCAGGTGCGGCTATGAGCGCGGAGGAAGAGCAGAATCTCATTGAGGCAGCGCAGGAAATGAGGCGTTCCGGGCTGGTTCAGTTCAACTTCAAAGATATGGACTTGGTGAGGTTCATGCGTTTCATGTCGGAAGTGTTGCAGGAAAATATCATTGTCCCTCCCAACATCAACAGCAAGATAACGATAATATCACCCAAGCCCGTAACAGTCCGTGAGTCGCGTGAAATAATGCTGTCGACTCTCCAGATGTACAACTTCTCGCTTCAGAACATGGGCAGCTACTCTATAGTGAGGCAGGGAGGAGTCAGTCCTTCGCCTAATGTGTTCAGCGGGCGTTCAGGCCCCGGCTTCGGCGAGGAGACAGTAACCTACATAGTGCCGATAGATTACGTTACGGCTGAAAGCATAGTGCAGGCGATACAGCCGGTATTCGGGCCTGCTCTCGTGGCACTTCCTGTAGGCAACGGAAGGAATGTTCTTCTTCAGGGACGGGCTACAGATGTCCGCAAAGGCATGGAGCTTATACGCCGCATGGACACAGCACAGAGCGCGCGAATCACCCGGACGTTCGAACTGAAATATGGAGACCCTGCCACAGTAGCCGCACAGCTCAACGCAATAGCAGGAGCCCAGGGGCCTCTTCAGGGACTCAACGCAATAGCCGACGCTCCAAGCAAGAAGATTATCGTTGTCGGCACAACCGCAGCTGTTGACCGGGCCGCAAGGGTCATCAAGGATCTTGACGTTGACAGCAAGATAGGGGACTTTCACATCTACAAGCTCAAGAACATTGACGCTACAGCCGCAAGTGAACAGGTGGCAAAAGTATTAGCCTCAACAGCTACAATGCTGGGTGCTGACGCGGCGAAATTCCCGGCTACAGTTGTCCCTGACGTGGCGACTAACAGTCTGATTTTTGCGGCAACACAAAGACAGTTCGACTCGCTCGTGCCGATTCTTGACGCGATTGACGTTCAGCCCAAACAGATTTTACTGCGCGGCTTCATCGCGGAAATCAACGTAACCAACCTTGAGAACAACGGAATAGACTGGAACGTTGTCGGCGGCATGATGTTCGATGACCTTCTCATAGGCGGGAATATGGCACTCGGTGAAAGCTCCGTACCCTCAACCTTCATGACGTGGTTCAATGACCTGTCCAAGCGTGAAGAGCTGTTAGAACGCGGCGGCTCAACCTACACAGTAACAAACTACAACCCGATGGCTCTCATGTACGCTACAATCAACATGCTGAAGAAGTACAACGCCGTGAACGTCCTGTCAGTCCCGCGCCTGATGTGTACCGACAACAAGGAGAGCTCGTTCCAGGTCGGGCAGGTTATCCCGGTGCTTAAGGGGGCAACGTCAGACCTGAGCAACCCTTCAGCAGTTCAAAGCAACTTTGACTACAAGGACACAGGCCTTACCCTCACAGTAACCCCCCACATAAGAAGCGGCAACCTTGTAGCAATGGACATCAAGCAGACGACAGAGGACGTTCTCACAGCGGCGGGAGACCCTACCCCACGCACGTCAAAGCGCGAAGTTGTTACGTCCGTAGTTGTGGGGGACGGTGAGACAATAATTCTGGGCGGCATGATCAAGGAGACGGAACGCTCACTAAGCAGGCGTGTTCCCGGTCTGTCATACATACCGCTGATCGGCGGGCTGTTCAAGAACATCTCAAAGGAGAAGGAGAAGATAGACTTTGTGATTTTCCTCACTCCTCAGATTATCGAGAACCCTGCGGATATGAGGCGGGCTACTGTCGCGTCGTCAGGCTTTGCATCTCGCTATGTTGACTCCGATGACTTGGGATTTGAGGCGTTAATGCCAGAGCAGGCGAGGCGCGAGCTTCTCAGTGTTGACATAAGCCCGGTCGAGGCTGACATTGACATCCGCTTCCGTGAGCTTTACCAGAAGAGCCTTCGGAGGAAATAGAGACATGGCCGAACCCGTAACACTGGAGAAATCTTCAGACACATTCACTGAACCCGAACTCCCTTCACCAGAACCAGCGAAGCCCCTTCCGCCTCTGCCTGAAGCAAAAGAAGTGTCCAGTCTCCTGCCTGACGGTATGGGGCTGGATATCCTGAGGCAGGCGCGCATTGTCCCGCTCAGAATAGAGGACGGCGTTATGATTGTCGGCGCTGTTGATTTTGACGCGTGGCCCAAGGCTCAGATGCTCGGGGTCGCGCTTGGGTTTCCTGTTGACTTGGAGATAAGGGACGACAAGGAAATCGGCGACCTTCTGCGCACCCTCTACGATTTGAGGAGCGTTGCGGCGGACGAGGCGGCCAAAAATATCGAGGGCATTGACGATATTGACGACCTGACACGCGAGGATGTATTGAGTGACTCTGTTGACGTTCCTGTTATACGCTTGGTGAACGGGCTGTTTGTTGACGCATTGAGGCAGAGGGCGACAGATATTCACGTTGAGCCTTACGAGGACGAGGTGCTGATACGGTTTCGGATTGACGGAGTATTACAGGACAGGCTGAGGCTTCCCCGCTCGAACCAAGCCCCACTGACGAGCCGCATCAAGGTCATGAGCAGGATGGACATCGCCGAGCACATGGCGCCCCAGGACGGACGAATAGGAATCACGGTAGGAGACAGGGCGGTTGATGTGAGAGTCGGACTCGTCCCAACACAATACGGCGAGAGAATAGCAATGAGACTCCTAGACAAGGGGCACGGCCTGCTGACTCTTGCTGACTTGGGCATGGAGGAACGCGAGCGCAGTATCATGAACGAGCTTATCCACCACCCTCACGGAATGATACTGTTCACCGGGCCGACAGGTTCAGGAAAGTCCACAAGCCTCTACGCTATCTTGCAGGCACTGGCAAGCCCACAAGTCAACATCATCACAGTAGAAGACCCGGTAGAGTACGCATTGCCCGGAGTGTCGCAGATTCAGGTGAACGAGAAAGCAGGGGTAACATTCGCTTCTGCCCTCCGCTCAATATTGAGGCAGGACCCGGACATAGTGATGATAGGAGAGATGCGAGACTTTGAGACCGCCCACATCGGAGTCCAGGCATCACTGACGGGGCATCTTGTGCTGTCGACATTGCACACCAACGACTCAATCAGCGCGATAATCCGACTCGTTGACATGGGGATTGAGCCGTATCTTGCCGCGTCATGCATGATTGGGACGGTCGCGCAGAGACTCGCACGCAGGTTATGCCCTCATTGCAGGCGCGAGATCACCCCCCCGGCCATGATGGCAAAGCAGGGACTCACTCGGGCGTTTGCTCCTGTAGGGTGCACACACTGCCACAACACAGGGTACAGGGGGCGCGTGGGACTGTATGAGCAGTTCGTCATCAACGAGGCAATACAGGAGGCGTTTGTTGCTGGTGCGGCGGCATCGAAGCTCAGGGACATTGCAAGGGAGTCGGGCTTCAAGACCTTGTGGGAAATCGGGATGTCGGCGGTGCAGTCAGGACTCACATCGCCGGATGAGCTTACGAGGGTTGCGGGCGAGGACTAAGGAGGCGGGAGGTTGCACGATGGTTGATGAGAAAACCCTTGAAGAATTTATCGCGAAACAGAGCATCACGGAACTCATAAACAGCTACCTTATGTGCGTCGAGGAAAAGAATTTCAACGTCCGGGATTTGGGGCGTTTCTTCGCGGAGAAAGTCAGCATGAAGTTTCCCTTCTCAAAACATGTCAGCAGCGTCAAGGATGTCGCGGAAATCTACCAGATTCACCTGACACAGTTTGACTTTATCCACCATATACCGGGCGGAATGATTTTCAGGTTCAGCTCATCATGCGCGGCTGATATTCAGTGCTACCTTTATGTGATGTACAAGAGGAAAGCCAGCCCCCAGCTTCTTACGTCGATAGAGCTGCTTCACTGCTCAGTCCGCAGAAATGAGGTCAGCAATAACGACTGGAGAATATCAGGGCTTGAGATAAAAACCGTGTTCAGCCAGGAGAGCCAGTGATGCCCTACTTCTCATACTCAGGCTACGACGCTAAAGGCAAGTCAACCAAAGGCACAATAGAAGCAGGCTCATCGATTCAGGCTGTCGACCGTCTCACCGAGCGCGGAATTGTCGTTGTTGACGTGAAAGTCGCCGAGGACAAGAAAGCCGGGAAGTCCGCAAAAATCAAGCTCCTTCCGTTAGACCAGCACATATTCTTCTGCCGGAGTCTTGCCTCCTACCTCAAGTCAGGATTGCCGCTTGCTGACTGCCTCCGCATAATGTCCAGACAGGCAAGGGACCGCAACATGAAGCCCGTCATGGAGAAGCTGCTTGCTGAGGTTGAGGGGGGGCGCAAGTTCCACACAGCTCTTGCCGAATCGGGGGCGTTCCGTGAAAGTTTGTGGCGCGTGGCCGAGTCGGGGGAACAGTCCGGGACTCTCGTCTCAGTCCTCAATGAAGCCGCTGACGAGTTCAAGCTCGAAGACGACCTGAAGCGCAAGATACGCGGCGCGATGACCTACCCAATCGTGATGGCCGTCGTAGGAATCGGAGTCGTGTCGTTCATGCTGACTTACGTTGTGCCGAAAATCTCAGAATTATTCGAGGACATGCACCAGCAGCTTCCCCTTCCCACGAGGATACTTATCGGGATGTCGGACTTCCTCAGCAATTACGGCTTGTGGCTCCTGCTGGGACTGCTCATAGTGTGGCTGTGGATGAAGCGGACAGGCCGCAAGCTCACGCTCCCTTTCATGCGGGGGATAACTGACCAGCTCAATTTAGCCCTCGTTATGTCCCACATAAGCACCCTCCTCAAGTCAGGCATCCCGCTTGTGCAGGCTCTCAGGATGGCCTCGTCGATGGACGTGAAGAGCCAGAGATGGCTTGACGCGGCGGAAATGGTCAAGGCAGGACACAGGTTCGACCGTGCTCTTGAGAGAATAGGAATGCCGGAAGAGACTGTTGCTGTTGTCCGTGTCGGGGAAATGGGCGGGGAACTGGCCGAGTCCCTCACGAACGTATCAGACCAGGCAAGGGAGATCGCCCAGACGAGAATGGAGAGGCTTTCCACGCTGATGGAGCCGATAATGGTGCTGACACTGGGATTCAGCGTAGGCTTCATAGTGCTGGCGATATTGACCCCGGTGTTTGACCTTGCTGGAATCGTGAAGTGAGGAGCGGGGGATGCTCACTCAGTCATTGAGGCGAACATTCCCCGTATCGCGTCGAAAACCGTGTACTTCGGACTCCAGCCCGTCTGTGAGCGAAGGCGCGAGTTGTCGCACCATATCACGGGATTGTCGAGAGGCCTCATCTTGTCAGGCGACACAACAACCTCAACATCCCCGTCAACAAGAGAAGCTATATACCCCAGAATCTCATCAAGACTCCTGCATACCCCGCTCCCGACGTTGAAGACCTTTTCCCGCGTATCACTCTCAAGTATCATCCTGTAAGCCGAAACCATGTCCCTCACATCCCCGAAGTCCCTTCTCGCCGACAAGTTGCCGACAAAAATTTTCCCGTTGCCGCCCGACTTATGGATTTCCGCCGCCTGCCTCACGAATGAAGGTATCACGAACTTCTCAGGCTGCCCCCTCCCGGTGTGGTTGAACGTCCTCGTGCTGATTATGTCCATGCCGCAAGACTCCCGGTAAATCTCGGCGAAATTCTCCTGCGCTATCTTGGTGATGCCGTAAGGGTTGCTTGCTGACAGCGGCCAGTCCTCCGAAATCTGAGCGTCTGACACAGCGTATTCCTCGCTCGACCCTATGAGGAGTATGCGCGCCTTCAGTCCGAGCTTCCTCACCGCCTCAAGGATATTCAGCGTCCCGTTCACGTTCACGGCAACGGCCTTCTGCGGAATGCTCCACGAGTCGCCCACTGAGCTTACCGCCGCAAGGTTGATGATGTAATCGGGCGACACGCTCCCTACAAGGTCAAGTGCTCCTTCAGCGTCAAGCATGTCGAGGCTGGTATACCCGCTGAAGTCCCGGCGTGATGCTATGTCTGGCATTATGTCAGTCCCGAACACCTCGTAACCGTGAGATGACAATTCATCGGCAAGGTAAGCCCCAACAAATCCCCCGCACCCGAAAATCAGTGCCTTCTTCATGACAAGCAGGCCTCATAGACAGCGAGGGTCTCACGGGCGGTTTTGTCCCAGCTGAAGAGTCCAAGACGCTCGCGCCCAGCCTTCCTCATCTTTGCGCGCAAAGACTCATCATCAACAACACGAAGAATTGCCGCGCTCATTTCGTCGACACTGAGAGGGTCAAAATATTCCGCCGCGCCCCCTGCAACTTCAGGGAACGAGCTGGATTTTGCGCAGACTAACGGGCAGTTGCACGCGAAAGATTCAAGGAGTGGTATTCCGAAGCCCTCATACTCTGAGGGGAAGACGAAGCATAATGCGTGGGCATAGGCTCTGGCGAGGGTCTCATCATCCGCTGAGGCCTGACAGTAGCGGGATCTCAGACTGCCGATTGCTTCAAGCTCACTTGCTGTGAACCCCCCTCCCCCTATGCATAACACGCAAATATCCTTCCGCGCCTCAAGGACAGGGCGCATTGCCTCAACGAAACGCAGGAAGTTCTTGTAGCCCCCTCTGCTCCCGACAAACAGGACGTAATCGACCTCAGCCGGGGAAGGCAGGCTTTCATCTACCGCGGGCATCGATGCTCCAAGGTGTACGACCGAGATTTTCGCCGGGTCAGTCTCAGGAAAGAATCGCAGGATGTCCCGCTTTGTCGACCCGGATATGGCTATGATCCTGTCTGCTGACTGTATCATCCTACTCTTATGGGGAATTGTCTTCTTGTCGCCGCTGAAGTATGTATCGCGGTAAAGCTCGTGAATCATGTCGTAGACGGTCAGGACAATCTTGCACTTTGTACGTCCGAGAAGGTAGGGGTTATAGTATGTCGGGTGGACAATGTCGCAGGCCTTCATGTCATGGAGAGCCTTTATCCTGTTGAGGATACCGAAGATGCGCCCTTGCGTGCGAACCTGAATACCCCTTATAGTACTGTTGCTGCTGTAGCTCCTCATGCCAAGCTGCTCGCGGAAATACCAGTTGACGCTATTGAGGCAGCCCATCCTGACATCAACGCCCATGCTTCCCAGCCGCGAGGAAAGCTCGAAGAAATACCGTGAGATTCCGCCGTACTTCTGGGACACGAATATCTGGAAGTCATAGTAAACCCTTAAATTCACTTCATCTCCTTGCGATGCGTATATTATAATGTAGTCTCAGCAAACAAAGGAGGCATCATTCATGAAAGCAAGAAGGTTAATGTCAGTGCGCCGCTCAGGATTCACGCTGATTGAGATTATGGTTGTCGTTGTGATTCTCGGACTGCTTGCCGCCCTAGTCGTCCCAAGAATCGGCCCCCAGGTAGCGGAAGCACAGCGCACAACAGCCGCAACACAGATACGCTCAATTGAGGACGCTCTAGAAATGTACAGGATGCACAACGGCTTCTACCCCACAACACAGCAGGGACTTGAAGCTCTCGTGACAGCCCCGACAACATCACCCGTCCCGAAACGTTACGCTGAAGGCGGCTACATGAAGAAACTTCCCGAAGACCCGTGGGGCAACCCCTACGTCTACCGCAACAACAACGGCAGAATCACCATCATGAGCTACGGCCCTGACGGCGAAGAGGGCGGGGAAGGAGTCAATGCCGACATCACAAACGAGGACTAGTCGCCAGGCATTCACACTCGTAGAAATCCTGCTCGTCCTGTCAATCGTGGGAGTGCTGGCCTCGGTCATGCTCCCGCGGATCTCGTTCTACTTTGAGCCGTCATCCGCAATTCTCCAGCGGGCTATAGAAGAAGCGGGGGACTTGGCGCTTTCCGGGACTCCCGTGAGGCTGTCGGTGAAGCCTGAAAGCGTGTCGACGAAAAGGGGCGTGATTGTGGCTGAAGCTCTGAGGCAGAAGGAAGAGCCGGATGACAGCCTGAGCGCGTTTCTTGGGACGGACAAAATGAAGCCTGTTGTGCTTGAGTGGCAGAACGTGAAGATGAGGAATCTCCCGGAGGATGGCGGCTGGAGGTTCGAGCCTGAAGTGATATATTTCTACGCTGACGGGTCATGTTCGCCCGCGAGAATCTCACAGGCCGGGGAGAATGTCTCCGAGCGTGAGGCGGATGAATATGTGCTGACGGTTACAGGATACTGCATGAAGATCGAGAAGTGAGAGAAGAATTAATCCCCTCGGTTTTGCGCCGGGGGGAATTTTTTTGTGTTGGGCTAGAACAGGCTGAACATGCTGCTTCCTGTATTTCCTGTGGCTTCCTCATCCCAAGGAAGAGGCGTGCTGCCTGTTATTACGTCCTCATCCTCGAAGCGTATAACCTCAGCTTCCGGCTTCTCGTACTTCATTTTTCTCAGCTTAAGCTCAATGTCTCCTGTTACAGTGCTGAGAGTCCCGCCTGTCTCGAAATCCCCCAGCGTGTACCCTCCGCCCGGAATAGTAACCCTTCCTGCGTCCGTGAAGTGTTTGGCTTCAGCCTTTACCCTGCTGTCCTCTATGATGCTGAGGAGAAGGTGGGAGAATTTCGCGCCGCTGTAGTCGGATTTGCCGTCCACGAGTGAGGCTCTTGAACTGTGGTCGCTCCACAAGGACGTATCAGGGGCGGGCTGAGAGTTGTAGTACTAGGTGTAAATCTCCTCGCCTGAGTTGCGGTAAGTGTAAAGCCGGGTCATTATCTGGCATATGTCCGACTCCTTTATGGGGCTGCCGAATGTGTACGTCCCTTCGGGAGTCTGCCCTGCCTCAACCCGAATGCCCGGCCTAGCTGTCAGGATTTTGTTCTCGCCATAGTCCCACACATCCGAACACATAGAGTCCCATGTCGAAATCCTGCGGCACTGGTGTAGCCGTGTCAGATGCTTTCACGATGCGCCAGTTTATGCCCGTTACGTCTTCCCCTGAGCGTATGTACTCGAAATACAGGACGCAGGACTCTAACTGCTCCTGAGTCGTCATCATGTCCGGGAAAGTGAACGTTCCGTTGTAGTCGGGCTTGTCCGGGAAATTCCAGCTGACATTCACGCCCTTAAGCCCGCTGTCCGCCTCAGTGCCAGCCCGGAAATCGCCGCGCCGCGAGCAGCTGAGTTCGGTGAATGGCTCATAGGGTGCGTCGCTTCTTGCCTCCACACCATTCTCAAGCGCAATGGTGTACGTCATGGGAGTCCCTGAGACCTTCTGAAGCTCCGTGCCGTTCCAGAATGAATAACTGCCGCCCGAAAGAGTCATGCTCCCGGTGATTTGGGCTGATTCCTTCGTTACGGGAATATCTGTTACGACCGAGAAGAATACATTGCTGAACCTCGCATCAGAGAAGTCCGCCTTGCCGTCATTCATGCCCGTGACAGACGCGTGGGTGAACCAGATGTGAGACTCTGCCCAAGCTCCCGGCGCAAATGACACCAATAACAACAAACACGCTAACGACTTTTTGACCATGCTGAATATCTCCTTCCGACACAAAAAATCGCCCCCGCGCTCAGGATTCCTCCCAAGCATGGGGACGCTGGTCTCTATATTCGTTATCTCAGCATGAATCAGGGCATAGCTAGACGTGGCTTCGTAGCTTCGTGGCCTCGATTATAGCCGCCGAATTGCATCCTGTCTACACTCCTTCTGCTGAAATTTTTTTCGCTTAACGTTGGAATTTAACGCATTATACCACAGCCTGCCCTGCTATTCCGGGAGTCCTTCCTCCTGTTTCGACAGGTTCAGCAGCGTTATCCTGTGGTCTTCGAGGCCTGCTACTTTCATCGTCCAGCCCTCATAGCGGAATATCTCACCTTCTTCCGGGAAACTCCCCGACAATATCAGCACAAGCCCCCCGATTGTCTCCGCGTCGTCGCTGTGGAAGTCCGTCCCTAATTCGTCATTCAGCGCGTCAAGGCTCATCATTCCCTGCACCATATATGACCCGTCATCGAGTTTCTGAATTTCTGGGGCTTCCTCGTCGTATTCGTCCTGAATCTCGCCTACTATCTGCTCTAGTATGTCCTCCATTGTTACAATGCCTGCGACTCCGCCGTATTCGTCAACGATGATTGCTATGTGGATGTGCTCGCGCCTCATGTTCTCCAGAAGTTCAGCCGTCCTTATAGTCTCAGGCACAAAGATAGGCTTCCTCAGCAAGTCCCTGACTCCCGCCGACAAATTCCCCTCGCTGAGATTCTTGAGGGTGTCCTTCACGTAGAGTATTCCGACTATGTTGTCCGGGCTTTCCTCGTACACAGGCAGCCTAGAATGTCCCTCATCTATGAACGTCCTTACAGCATCGCCTAATGTCGCATCAGCCTCAATTGCCGTCATGTCCGTGCGCGGTATCATGATCTCGTGGACTCTCGTCTCGTCAAAGTCAATTATCCCGTCAATCATCCTCCGCTCACTGGCCTCCAAAGCTCCCGACTCCTCGCCTATCTTCACGAACTGCTCTATCTCATCACGCGTAACAAAAACTTGCTGTGTCCCAAGATTTATGTGAAGAAGGAAGCCGATTGCCGTTACACATTTCTTCATGACCCATGCGACGGGCGAAATCAGAAGCGCGAGCACCCTCAATATCGGCGCGGCAAATATCAGGACATGCTCGGCGTAAACCATAGCGGCACTCTTGGGCAGAATCTCGCCGAATATCACTATAAGCACCGTCATCACAGGCACAACAACAACAAGCGCACCGGCTCCGAATATCCCAAGGGCTATGCTTGAGGCAAGGGCTGACAGCGAGATGTTCACGACATTGTTCGAGATAAGGCAGACCGTAAGAGCCTCCTGCGTGTCATCAATGAGCCACTGAAACGTTGAGTTGAGAAAACGATATTTCCCCGTCTCCTGAAGAGTGCGCAATTTCCCTGTGCCTGTTGCTGTTATTGAGGTTTCCGCCCCGCTGAAGAACGCCGACAGAAGGAACAGCGCAACAAATCCCGCGATTACTCCCCCCATCAGTCAAGCACCTCCAGCAATTTCCGGGAGATTTCCGCCTGTTTCTCCCACATGGCCGCTTCTGACTCCTCCGTGTCATGATCCCATCCAAGAAGGTGAAGGAACGAGTGCGCAATCATCAGGCACATAGCCTCGTTCTGTGAGAGTTCCGGGTGAAGTCGGGCGGTTTCCTCCGGGCATATCACTATGTCGCCGAGCATGAGGGGCATTCCTGCGGGAAGTCCGGCCATGTCGTCAATCATCGGGAAAGAAAGAACGTCAGTTGCCTCGTCAGCATCCCGGTAATCGCTGTTGAGTACGCGTATTTCTTCGGGACTCATGAAGGTAAGTGAGACTTCAGCCGCGGCGTATTTCTCTGAGGCCGGGAGAAGCTCACGCAGATATTCTTCAAGGACTTGTGATATTTCGGGGCGGGCAAAAAAATTCGGGTTCGCTGTACTGTTGCCGTCTGATGAATCGTCAGGGGCATCTACTGTTACTGATAACTTCAAGTATTATTACACCTTTCGTGATTATTTCCTGCTGTCAGTCTTCCTGCGCTCGATTTTCTTGACCTTGCGCGTGTGGTACATTGACTGCAAGACTGATATTAACGTCCGCTTTATCACCGCAAAATCCCTCATGGTGAAGGCTACGTTGTCGAATTGGTTTTCGTTGATTTTGCTATGGATGACCTGGTTCACTATCTTCTCGATCTTGCTGACCGCTTGGCCTTTTCCCTCGTTTGAGTCGTCCTGCTCAAGCTCGCGTATATTCGCCGCCCTCACAGCTGCCTCAACAGAGTCCGTAATCATGAGAAGTGCTGTCTCTCTTGACTGCGGCTTAGGTCCGGGGTAACAGAACTGCCACCAGTCGACATTTTCGCCGAGTGATACAGCCTTGTTGTAGAAGTAGCGGGTTGATGTGTCTCCGTGATGCTCGGCTATGAAGTCCCTTATCCTGCGCGGAAGATGAGCCTCATACGCGAGTTCTAATCCGTCGTTCACGTGTGAGATTATCGCAAGCGAGCTTAACATAGGCGACATTGTGTCGTGAATGTTCTTGCCGCCTCCCTGGTTCTCGACGAAATATTCCGGCTTCCTCAGCTTGCCTATGTCGTGGTAATACGCTCCCGCCCGGAGAAGGTTTGTGTCCATTCCGAGTTTCATTCCTACAGCCTCAATCAGTGTTGCTATAGTCAGGCTGTGCTGATACGTTCCCGGCGCGTGCTGCTGTAAGTCGCGCAGAAGAGGGCTTGAAGGGTTGCTGATTTCCCGTATGCTCATGATTGACAGCGTGCCTAGATATTCCTCGAAATACTGTATTATTCCCATCATGGCATGTGCTGACCCTGCTTCGAACGCAAAGAAGAGCAATGCCCCCCGCCAGAAACTTCCGAGAGTGTAAGGAGTCCCCTGATAGAAACGGAGGCTCATGCGTAATGCCGTAAGAATCAGAGCCATCACAACAATCCTGTATGACACCTGCCGCCGCGATTCAAGATTCCTCATCAGGAAGAAGCCCGCCGTGGCAGTGAAGACAGAAAGAACGCCCAAGAGAATAATATTTGTTACAGCCTGCCCTGTCATGATGAACACGCCTGACGACGACGCTATGACAGCAACGCAGAAGGCCATGTAGCCGTCAATGCAGAGGAAGGATATGCAGGCCGCCGCCATAGTTCCCGCGCCGTAAACCCCTATTTTCGCCGCAAGAGTCTCGGACACCCACGCGGTGATCACAATGAAGGCCGTGCACCTGAGCTCAGGTTTATGTTCACCCGCGCCCCTGCTTAGAATGTTCAGCCACAAAGGCAGGGAGAACACGCACAGTATCACCGAGAATATCTCCCTCACAGGGAAAGCGTTTTCCGTATAGCCCTGAAGCCTGAGGAGTATAGCAGTCTGTTCCGTTACGACTTCGCCGGCACTGACTATGACATCACCGGGGTCAAGTTTGCGGTCAATCGTAGGGACTTCGTTTACTGCTGACTGCCTCACAAGCTCCGTAAGCGTGTCATCCTGCTTTATGTTGAGATTGCCGAAGACTGCAAGTATCTGGTAGACAAAATTCGCGTCATTGGCCGGGACTTTGGAGCTGTTGATTTCGTCCCATAATATGGAGTTCGTGAGGTGTACATTTGACGTGTAGACTTTCTCGCGTTCCAGTCGGTCAAGGTACGCGCTTCCTGCTGTGTAGGCGTAATTGATGATGCGTGCTTTGTCCTCGTAATTCAGACTGAGAATAGCTGTGATGAGTCCGTCAGGGAAAGCTGACAGGTAACGCGAGCTTTTTGCTGACTGCAGATTAGGGACATCTCGCAGTGCCTCAAGCCTTCGCTGAAGCCGGGCTTTTGCCGTGAAGTCGTGAACATTTACGCCAGCGACGCTTTCTCTGACCATAGAGCGGAGTTTTTCGGCTGACTCCCTGTCGTCGTAGCGCATTTGCGTTATGACCCTGTAAGTCTCAGGAGCAGGGCTGCCTATCTTGAAGCTGTCTCCGCGCTGGTTAAGTATGGCCCACTGGGCGATGACCGTAAGAATCCCGGCGACAAGAAGGAATATCATCGGCCCGGCGTATTGCACGAAAGCGGCAAAATCCATCCGCTGTAAGAAGCCGCGTTCTGAAGGAATGATTCTGCGCGTCATGGCCTGCCCTCCTCGTAACGCGCATAAGCCTGCACAATCTTCTGTACTATTTCGTGTCTCACAACATCAGCGTGTGTGAGATCCATGAAGCCGATACCCTTAATGCCGCCGAGAATCTCGCGTACGCTCTTCAGCCCTGACTGCGACGCTCCCGGAAGGTCAACCTGCGTAATATCCCCCGTAACAACCGCCTTAGACCCGAAGCCGAGCCGTGTCAGAAACATCTTCATCTGCTTGGGGGTCGTGTTCTGTGCCTCGTCAAGAATAATGAAGCTCTCGTTAAGCGTCCTCCCCCTCATGTATGCCAGCGGAGCAATCTCTATTACCCCCTTGTCCGCATAACGCAGGAATTTTTCGGGCGACAGCAAATCGTAGAATGCATCATACAGCGGTCTCACATAAGGCTCCACCTTCTCGCGCAGGTCTCCCGGCAAGTACCCCAGACTCTCCCCGGCCTCGACAGCAGGACGGACGAGAACGACTCTGTTGACCTTCCCGGCCTTGAGCATTGAGACGGCCTCACAGACAGCGAGATATGTCTTGCCTGTCCCGGCCGGGCCTGTGGCAAACAGTATGAAGTTGTCGCGGATTGCCTTGATGTATGCGCGCTGACCGGGGGTTTTTGCGCGTATGGGCTTGCCTCGTGCGGTGGTGCAGATGATTTCGGAGTAAAGTGCGGTGAGATTCAGCTCGCGGCCTTCTGCTAATGCGTCCATAGCGGCGCGGATGTCGTCGGTGTGGATCTCGTGGCCTTTTGCGGCGGCTGATGATAATTCGCGGATGAGTGCTGCGGCAATTTTGACGGGTTCAGAATCAGGGCCGCTCACGTGAACGACCCCGTTACTGACCGACAATGTTACGGGATAACGCGCCTCAATCGCCCGGAAATTCTCATCATTTACGCCGAGAAGTCTTGCCTGAGTGAAGCTGTCTCCCGTCAAAGGAATATCCATCTGAGATGTTACGCCGGGTATGCCTCTGGTGATGCCTGAGACTGAAGCCCTGTGTCGCGCTTGTGGACTCTCGCGTACTTCTTGGGCAGGAAGTCCTTTGCGACTTGCGGGAACATTATCCATGTCAGAGCGTCTTCCGGCTCTGTCATCCAAGGCTGTGCGTCCTTGCGTGCCTGCTCCATTTCGGGGGCTATCTTCTCGCCGGGCCTGCAGGTGATGGGCTCCTCATTCCCGATTGCGAGCTTCTGGACTTCCGGGTCCATCGGCGCGGGGGGCTGGCCGTAGTAGCCGAGGAAGTACTGCCGGATTTCTTTCGGGAAACTCTTCCACCTTCCTCTGAGCACGTTGACGGTTGCCTGAGTTCCTACCATCTGGCTTGACGGTGTAACGAGCGGAGGATAGCCCATAGCCTTACGCACAACGGGTACTTCATTCAGCACTGCTTCGAGTTTGTCGAGTGCGTTCATTTCGCGGAGCTGATTGACCATGTTGGAGTACATTCCGCCCGGTATCTGGTAGCGGAGAATGTTGATGTCAACGCCTGCGATTTCCGGCAGCAAGTCCTTGTACTTCTCACGGAGCTTCTTGAAGTGGTTGGTGATGGGAAGGAGCTTCTCTATCTCGATTCCCGTGTCATACTCTGAGCCTGCGAGAGCCGCAACGATTGACTCGGTCGGGGGCTGGCTTGTGCCTAATGCGAACGGTGATATTGCTGTGTCGACGATTTCCGCACCCGCCTCGATTCCCGCAAGATAGGCCATGCTCGCCAGTCCTGTAGTGTAGTGGCTGTGAAGCTCTATAGGGATGTCTACTTTCTCCTTGATGGCGGTAACGAGTTTTGCGCAGTCCATCGGCCCGATCAGTCCGGCCATGTCCTTAATTGCGATTGAGTCCGCGCCCATTTCCTGCATACGTTTTGCCATTCCTGAGAAAGAGTCCAGCGTGTGGACGGGTGAAAGAGTGTAGCTCATGCAAAGCTGAAGGTGTGCGCCCTCTTTCTTGACCTGGTCGGCGGCGACTTCAACATTCCGCAAGTCATTAAGAGCGTCAAAGCAACGGATGATGTCTATACCGTTACCGACAGCCTTCTTGACGAACTCGCGCACAACGTCATCTGCATAGTGCCTGTAGCCCACGAGATTCTGACCGCGAAGGAGCATCTGCAGTTTTGCGTTCTTGACCCTTGAGCGTATAGTCCTGAGTCTCTCCCACGGGTCTTCATCGAGGAATCTCATTGCCGAGTCGAACGTAGCTCCACCCCACATTTCGAGTGCCCAGTAACCCGCGGCATCCATGTATTCGAGGACGGGGAGCATGTCATCAGTCCGCATTCTTGTCGCGATTAATGACTGGTGAGCGTCGCGCAGGCCGGTTTCAGTGATACGTACTCTCTTTTCTCCTGCCATAAAAATATTCTCCTTTTTGTGATTGTGGAATTTGGACAGTATTATACTTTCTTTATCAAAAAAACGCCGTAAAATTTTCAGCTTCAACTATTACCGCATGAAGAACCGTAAATGTTTGGTTATTTAACTGTTGGTTGTATGTGTGTTTGTGGATTTTACTCAGTAAAGAAAAAGCGTTTCCCGAAAATTGACAGGAGACGCTTTTATGTCTGTGAGTTATACTGTTCTACCTTATTGGAAGCCAGAAATCTACCTTGGCTTTTGTTTTGCCGTCCTCAAATGTCCCTTCCATTGACCCCCTTATTTCGCGGTCGTCCCGGTAGATAACCTTTATGCTGAGATAATCAGTCTTCCCCTTCATAAGGTTTGTATTGTATGTACGGTTATCACGAAAATCATATGGATCACCCTCAACTGTTTCTTCGCCAAAATACAGCGTACCAAACAACAAAAGTTTGATGCTCCCTGCCTCCGACTGCGCACTGAACCGCTCGTGATAGCCCGTTTTTATGTCACGTGGGAGTGCGAACTCTATATCGCCTTCGCCTGTTGTTATTATCTTAGTTTCTCGAATAGACATCCCTCCGGTAAGGGAGATACCTCCGAACACGGGAGTATAAACCCAAGTAGTGTGCAGAGCGTTGCTCATGGACTTGTTCTCATATTCATACACAGAGCCGTTGAGGTTCAAAATCACGTCCCCCTTGTCCAGCGTTACGGCCCTCACTACAGCTTTTTCCATCTCAAAGCCCTTTTCAAGCATGAACATGAAGTACCCCTTGCCTTTATAGTCCATAAACAGGTAGGCAGTTTTTTCACCGTTCACTATCACAAGCGCGCTCTCACCGGATATTTCATCAGGATAGGAAGAAAAGCCCTTGCTTTCGAGCTCATCCCTGTACTGCTTCAGCTGGGTTTCACGGTTGACCATGTGCTTGTACACATAGCAGTCAAAAATTTTGCCCCTGAAAGAAAAGTCCGCTGTGTCAGGCTTCGTTTTTGCTTCGCCGAAAAAGTTGCCGGGATTGGGGAGTTTGTATTCTACTTTCGGCGTGGAATCGAAATCGGGGAGGATGTCGCTTGATGCTTTTTCCTCTTGAGTCTCAGCTTTTGGGGTGAAAACAAAATCCGGCAGGGAATCTTCGCTCTCTGCAGCAAATGCTGGAGCAAAAACAAAGGGAAGCATGAGCAGGGCAACAAGCAACTTCTTACGAGCCAAGTGTAGGCCGGCTTCAGTGATACGCACTCTTTTCTCTCCTGCCATAAATTATTCTCCTTACTGTTGTCATGGGATTCTGCCAGTATTATACCCTATTTTCCGGCGTAAAGACCAAATCAGCAGGGAGAGAAGCAACATGAGACGTTTGTTCCTAGTGCCAGAAAAAGGAGCAATGCCCCGTTCCTATGATATACAAGCTGGAGAGCGGGGACTAGGTGAGGCTATGACTCCGTGTCTGACTCACTGAGTCTCTTCTTTGCGATGTCCCAGAAAGAGTCGAGTTCCTCAAGTGTGTAGTCGGAAATATTTTTCCCCTCACTCTGCGCAAGCTCCTCCATGATTCCGAAACGCCGCCGGAATTTCCCGCACACCATGTTCAACGCCGCGTCCGGGTCAACGTTGAGCCTTCTGGCAATGTTCACCGTCATGAAGAGGACATCACCGAGTTCTTCGGCCATGTGGTCGGGGTTGTTCTCACTTGCCGCGTCCCTGAGTTCGTGAATTTCCTCGTCGAGTTTCGCGAAAAGGGGCTCGATTTCACCCGTCGGCCAGTCAAAGCCGACATGCTTCACCTTGCCCTGAATCCTGTTGGCCTTGAGGAGGGGGGGCAGTCCGTCAGGAATCCCGGCAAGTATCGATGTGCTTTCGTGTTTCTCTGCGCGTTCCTCAGCCTTGATGCGCTCCCAGTTGCGGAGGACTTCGTCGCTGTTGTCGGCCTTAACGTCCCCGAAAACGTGGGGATGACGGCGTATGAGCTTGTCGCATATTCCCCTGACAACGTCCTTCATGTCGAACGATCCCAGTTCATGAGCGATTGAGGCAACAAACACGACCTGCAGCAGTAAGTCCCCGGCTTCCTCGCAGATTGCGGCCATGTCGCGCTTGGTGATTGCGTCGGCCAGCTCATAGGCTTCCTCTGTGATGGGGGTGCGGAGGGTTTCGAGGGTCTGCTTGCGGTCCCACGGGCAGCCGCCGGGTGCGCGGAGTCTCTCGATGATGTTCACGATTTCGTCAAAGTAGTGTGAGCTGTCTATTATGAATCCCTTCTTGCGTGTGAAATTTTGTGTGATGGTGAAATTATAGCAGGGTGTCACCATGTTTCGCAGAGCCGCGCAAGCCTGCGCCGGGCAGACATATCTCCCAGCTTTGCGGCCATACGATACCACTTCACCGCCTCGGCGTAATCCCGCCTCACTCCCTCGCCGCTGTGGTACATAGCTCCCAGCCTGCATTGCGCCCCGGTATGTCCCTGTTCAGAGGCCAGCCGATACCACTTCACCGCTTCCGAATAATCCTGCCTCACTCCCCTGCCGCTGTGGTACATAGCCCCCAGATTGCACTGCGCCAAAGGATGTCCCTGTTCAGCGGCCAGCCGATACCATTTGACAGCCTTCCCGAAATCCCCAGCATCATCATACTTCTTGCCTAACTTAAACTGTGCCCGAGCATCTCTCGGTTCATCCTCAATTGACCGCCTGGCCTCCTCCTGTCTTCTTGCCTCAGCCGCCCTCAGTGCCTCCTCACGCCGACCAAGCTCCTCCCTCAAGCGTCCCTCTTCCCTGCGTTTCTGCTCAAGCTCCTTCCCGGCCTCAGAACGCTTCCCCGATGCTCCCGATCTGGTCAGCTCTTCCTTCAGGCGTTCAACTTCCCTGCGGTTTGCTTCAATCGCGTCAAGAATCTTCTGCCTCGCTTCCTCAGACGATACTTCATCCTTCTTCAGCAGCCTCTTCAGACTCGGAAACAGCCACAGCGCAGCAACAAACAGAATCCCCCCGACGATTTCCCCGCCGAACTTCTTTACACCGTCAATGATGATTTCGATTAAGGCCGTCATTTCGTTCTCCGTTTTTGGGATGCTAATATTCTAACGACTCGTGCGGAATTTTTCAGCCAGTGAAGAATCTGCGTCCCCAAAATTACGCAGCCAGTAACGTTTTGAGCTTCTCGGAATTTCATGGCCGATTCTGTTTTGAGACTGTGAGAAATGAATCAGTGGTGTGATTTTTGCGGCTGTAAATGCAGCTGTAAAATGCCAAATTCTGACTGTATAATTCTCACATACCCATCATCAAGGAGGAATAATCATGCTCTCATGCCCCGTAAATCTCGCCGGAAAATACTCATACCTTGCCCCCCAGTTCATTGCCGGGCTGAAATGGCTCGCTGACACAGACATTCATTCACTCGCCGACGGAAAGCACCTCATACCCGGCACAGATCTTGCCGCCGACATCCAGACCTACACCACAAAACCAGAATCAGAATGCCGTTTCGAGTCCCATCACGAACACTTCGACATACAATATGTAGCCGAGGGTCGCGAATATTTCGGAGTCTGCCCTCTCAACGGCCTCACCGTAACAGAAGAACACCCGGAACGTGATACCTATTTTTACGGTGAGCCAGAGAATGCCGGAAGAGTCCTCCTCAACGCAGGCGACTTCATCATAGTCATCCCGGAAGAAGCTCACATGCCCAAGTGCGCAGTCAGCAGCCCGGAAAAAGTCAGGAAGGTAGTAATCAAGGTGAAGGCGTAAAATTCATGCGCAAGGTTCTCCTAAGCCTCGCAGTTTTTGCCGCGATAACAGCAATATTGCCCGGAGATTCTCAGGCCTCATCCCCCGCAACTACTACCCTCGAAATCTCAGGCGATACACTCATCCTCAGTTATCCAGACTCACGACAGCCCGTCATTTTCCGGCGTGAAGGGGGAAATTCAGGCTCGCAGATCCCCCCCATGAAGATAGACATTCCCGGAACTTGGACGCTGAAGACTGCTGACAGTGCCCCGGACATCTCGCGAAATTCATTGTGGCCGGGAGTCGTGGGCGCGGATTACTCCTACACCCTCAGGACGGACAAGCCCCGCGCGAAATGGTCAGCACACGGACTGCCCAAAGGCCTCAGCGTCTCATCAGCCGGGAAAATTTCAGGCCGCCCTGCAGAATCCGGTACATTCAGCGTCGACGTTACAGCCGAGACAAACGCAGGGAAATCCTCACAGGTCTTCACCCTCAAGATTTTTGCCGACTCAAAGCCTGCTGTTGTTACTGAGACACTCCCGGAAGCGAACGTTAATGCCTCATATGATTTCACGCTTAAGATGAACGACTCGCCCGCTCCTGTCATCATGGCCGCCGGACTCCCTGAAGGCCTGACGGTCGACAGCTCAGGGAAAATCTCAGGCAGACCCGCCAGACCCGGCGATTACACCGTGAACATAACAGCCGCAAATGACGCCGGGGAATCGTCGTCCTCACTCGCCCTGAAAGTCTCAAGCCGCGACATTCCCAAGCCAAAGCCCGCCCCTAAGCCAGCCCCAAAGCCAAGACCCAGGAACATACCGAGAATATCAACATCATCACTCAAGCAGGCATTCACGGGAGAAGATTACTCGTTCAACCTTAAAGCCTCCGGGAAAAATTCCGTAACATGGAAAGCAGACCGTCTCCCCGAAGGCCTGACTCTGAATCCTGAGACAGGCGAAATTTCCGGCAGACCGTCAGCAGACTTCAAGGGGAAAATTACCTTCACCGCCTCAAACAGCGAGGGCAGTGCGTCCCGTGCAATATCATTCAGCATCAGAACCAAGAAGCCCCGCATAATCACATCACTGTTGCCTGAAGGCTTCACGGGCGTTGACTACAGGACGGAGCTTAAGGCAGAAGGAGGGCAGGGTATAACGTGGGAGTTCCGCGGGAAAATCCCGGAAGGACTCAGCTTCAGCAGGTCAGGTGTCCTTGAAGGAGTCCCGGAGAAAGCCGGAAGATTCTCGCTCAATGCCTCAGCTGTCAACACGGGCGGAAAGGCATCGAGGCGTTTCACACTGAGAGTGTCGGGCGGAGCAAAACTGGATTATGTTACTGCGGCGGTCTTGCCTGCTGTTACTGTTAGTGCTGACGGAAAATATGATTTCCCTGTGAGCATTGACGCGGGCATTCCGGCAGGGTCATATATAGTGTGGCACTCTTTCCCTTACGGAATCGAGTCAGACGGGGAAATTTACGAGTTCAAGGATTCTGACGGAAAAGAGACTATAACAGTCCCGGAAAATCACAGTGTTGTTGTGTCGGCATGGCTTGAAGGTGGCGTTAGGTATGAGCCTGTAATCACGGCAAGAGTCAGGGAAGATACCCCGGAAGAATCCAGCGAGCCGGTGAAACCTAGCGGGGCAGGAGCTGAAGTGTCAGGTGAGATTCAGGGGAGCTACTCAGGCTGTAACGCGTCAGGAATCGCAGGAGCTTTGATATTGCTGTCTGTCATGGCGCGGAGAAGCAGGGGGAAATTTTCCGGGAGGCTATGAGTTGATGAGGCTGAAAACTGCTTCCGGCTGCTGGTTCGCCTGTGTCAGCATAGCATTTTCTGCCCGGCTCAGAATCTGGAACTCTATGAATCTCATTGTCGATTTCGCGTAGTCGGCATCAGTTATGCGGCCGCGTGAGGCTGTGAGATTCTCGCCTGATACTGTGAGGTTTGCTACGGAGTGTTCCAGCGCGTTGCCGTATGAGACGATTTGAGTCCTCTGCTTCACAACGCTGTCTATTGCCTCGTCAATGTATGATACAGATTTTTCCGCAAGCTCCCTAGTCATCACGTTCACACGGTCAACACCTAGCATATCCGCCGAGACATTCCCGAACTGTACACCGAAAGTTTCAGCCTGATTTGTCCCGGTCTGGAAGGTCAGGCCGTTGTTGCTCAGGTGAATATTTGCTGTGTAAGTCCCTGTTGATGTCATGAGGTACTGCTTTGTTGCCTCGTCCCAAGATGCCATAGTCCCGGCCATAGGGTCAAAATCAACGTCAATGTTGGGGTGGATTATGCCCCCCAGCTCATGGCCTGTGATCCTCATGTCTGACACAACAGCCTCGCCCGTGTGAGCGTCATACACTGAGACGCTGAACGTCCCGTCCTGAGAGTCCTGGATCGTGTTGAGGCCGAATGCGTGAATCAGCTCGTCATTGCCCGCGAAATATATCTCGCCTTCCGTGCCCTGCACCGCGCTTCTGACAACCAGGGTTGACTTTATGTCGTAGCCCGTCAAGGCTCCCGTGTCGTCATAGATCGCAGATCTTGTGTGTACTGACTCTGATGTGTTGCCTGTCCCGTCTGAAATCACGGCAAACTGGTACGCGTCATCAGCGTATACAGCCTGCCCTAATCCGTCAGCTATGGCAGTGTTGATCTTCGAGGCCGTGTCCTGCAATGTGTCTTCACTGTAAATCATGACGCTTGCAGTTTTCCCGTCGCCCTGAATAAGTGTGAGCTTCTGGGGTTCCTCAACAAGGAACGAGCCTTCAGAGTCATAAAACTGGTCAATCTCCCATAATGCTTTGTCGTAATAGACTTCTATCTTGCTTCCCTCGTCGTCGCCGTCAACAAGCATGGTTTCAGTTACGCTCATGATGTTTCCCTTCTGCACCTGGGCAGTACCGGGATCTGACCTGATTTCAAGCCTGTAATTAGCCTCGCTGTTCCCGGTCCTTCCTTCCTCGTCAATCGTGAGAAGGCTGCCTTTCACCCTCACTTTGAGCTTTGAGTCATCCGTTGACCAGAGCGCGCCCAAATCGCCGTTAAGCAGGCGTTTAGTGTTGAAGTTAGTGTAGTCTGATATGTGGTTGATCTGTTCGCGGAGACCGTCAAGCTCTTCCTGAATGTGAGTCCTGTCCTGCATGGTCAGGGAGTCATTGCCGGCCTGGACTGAAAGCTCGCGCATCCTGTGGAGAAGGTCATTAGTATCACCCAAAGCACCTTCAGCAACCCTCAGCATAGATATACCGTCCTGAGCGTTCTTGACGGCCATATCATAGCCCTTGATCTGTGAGCGCATCTTCTCGCTTATGGCAAGTCCTGACGCGTCATCAGAGGCTGAATTTACCTTGAGGCCAGTAGCAAGAGGCTGAACGGACTTGTTCACCATGCTGTCAGTAGCTTTTGTTACGTTAAGGGCAGATAACGCTGTAAGATTGTTGTTGATTATCATTCAGTATCATTCCTTCTCTAACTAAGATGCCGGGTGATTGCTTGTGTTAATTATCGGGCATGAGCGGGAAAAAATAAATCCGGCAAATTAGCGCACTGTGAGCAGACGTCCTCCCGCATCCCACGAAAGGCCGCAAAGCCCCCCTCACGTCATCATGAAGGCGATCACGAACAGCAAGCCAGCCGCAAACGTCATCAGCCCGTAAGACAGGCTCGACGGCAGAAGATTCCCGGCAGTCTCGGCTTTGCCCTCGTCCTGATAGTACCCGAAATCCGTATCTTCAGGCGGACGGATGAACTTCACACGGGAGGCGCGCGAAATCATGAACTCGACAGGCCCGGCGGTGATGAGGTCAACAACCTTCGCGAGCAATGACCCGACGAACGGAAGCACCAGCCCAATCACGGGACGGAACAGAGCGTTCTCGATGTTCAGCCACTCAGGCCACAAGTCCAAGTACACAACCTCGCCCTTCACGCTCTCAGACTGAAGCAAACGCCGGATGAACAGGAAGTACACCGCGACTCCGATTGTTACGGAGATGATCGCCCCCTCAAGATTCGCGAACGAGAAATATTCCACAGCGTGATGATGCTCCGGGCCGCTCATGAACGCCGAGCCTAACGCCGAAATCTTGTCGCCAGTCTCAGCAGGGAAGAACCCTATCACAGGGAGGATTAGTGCTGACAGAGTGAGGACTATTGTGTTCGTCCACGAAAGATAGATTTCCTTCTGGTGCATTCCGGGCGCGGGCCTGGCCACGAATAGAGCCACGAACAGCTTTATCACATACGCCGCCGTCAGCCCCCCCGAAATCAGGAACAGCCATTCGCACACGCTGAACATGAAGGCTTCCGCGCTTGCCGACATGAACGGAAGAGTCCCCGACGCACCCCTCGCGAGATGCCCCAGCCCGTGAATATGCTCGACTATTGCCTCGTGGATTAATGTCTTGCCCAAGTAGCCGTTCCACAGGGGCGCGCCCATGAGTCCCAAGCCTCCCATCACGAACGCGAACATGAACGCCCATTTTCCCCGCCCGAAGCCCCGGATGTCGTTGAGGTTGAGCTTGTGAGTGTTCATGTGGACGACCCCAGCGCAGAGGAACAGCACCAGCTTCACCAGCGAATGACCGACCATGTACAGAATCGTCCCGCGCACAGCAAGGTCATTGTCCGCCCCAAGAAAGCACTGCATAGCGACTCCCGTCAGAATGAAGCCGAGCTGGGACATTGAGGAGCAGGCCAGTGTGCGCTTGATGTTGACGGAGAAGACAGCCAGCACTGCCCCAAGCACCATAGTTATAACCGCAAGTATCAACAGCATGAATCCCCAGCGTGAGTCGTGCATGAAGATTCCTGAGCTGAGTACGATAATTCCGAACAGCCCGGATTTCGTCAGCAGGCCGGAGAGAAGCGCGCTTGACGGAGCGGGGGCGGCGGTGTGGGCTGTGGGAAGCCATATGTGGGACGGGAAGATTGCGGCTTTTGCGGCGAAACCTACGAACACTAGGAAGCCCGGAACATACAGCGGGGATTTGTCGTGAAGCTGGAATTTCGCGAGCGCGTCAATGTCGAGAGTCCCCGTGTAGTTGTACAGGAGGATTAATCCCGTCAGAGTAACAAGCCCCCCTATTATCGCGATGGCAAGGTAGGTCTGGGCGGCTCTCTGGGCTTCATGCGTCTCGTCCTGAACAACCATGATGTACGAGAACAGCGACATCATTTCGAAGAACATGAAGGTTGTGTACAAGTCCCCCGAAATGAACACGCCCATGATTGAGCCGAGAGTCAGAAGGACGTACAGGTAGTAGCGGTTACGGTTACGGTGGCCTCTGAGGTATTCGCGGGAAAATATCGTTGTCGCCGACCACATGAACGCGATAATCACGGCGTAAATGAACCTGAAACCGTCCAGCTTGAATTTCATTCCCAGCCCGCACACTCCCGGTATAACAAGCTCGCTCCCTAAGTTACCCCATTGAGACAGGACAGCGGCAAGCTCAATGACGCACACAATATCAGCCGCTACATCACGCACAAGCCTGCTCTTTTTCCCCAAGACATACGACACGAAGCCCCCAAGCATCGGCCAGACTGCGAGGAACAACAGCGCAAGATTTCCCCTCATGTTTTCATCCCCTGTGATAATGATTGTTGTTGTGGATTGCGAGTATTATATCAGCCCGCAAAAAAAGCCTCCCCCGTTGTTCCAGGAGAGGCCGTGAATGTCTTGCTGACTTTACGCTTCGCCGCGGCGTTTTGCCTGCCAGTGCTTGTAGCTCTCTGTCTGCGTAACAAACAGCACCACCAGCAGCACGAACAGCGCAATCGATATGTAGCTCGTGAAGATGCTCCCTAACATCCCCATCACCGAGCCGCCCTGCAGCATGACTCCCCTGCGGTAATTCTCCTCACATAAGCGCGTGAGAATGACTCCCAGAACAATGGGGGCTATTGGGTAGTTGAAGCGTTTGAGGAAGTAACCGATTATCCCGAAGCCGAACATCCACAGTATATCGTACACGCTGTTGCGGATTGCGTATGCTCCTATTACTGACAGGATGAGAATCGTCGGCATTAGGATTCCCTTGGGGACTTCAACAATCTTCGTGAACGCCTTGATTCCCGTCAGCCCGAACACAAGCAGGAAGAATGAGGCAAACAGAAGGCTCGCCACAATCAGCCAGAACAGATCGGGAGTCTGTGAGATGAGATTCGGACCCGGCCTCAGTCCCTGTATCGTGAGCGCGGAAATCAGGACAGCCGTAACAGCGTCGCCCGGTATTCCCAGCGTCAGCATCGGGATGAATGCCCCACCAATCGCGGCGTTGTTCGCGGACTCTGGCGCGATTATTCCCTCGACAGCTCCCTTCCCGAACGGCGCGGAAGGTTTGCGGACTGTGCGTTTTGCCTGGTCATAGCTCAGTAACGCGGCAATGTCTCCGCCGGCTCCCGGCAACGCTCCCACTAACACGCCTATGATTGATGACTTGATTGTGAGTCCGAGATACTTCAACGACTCCGCCCATGACGGAAGAATCTTGTCGACTTTCTGCTTGACGGGGGTAGCCTTCATGTCCGTGATCTGGCTCAATGCCTCGGACGCTCCGAACAGTCCTATCATGGCCACAACGTAATCAACTCCGCTGTTCAGGTACACAATGTTGAACGTGAAACGCTTTACCGCCGTCTGGCCGTCAACACCAACGCACCCCAAGAAGATACCTATGCACCCGGCAATCAGTCCGAATCTCACTGACCTTCCCGACAACGAACCGACCATCATCAAGCCCATCAACGATAACATCAGGTAGTCGATTGAGTGGAAGTTACGGGCTATGCTTGCCACCAGCGGAGCGCACGTAGCCAGCGCAAGAACGCCGAGAAGAGTCCCAATTACGGACTGAGACGTTGCGAGTCCCATAGCTTCCCCGGCCCGTCCCTGTTTCGCGAGGGCGTAACCGTCAAGCGCAGTTGCTACAGCCGCGGGGGCTCCGGGAATGTTGAGGAGGATTGCTGACCTTGAGCCGCCGAATACTGAGCCGACATACACGCCTACCATCACCGCAAGCGCACTGTGCTGCTCCCAGCCGAACGTGAACGAAACGAGCAGCGACACCGCCATAGTCCCGGAGAGTCCCGGAATTGCCCCGACGTAGACCCCCGCGCAAGTCCCGGCCGCCACAAGAGCGATCAGCCACGGTTCGCGGAAGAACACGGCCATATGTGATAATGCTTCCATGAATTACCCCTCCTTTTACGGGAACACGACGCTGAACAGCACCCTGAAGACCAGCACGATGAATGCCATAACGATTCCAGTCCACAGAATATTCTTCACGTAATCCTTGCGCATCAGGTAGCACATTGAGACGTAGAGGAACGCGGGAGTAGCGATGTAGAAGCTGACACCCTCGACCAATGCCGCGCAGTACGCCACAATCAGCGCGAGCATGATCAGCACGTTGAGCGGGAACGCGTAAGCCAGAGCCTTCGCCACTTTCTCGCCGAGCCCCTTGACCTTCGAAAGGGGGGTCGTGAGCTTGAAGTTCTCGATGACCGTCCACAATGACATCAATACCCACAGCCCGGACACGAACACAGGGACTGCCGCCGCCGACGCAATCCTGGGGCCTCTGCGAAGCGAGATGCTGAACCACAAGTCAACCGACAGCTTCAGCGCGATTAGTCCCACAATCAGCAGGATGAACGAGAATACTTTTTCCCCAGCCTCAAGCGGATGCTCCTTGATGACAATGAGGTCGTCTGTGTTGACTTCGAGATCCGGGTTTATGTCGGGGTATTCTTCCTTGGTTCTCTTTTCGATTTCGTCCATAAAGATTTTCACCTCTTCAGAAAAAGTTGACCCCCCAAGAATGACTCAGGGGGTTATGTTTGCTGTGTTAGTCGTCCAATGCTCCGCTTGACATCAGAGCCTCGACGGTGTTCTTCCGCCACGAGGAAATGTATTGAGCCGCTTTTTCCCCGGTGTAGCCCATGAAGTTCACGTCGAAATTCAGCAGAACCTTCTGGTAGTTCTCATCCGGCCCGGCCTTAGTGAAAGCGTCAGCAAGAGTCGCGATTATTGCCGGGTCAGTCCCCTTTTTCGCGAACACCCCGTAGAACGCCCCCCACGGAAGATATTTGCTGAAGCCGGGAAACTCCTTCACGATCACCGGGACTTCAGGCAATGCGCGGGCAGGCTCATTCGCGAGAACCGCCAGGAACTTCACATCCCCTGCTTTTGCCTCCTCGATTCCCTGAAGCAGAAGGCACGCCGTGAACTCACATTCACCGTTGACGACAGCATTCTTCGCGGCCGAGTCCGAGTCATAGGGTATCATGTTGAACTGCGCGCCCGTAACGTCCATGATGAACGAGCCGACAACCCACGGGAGTCCGCCCTTGCCGGTCATCGAGTATTTCAGCGTGAACGGCTTTTCCTTCGCGGCGTTGATGACCTCGGTGAATGACTTGTAGGGGGAATTTTTGCCGACTATGATTCCCACAGCCTCATCACCTATAAGGTAGACACAATCGAACTGGTCATACGTTACATCGCTGATGCCGAGAACGTCATAAAGCGCGGGATTTTCAGCGCCCATCAGCAGCGTGTAGCCGTCAGCCTTAGCGTCATAGACATACTGAGTCGCCACAGACCCGGCCGCACCCGTCATGTTCTGGATGATGATGGACTTGCCGAGGTATTGTTCCGCCACAGCCGACAGAGGACGTATCAGCGAGTCAGTAGTCCCGCCGGCCCCCCACAACACCACGCCCGTAACGTTCCTGTCAGGGTAGCCGTCAGCAAACGCCGGGACACACAGCGCAAGCACCAGCGTTAATGTGAGCAGTCTCTTCATGGCCTAGTCTAACGCTCCTGAGTTCTTGAGGGCTGTTACTGTGTTTTCGCGCCACGCGTTGATGTACTTTGCGGCCTCCTCGCCTGAGTAACCCATGAAGTTAATGTTGAAGTTCGCCAGGACTTTCTGGTAGCTCTCCTGCGGACCTGCCTTCGTGAACGCATCTGATAGCGTCTTCAGGATTGCGGGGTCAGTGCCTTTCTTGGCGAAGATTCCGTAGAAGGGGCCCCAAGGAAGATATTTCGCGAAATCGGGGTATTCAGCCGTTACGAGAGGAACATCGGGCATGACTGGCACGGGCTTTGTCGACAGCATGCAGAGGAACTTGAGATCCCCGGCCTTCCAGTCCTCGATTCCTGACTGGACTTTGCAGACCGTGAAGTCGCATTCTCCGTTCATGACCGCTGTTTTCGCGCTCGCGTCGCTGTCATATGGGATCTGGTTGAACATTGCCCCTGTGATGTCCGTGATGAATGCCCCGACTTCCCAAGGGAGTCCGCCTGTACCTGTCGTTGAGATTTTGACCGTCCACGGAGCTTTGAGGGCAGCGTCAACGATTTCCTTCAAGGACTTGTAGGGCGAGTTTTTCCCGACAACGATTCCGACGACCTCGTCCCCGATGAGATAAACGCAGTCGAAATTGCTGTAGGTCAGCTCTGAGATTTCGAGGATATCATACAGCGCGGGGTTCTCAGCTCCCATGAGCAGGGTATAGCCGTCAGTCGGAGCGTCAAACACGTACTGTGTAGCGATTGACCCGGTTGCGCCTGTCATGTTCTGGATGATGATGGATTTTCCGAGCGACTGTTCAGCGATTGCGCACAGCGGACGCATGAGTGAGTCAGTTCCTCCGCCTGCTCCCCACTGGACGACACCCGTAATGTTCTGGGCGGGGTAATCGGCGGCGAATGACGGGACAGCGAGACACACGGCAAGAAGCAACGCAAAAACTTTCCTCATAATGATATGAGACCTCCTGTGTATGGATATGGATTTTGGAACTTGATTGTGTGAAAATTGGTTGACGGAATTATAGCATGGATGAAGTCTGTTACACTAAGCGTGATTTATGTATTCGGGGGAATGAATGATGGCGAAAAATCGGGCGTTACAGGCGGCGGCTAGGGCACAGCAGGATGAATTTTACACGCAGACGGGGGATATTGAGCGCGAGCTCGGCTACTACTGGGAACACTTTTACGGCAAAAAGATTTTGTGTAACTGTGATGACCCCTTCGAGAGCAAATTTTTCGAGTACTTCGCGACACGGTTTCACCTGCCCTTGAGACTCGCCAAACTCACAGCGACATGTTACGCCGGAAGCCCGATTGCCCAGCAGCAGATCTCGCTCTTCGAGGAGGACAGGCCCGCCCCTTTGAGGACTCCTTACTGCGCGACATTGACCGAGTTACGGGACTTCAACGGCGACGGCAGGACGGACATGAACGACGCAATCTGGGCGATGAAGAATATTCCGGGTGCTTTGCGCAAACTGAAAGGGGACGGAGATTTCCGAAGCCCGGAGTGCCTCGAACTTCTGGAGGATGCTGACGTTGTGGTGACAAACCCGCCCTTCTCATTGTTCCGGGAGTATGTCTCACTGCTCGTGAAGCACAGCAAGAAGTTTCTCATACTCGGCAACAAGAACGCGGTGACCTACAAGGAGATATTCCCGCTCTTCATGAAGGGCAAAATCTGGCTGGGGTATCGCGGGATGAATCAAGATCTCTGGCTTAAAGTCCCGGAAGGCAGGGAGCATGAGCGCGAGAAGAAAGACGGCACTAAGCTCAAACACATAATGGCCTGCTGGTTCACCAACCTCGAAATCAAGAAGCGAAATGAGATGTTCTACCTGTGCAAGAAATATACCCCTGAAAAGTACCCAAAGTATGACAACTATGACGCAATAGAAGTCAGCCGGGTTGATGATATTCCCTGCGACTATGACGGCGTGATGGGAGTCCCGGTTACTTTCATGGACAAATACTGCCCCCAGCAGTTCGAGATTGTGGGATGCACTGAGAGCGAAGGCAAAGGATTCTCCAATGGCTTGTGGGACGCATCATCAGGAGTCGCCCAGCCCCTCATCAACGGCAGGAGGATATACAAGCGCCTGTTCATCCGCAAAATTGCAGAGTTCAGATGGCACTTGTGATCCGCGCAACAAAAAAACTCCCCGGCTTTAACACCGAGGAGTCTTGCTCTTCATGGGCCCGCCTGGACTCGAACCAGGAACCTTCCGGTTATGAGCCGGTGGCTCTAACCACTTGAGCTATGGGCCCGGCTCGAACAAGGAAAGATTTTACACGCCCCAAATCCCCGCGTCAAGCACGAAATTTTTTCCCCAGCATGGATTTCACGTAAACTGAAACATGTATTATAATCTGATGCTAACAATACCCATTAACTTACTGCACAACACACATACAGAAAGGAAGCAGACAGTCATGAAGGAATTCAAGTATGTCATCACCGACCCTGTAGGCATCCACGCGCGCCCCGCCGGCCTTCTCGTCAAGGAGGCAAAGAACTTCAAGAGCACCGCGACGTTCATCAAAGGCGACAAGTCAGCGAAGGCAACCGCCCTCATGAAGCTCATGGGAATGGGCATCAAGCAGGGCGATGAGGTTCTCGTGAGAATCGAGGGAGAAGACGAGGAAGCCTGCGCCGCCGCCCTGGAGAAATTCATGAAGGAGAACTTCTAGCCGATGGAAGTCTTCAAAGGTACGAAAATCGTAAACGGAATCGCAATCGGCAAGATAAAACTCTACAAGCCTGCCGTCTACGAGATCAACGAAGAGTTGGTGAGCGACATTGCCGGGGAGATTGAGCGTTTCGAGGCTGCCCGCGTGAAAGTCCAGGAAGACCAGAACGCCCTCTACGACAAGGAGATGAAGGCAGGCCACAAGGACACCGCCGGAATCTTTGAGGCACATGCTTTGATGCTTGACGATGAGGACACGCTCATTGACCCGTGCAAGGAAATCATGGCCGAGGGTCATACGGCGGAATACGCTGTGCGTGAGGCATTCGACGCGGCAGCCCAGGCCTTCAGCGAGATGGAGGACGAGTATTTCCGGGCAAGAAGCGCGGATGTTGTCGACCTCAAGAACTCCATGCTCGATGTACTTTTCGGTGCTGACACTACGAGCCTTCAGGGTACAGAACCCGCTATCCTCGTGGCAGAAGATTTAGCACCGTCCGAGACCGTCAAGCTCGACAAGTCATTACTGCTTGGACTCGTAACCAGACTCGGAAGCTCCAACAGCCACACAGCAATTCTCGCGCGTTCCATGAACTGGCCGACTCTGATTCAGTGCCACGACATCACGGACGACTGGGACGGGAAATTTGCCATCCTCGACGGCTACAACTCATGCATCTACATTGAGCCTGAGCAGGACATCATCGACAAACTGAGCGCAAAGCAGGCCGAAGACAAGCGCAAGGAGGAAGAACTCCAGAAGCTCAAAGGTCAGCCCAGCGTAACCAAAGACGGCCGGAAAGTCAGGCTCTACGCGAACATAGGCGGCCCCAAGGACATCAAGGCCGTAATCGAGAATGACGCGGAAGGAGTCGGGCTTTTCCGCTCTGAGTTCGTCTACCTCAACAGCAAGACTGACCCCACAGAGGACGCGCAGTTTGCCGCCTATAAGCAGGTGCTGGAAGGCCTAGCCCCCCGTCTGGTCATCATAAGGACTTGCGATATTGGCGCGGACAAGACGATTGACTACATGAACCTCGACAAGGAAGAGAATCCCGCGCTCGGCTTCAGGGCTGTGAGAATCTGCCTGACTAGGACGGATTTCTTCAAGCGTCAGTTACGCGCACTGCTCCGGGCTTCTGCGTTCGGGAATCTCGGAATCATGTTCCCGATGATAATATCGCGCTGGGAAGTCGTGAAGTGCAAGGAGATTCTCGCTGAGTGCAGGAAAGAGCTTGAGGCGGAAGGCCAGAAGGTCGGCAAGTACGAGATCGGCATAATGATTGAGACACCGGCGGCGGCTTTGTGCGCGGATGAGCTGGCGGAGGAGGTTGACTTCTTCTCGCTCGGAACGAATGACCTGACGCAGTACACGTGCGCTATTGACAGACAGAGCGCGAGCCTTGAGCCTTTCGCGAACACTCATCACCCGGCAGTACTGAGGCTGATTCGTGAGACAATCGAGGCAGGACACAGGCACGGAACATGGGTAGGCATCTGCGGCGAGCTTGGAGCTGATCCTACACTGACGGAAGACTTCCTGAAATGGGGAGTCGATGAGCTGTCAGTGAACCCGAAGAGCATCCTGCCTCTGCGCGGAAATGTAAGGAATGTTGACCTGTCGAAATTCAAGACTGAATCCCCTAAGCCGGAAGCAAAGGCCGACGTGAAAGCGGAAGCCCCCAAGCCGGAGAAAAAGGGATTTTTTGGGAGGTTGTTCAGCTAGATGTTATACGGAGCATTAGAGGCCGGCGGGACAAAAATGGTCTGCGCGGTCGGCAACGAAGACGGAATCATTCTGGATCAGGAGACAATACCGACGGCTACTCCAGATGAGACGATGCCCAGAGTCACCGAGTACTTCAAGGCGAAAGTTGACCCGGAGCTTCCTGAAGATGACAGGATTAAGGCACTCGGAATAGCCTGCTTCGGGCCTGTTGATGTCCGAAAAGGCTCAAAGACTTACGGGAACATCCTCAATACCCCCAAGATTCCGTGGCGTAATTTCCCGATGGTCAAGACCATGAAGGAAGCTCTTGGGATTCCTGTAGGCTTTGACACGGACGTGAACGGCTCGCTTCTGGGCGAAACCACTTGGGGAAGCGCGAAAGGACTCACTGACGCTGTTTATTTCACGATAGGAACAGGTATCGGAATGGGCGCGATGTCAGGCGGGAATCTCATTCACGGAATGCTTCACCCTGAAGCGGGGCATCTTTTCATGTCCAGAGTACCGGGCGATGAGTACAAGGGACACTGCCCGACGCACGGGGCATGTTTCGAGGGAATGGCGAGCGGCCCGGCTGTTGCTGAAAGATGGGGCAAGCCCGGAAATGAACTCGCGGAAATGCCGGAAGTCTGGGAGCTTGAGGCAAAATATATCGCGCAGGCTCTGACGGATATAACGTACACCCTGAGTCCGCAGAAGATAATTCTCGGAGGCGGGATCATGAGCCAGACACAGCTTTTCCCGCTCATCAGGAAGTACCTTGCCGAGTACATCAACGACTACATCACCACGAAGGAACTCCGCAACATGAATGCTTACGTTTCCCCCGCGGCTCTCAACGGGAACCAGGGCATCATGGGAGCAATAAAGCTCGCTGTAATGGCGGCGGAAGAAGAATAATCCAGAGAAAAAATCCCTGCTCTTTGCGTGCGCATGGGGCGGGGATTTCCATTCACACAAAGCAATTCACAGAAAAAGAGGCAAAATTTTTATGGCAGACGAACCCGTAAAGAAAGAAGTCAATCAGGATTTCCGTGATATTGACATGGAGTCTTTAGGCGAGGAGCATATCAACCTTGTGTTCAAGCTGGGGCTTGAGAATTTCGGCGTTGATGTGAACATGGTGCGCGAGATTGTGAGAGTCCCGTCATTCATCACGAGAGTCCCCAACGCTCCGGCCTATATCAGGGGAGTGATCAACCTGCGCGGAACGATAGTGCCGGTTTTCGACATGCACATGAAAATCGGAATGGCAGGGCATCCTCTAACGGATGAGGCAAGAATCGTAGTTATCGCGATCAATGAGGTAACGTTTGGGATGATAGTGAACTCTGTGCGCGAGGTTCTGACGATTTACGACTCACAGCTTGAGGTTGCCACGAAATTGTCATCAGCGATAGACAGGAGATATGTGCTTTGGGTTGCGAAGCCTTCGGATGACAGGCTAATATTGCTTCTTGACGTGTCTAACCTGTTTGAGCTTGACCAGATTCTAGAGGACAGCGATTAAGTTCATGCGCAGGATATTGATCGGCCTCGCGCTTGTGCTAATGTTCTGCACTGTGTCGTATGCTGACGCTATGCTCTACAGGGGGCGGGACAATGTAGGGGCTGTTCCGTCGGTCGACAACAATTCCGCTCTTTGCGTGTCAGTCGAGGATGCGGGGCGGCTCTTGGGCTTCAATGTGAGGCGTTCGGGCGATGAGCTTCTTATGACGCGGGGGAATGCCCTGCTCAGACTTTCGGCAGGGGCGGCGGCAGGGTGGCACGGTTACGCGATTGTTCCGCTGTACTCTGCTCCGTTCGAGAGGGGCGGGAAGTTCTGGCTTGATGCTCAGAGTACGGCGGCATTGTTTCAGACAGTGGCAGGAAAAGGAGCCGCAAATAGACTCAGGTTCGCGAAAATCGCAGGTGCTTCCGCTGCTTCAAGCGTGAGGGACTTCGGGGAATTTGAAGAGACCCCGCCCGCTCCTTCCCAGGCAAAAAAGCCGGAATACACAATAGACATTGACGCGATAATTAGCAGAACATCGCCGGCAAAGCCCCAGGCTCAGACAGCGCAGGCTCCTCAATCTCAGCCGGTAACAGCCGCTTCATCACAGCCGGAAATCAAAGCGTCCTCATCAAAGAAGCCTTCAGGAAAATCACAGCCCAGGCTTGAAACGTTCAGGCCGGACGACAGCAAGACAGAGAAGGGCGAATATTACAGCGGGACAATTCAGGGCATAAGATGGACAACGCAGGAAGGAAATCACAAGAAAATCCGCGCCGTTGTCATGGCCGATGACGGAGCAGACCCTCAAGTTTTCATGGACAAGGGGAGGCTTCATGCCCTGTTCTCGTCGTCTCTGGAAAACTCAGCGGGGGCAGCCTCGCCTTTTGCCGAAAACGTGAAGGCCGAAATCAAGCCCGGAGCAGACGGAGTTGACCTCATATTCACGCCCAAAGGAATCACTAAGGCCGAAAAAGTCATCCTCAACAGCCCGCGGCGTATTGTGTTCGATTTCTTCTACCCTGAAGACGCGGCCATCATAGGCACCTCGCCAGCGAAGGCAGACACTAGCATCCAGCTTCCCGGACAAGTCTCACAGACTCCGTCGCCAGCACCAGCCCAGTCAAAGAAACCTGACCCGGTAATAGCGACGACACCCAGCCCTGAGCCTCCGAAAGTCCCGGCGACAATGACACGCCCAAGCACTATAACGATTCCAACAAGCCAACAGGCCGCAGAAAGACTCGGAAGAATCCCAAGCCTGAGCAACGGCCGCAAGACAATCGTAATTGACCCGGGACACGGCGGAAAAGACCCAGGCGCAATGGACAACGGAGTCATGGAGAAAGATGTGAACCTAGCTGTAGGGCTTGAGCTTCAGAGAGCATTGACAGCCAAGGGCTACAACGTAATCATGACAAGGGCGACGGATGTTTACCTCAAGTTGCAAGAACGCACCGACATAGCTAATGACGCGAAGGCCGACCTTTTCGTCAGCGTACACGTGAACGCCCTGCCAAACAAGAAATCCATGACAGGCTTCGAGATTTACATCATGGCTCTTCCGACTGACAAGGACGCAATGAACCTCGCCAAAATCGAGAACAGGGAGTACGTCGAGGGCAAAAGCATGGACACAGCCAACGTAGACAGAAGAACTGAAATGCTCCTGCGTATACTGGGCGACATGCAGCAGAACAACAAGATTTCTGAAAGCACAGACTTTGCGGCCATGCTCTACAACGCCGGAGTAAGAAACGGCCTGCCTATGAGGAGAGTAGCGCAAGCCCCCTTCTTCGTGCTAAGAGGCGCGGGAATGCCGGCAGTTCTGCTTGAAATAGGGTTCGTAACAAACGCGAACGAGTCCCGGCTTCTTACGACACAGGCCTACCAGCAGAGAATCGCAGACGCAATGTCTGAAGGCATAGCAAACTATATCAGGTAATCAGGAAGGTGAAAGAATAATGCCGCCAGCAAGAAGGAACGACTCCCCATCACCCCGGCAGGTCCCAAACAGGCGGAGGCAGGCTCAACAAGCAATGGCTCAGGCACAAAGGCGCACCGTTCAGCATCCCAGACCGAGACCGACACCCCCGCCGGATTATGACGAGGGAAAACCGACACCCCTCCTTCTGCGCATATTGATGATACTGGGCGTAATACTCCTGTGCTTCGTTCTTGGGTATCTTGGGACTTCATGGGTCGTTGATTTTCTCAACCGCAAGCTCCTCCTCAAGCCCGAAAACAGAATCGAGAATCAGGAAGACTTGTCCCGCTTCGAGGAGTCAGAACGCGAACGCACAGCAAGGGATGCCCTAGCTTCAGGCGCAGAAGTTCAGCAGGTTTCACTGAATCTGTATCACGTCAAGGATGATGCAATCGCTGAGGCAAGGAGGAATTTTCTTGCGCGCACACATGAGGACAACATGAGGGATGCTGTAAATGAGATTCTTGATATGAGCGGAGTCCCTAACGCCGACAAGATAAAGCTGCTCCACGTGTTCAGGAACGGTGAGACCGCGTTTCTTGACATGCCGGGGCAGTTTGCTTCAGCTTTGAACACAATGGGTCAGCAGAAATCACTCCTTCTTATCACCGGGATAGTCAGGACGATGCAGGAGAATTTTCCGCCCGTCTCACAGGTAAGATTCCTCATAGACTCGAAGACTCCTGCTTCAGGCGGGACGGTTAATCTTGCGTCAGTCTGGAAGCTCCCAAAGAAAGCCGGCAGTTAGGAGGCCGCGAAATGTTCAGCAGGTTAATCATAGCCACAGGGAACGAGGGGAAATACCGCGAGTTTTCGGCGGTAATCAGGGAAATTGCGGGTGAAGGTTTTGCTGACGGGATAATTTTTGCCCCCGACATTGCGCGGATGGTTGTTGACGAGACAGGCAGAACCTACGCGGAAAACGCCATGCTGAAGGCGCGTGCTTGGGCGGAAAAATCAGGCTGCCCCTGCCTCGCTGATGACTCAGGGCTTGAGGCCGACGCTCTGGACGGAGCTCCGGGACTCTATTCAGCGCGGGTGATTCAGGGTCAGGACTCGGACAAAGTTTCGTGGCTTCTCGGACAGCTTGAGGGCATAACGGACAGGAAAGCCAGATTTGCCGCGGCGTTGTGCCTGTGTGTTCCGGGTGAATACACGCTCATCACCGAGGGCTTTTGCACCGGGAATATCACGGCCTCACCAAGGGGAGATAACGGCTTCGGGTATGACCCTGTATTTGTGCCTGAAGGTTATAGCCTGACGTTTGCGGAATTGGACTCTTCCGTCAAAAACAGAATCTCACACAGGACAAACGCATTCAGGAAACTTGCCGCCCTCGTCCGCTAATGCCTCCTCCATGTGATATATTACGCGTGAAAGGAGGCCTCAAATTTGCCCATATCATCACTGAGGCTCAAGGGCTTCAAGAGTTTCGGAACACAGTGCGACTTCACATTTTCCCCCAGATTCACGGCAATAGTAGGGCCGAACGGTTCGGGAAAAAGCAACGTCCTAGACGCTCTCAAGTGGATACTAGGCGAGGCTTCATCGTCAGGCCTCAGAATAACCCGGCAGTCAGACCTGTTATTTCAGGGCTCAGGCTCATCACCCCCCGCGCAGTCAGCAGAAGTAACACTCAGGCTCACGGCAGGCAATGACCGCGCGACGCTCCGGCGCATTTACACGCAGGAAGGAGGCTCATCACTTTTCCTTGACGGAGGGCGCATACTCTTGCAGGAACTAGGCGGGGTAAAACAGCGTTTCGGACTCGGAGGCGAGGGCTTCGCGCTCATAGGGCAGGGGGAAATAGCGCAGACTATTCACCAGAGGCCGAAAGAAAGACGCAGGCAGCTTGACTCGCTTTTCGGGATTGAACGTTACCGTGATAAACGTGATGAGAGTCTCAGGAAACTTCATGACTCACAGGAAGAAGCCGGGCGCATTCAGACTCTGATTGACGAGCTGAAATCACGCAGGCAGGAAATTTCTGACGAGGTAAGCAAGGCACTTGAGGCGCAGGGGATTCTTGATGAGCTTGACGCTCTAAGGCATGATTACTACTTTGTGAGGCGTTATTTCTGCGAGAAAGAGCAGGCTGACCTTGAACTTCAGCGTCATATCACGGAAACGAGGCTTGAGGGTCTGGAAAAATGGGGCAGGCTCTGGGCGTTCGGGCTGAAATCTTATGAGGGAAAACTTCAGGGCTATACTGTCAGCGTTGAGGACTCTTCACGTCTTGAGGCTCTCACTTCACGCAAGGAAGCAATTCACCGCCGGGCATTCATTATTTCCACACAGGCAAGAGACATTAAAGCACGCCGCAGGATTCTCACGGATGAGCTTGACACTCTCAGGCTTAAGCGCGAAGCATCGTCGCAGGAACGGGAACGCGCAGGAAATGAGTGCGAGAATCTCAGGCATGAGCTTGACCGCAAACAGCAGGAATATTCCGCGCTGGAAGCAGAAATTTCCCGGCATAATCAGGAAGCACAGGCAGTAATTTCACGGCGCAATAAGCTGCTCGATGACATGGCCGGGATGAAGCTCACCCTCTCACGCAGAGAAGCAGAACTCAGAGTGTCATCATCACAGGAGTCATTGAGGCAGGAAATCTCAGAGACAGAAGCGGAATTGTCATCCCGTCAGCAAACACTCTCACATCTCAGCGAACGCAGGAATACCCTTGAGGAAGAATTTACGCGTCTCACAGTGTCGTACCAGCAGAAAGGCTCTGAGATTCAGGCGTTGAGGCGCGACTTGTCCCACGCTGAATCACAGTATAACCATCTCAGCCAGTCAGCAGCATTCACACAAGGAACATACCCCGAAGCAGTCAGAATAATCCTCACAGCGGCGGAAAAAGGATTGCTGTGTTCCAGGCCGAAAGCGGCGGCTGATGTCTTCACGTGCAGAAGCCAGGATGTCGCGGAGGCTGTCGAGGCATTTCTGGGCGGGCGGCAATACTGGCTGTTAGTCCGCACAATGGAGGAAGCCCAAGAGGGTATAGACTTCCTGAAATCCAGCAAGGCCGGGCGTGTTACGTACCTTGCGCTTGAACGATGCAGGGAAAGGGAGCGGGATTACAGGCTTTCTTTTGGGGACGGGGTAATAGGCTGGGCTATGGATCTTGTTGACGTTGCCGAAGAATGGCGCGGGGCAGTCTCTCACATGATGGGGGATTTGCTGATTGTGAGGGATTACGCAACCGGCGCGGAAATCGTGAGGCATGGAGCAAGATTCCCGGTCGCAACAGCAGAGGGCGATATTTTCGCGGCAAACGGGACAGTCTCAGGCGGGGCGTTCCGGCAGAAAGCAGGGGCTGTTACTGCACAGCAGAAAGCAGACGAGCTTCACAGGCAGCTTGAAGGACTCACGGCCAGAATAACGGAGCTGACAGGGCAGCTTGAGGCGGCTTCACAGTCAGAGCGGGAAATCAGGCATCATGCAGAAGAGGCAGAGGCAGCACTTGATGAAGTCAGGGCGGAAATCAGCGCGGAACAAAGGGCCCTCAAGTCAGCCGGGAAAAATTTGGAGCGTCTCGGGAATGAACAGGCAAAATGCGAGTCCCGTTCTCAGGAACTGGAGCATGACATTCACGACATGGCCGGGAAAATCGAGGCTCTTGAGGCGGAATTATCCGGGCTTCCTGACGTTCGCACTGACGACAAAGGCGGCTCCCTTCTTCCTCTCAGGGGTGAGATTAGCCTTCTGTCTGAGAGGCTGAATGTTTCCCGGACTCTGTTTGAGCGTGCCTGCGTGGATTTGTCGGGGGCTGACGGGGAGATTTCGCGGGCTGAAGCTGAGATTGAGTCCGGGCTTGCGGCTGAGAGGGCAGACCGTGAAGAATTGTCCCGTCTTGGGCGCGAGATTTCCGGCGTTCACAGTGAGGAGCTTTCATTGAGGCGGGAAATTGCGCGTCATCAAAGCGAGTTTGCGGGGGCTGTGAAGAGGCTTGAGCGTCTGCGGAAAAAGTCGGCTATATCGGCGGAAAAAATTTCGGCCATGAAGGGGAATATTGCCGGGCTTGACGGAAAAATCTCACGCGTTGAGGCAGAACTATCACAGCTCGTTGACTTGTGGGAGGAAAAATACCCGTACGACAAGAACGAGGCAAGGTCAACAGAAGGAGGCCGCGAGCTCACTTCATCCCTCAGAAAACTTGAACGTGAGCTTAAATCTTTAGGCGCGTACAATCTCGGCTACATCAACGAGGACAATTCACTTGCCGATAGAATAGACTTCCTCACAGACCAGCTCGACGACGTGAACACATCAGCGGACGAACTCACAGCGTTGATTGCAGACACAGACTCACAGGTTGAACGCTCATTCACTGCCTCAATGTCCCGGATTGACTCGCGCTTCAATGAGCTGTTTGTGAGACTGTTCGGGGGCGGTGAGGCAAGATTGACGCTTCAGGACGGGGACTCTGTCTGGGACAGGGGAGTCGAAATTTTCGCGCGTCCTCCGGGAAAGAAGCTGCAGAACATCTCCCAGCTTTCCGGGGGCGAGCAGTCTTTGACATCTATAGCCTTGATATTCGCGGCACTTGAGGCGGCCGGGAGTCCTCTTGCTGTTCTTGACGAGGTTGACGCGGCACTTGATGAGTACAACCTTGTGCGTTTCGCGGAGCTTGCGCGGGAATATTCCGGCTCTGTCCAGATTATAGCCATGACACACAGGCGGGCGACAATGGAACGCGCTGATCTGATTTACGGCGTAACTATGATTGAGGCGGGGCTGTCTGCTGTTGTCGGCATAAACCCGGAGAATTATGCTTGAGACTACTTGCGATGATATGCTCTTCGGCCGGCTGAGACTGTTACAGCCAGTGAACGGCCAGCGTGTCAGCATGGATACTGTATTATTGTCGGCGTGGGTGAAGGTTCGTTCAGGACAGCGCGAGATTCTGGAGGCAGGGTGCGCGTCGGGGGCTGTGTCTCTGATGCTGGCCATGAAGCACAGGAATATTCGTGTTACTGGTGTCGACATTCAGCCGGAGCTTGCGGAGCTTGCGACTATCAACGCCGAAAACAACGGACTCGCTGACCGTGTAACATTTATTGCCGGGGACATTAGGGACAAGGGACTATTCCCGCGCGGAAAGTTCGACATTGCGGCCTTCAACCCCCCGTATTCATCACTCAATGCAGGCCGTGAAAGCCCCGATTCTTCCCGGACAGAGTCAAGGCTTGAAGTGTCATGCACGCCTGATGATGCCGCCGAGTTCTCTCACAGAGTCCTCAAGAGCAGGGGGAGGCTGTTCACCATTTTCACGAGTGAAAGGCTTGATGTTTTCCTGTCAGCAATGAGGAATCACAAAATCATTCCCAAGAGGATACGCCCTGTTTACCCGGCCATGAATTATAATTCCGGCGTGTTTCTGTCAGAGTTCGTGAAGGACGGCGGGGAAGGGATGAGCCTTCTTCCTCCGCTTTTCGTGAGGGACATGAACGGGAATTACACCGCTGAAATCCTGAAGGCCTATGAGCCTGACGGGTACATATAGGGAGGAGATACAACTTGTACGAGATATTGACGCTTGGAGCGTTGTGGTTCATCTGCCGGAAGCTCAGGGAAGCAGGAGTCTCAAGGCTCATATTGCGGGGAATGTGGCTGCTGATGTTCTTGTGGCTTGTCGTGGGAGGAGTCGCCGGGTTCGACTTCATGATGGCAGAATACGACATTTTCCCCTATCACATGGCCGAGCTTCTCCGGGCCGTCGACATGAACGTGATAATCATTACGCTTTACGGATTTCTTGCGTTCTTCGGAGTGAGTCTGCTGACGGGCTTCAAGGCGTTCACGAAACGCAAGGCTGTCTGCGCTTTCGTCCTGATGATTCTTGTTACTGTCTACAGCATGTGGGAAGCGTATTACGTCCGTCCTGTACACGTAACAATCCCAACAAGAAAGCTCCCTGAAGGCACAGAGAAACTGCGCGTTGTCCTGCTGACTGATGTACACATAGGAGGGCTGTACACACTTGCGCACTTTGAGCGGGCAATGAGAATCGTCGACGAGGCAAGCCCGGATATATTGCTGCTTGGCGGTGATATTTTCGACGGGGATTTGTCGGTGAGGAAACGCGAGCTTGAGATGCTGACTGAGGCGGCAAGGAAGGCGCGTTACGGAGCGTTTGCGGTCAACGGAAATCATGAACACTATATCATCCTTGACGTTGACCACGAGCGCATAATCCGTGAATGCGGCTATGACCTTCTCATCAACGAACGCAGAGAAACCGCCGGGATAACTATAATCGGCCTAGAAGATGTACATTACGGCTGGATACGCCCCTACCTTGAGCCGCAAGACAAAGACCGCTTCACCATCATCCTGAAGCACCGTCCCGGAATCCCCAATGACGCGCGGGGAAATTTCGACCTCATGCTTTCAGGCCACACGCACGGCGGGCAGTTCTGGCCGTTGGGTTACTTCAAGGACAAGGCTCTAAACAGTCAGCAGGGACTCACCAGGAAGGCAGGCGGCTATGTCTACGTCAGCAACGGAGCAGGCTTCAACCGCGCAATGATGAGGCTGTTTGTTCCGCCGGAAGTTGTTGTGATTGACATTGTGCGCGAGGAATAATGCTGACACTTGTACCGACACCAATCGGCAGCCTTGAGGATATTACGCTTCGTGCTTTGCGTGTCCTGCGTGAGGCGGATATTATCGCATGTGAGGACACGAGGACTTCGGGAATATTGCTCCGTCATTATGACATACACAAGCCGCTGACATCTTTTCACGTCCATAATGAGAATGACAAGCTCCCCTTGCTGCTGGAAAAATTGCGTGAGGGCGTGAATGTCGCAGTGATCTCTGACGCAGGGACTCCGGGAATCTCCGATCCCGGCTGGATATTATTGCGCCGGGCAATGGATGAAGGGCTTGCGGTTGACGTGTTGCCCGGACCGAATGCACTAATCCCCGCCGTATTGCTGTCGGGATTGAGTCCTCAGCCGTTCATGTTCGCGGGATTTCCGCCGGAGAAACACGGGGAAAGAGTGAGGCTGTTCGAGGCCGTGAAAGATTTTGCCGGGACATTGTGCTTCTACGTTTCACCCCACAAAGTCAGCCGGGACATTGCGGACATGCTGGAAGTTTTCGGCGACAGGGAGGCGGCTTTAGTCCGGGAAATCAGCAAGATACATCAAGAGTCTGTGCGCGGGACTCTGAGCGTGATATTTGGGCGTGTCAGTGGGGGAATACGGGGTGAATTAGTACTCGTTGTAGCTGGGCGGGACAAGAAAGCAATTTGTACGCACAAAACCACCATCACACAAATTGTTGACGGGGGAAACATGGCCGCTGATGACTCGTGGAAAGATGAAGCCTCGTCCATGTATCAGGCTGGAATGAGCGTGAAAGATACAGCCTCGTCCCTGTCAGAGCGTTACAGCGTCCCAAAGAATGACGTGAAGAAATATCTCATCTCCCTTCCCCCGCGTCAGCAAGATACTGCCTCACCTCATGCCTGACTTCCGGCGGAGTCCTCCCTGCCTCCGCGTAATCCAGCGCGTTGCGACCTTCCTTGTCCCGTGCGTGTAGGTCAGCCCCTGCCCCCAAGAGTATGCGTATGACTTCGGCGTTCCTGCAATATCTCGCGGAATGCATTAAGGCTGTCTCACCGTTCACCGCACGTATTGTGTTGATATTCTTGCCTGCTGACTGAAGCTCCGTGATTATTCTTGTGATGACTCTCGTGTCCTTGTTCCATGCCGCATAGAAGAGAGGAGTCCGCCTCATGTTGTCCCTAGCGTTGACGTAAGCCCCCGCCTCAAGCAGATAGTCAACAATCTCAAGCTCCCCGAATTGCGCCTCAAGCATCAGGAATGTAGCCCCGTCATTAGTCCTTGCGTCAACCTCAGACCCGGCATCAAGAAGCCTGCGTATGACTCCGGGTGTCTCAGCGTACATCAGGGCGGTTTGTCCTTCTTTGTCCCGTGCGTGAATGTCCGCTCCTGCCTCAAGCAGCGTGTCTATTGCCCCGTTGTTTTTGCGGACTGCTGACATTAGGGTGGTTGTGCCGTGCGGGGTATTAGCGGCGTTTGGGTTCGCTCCCTTCTTGAGTGCCCCGTGAATCTCGCAGGGGTTGGCATAACCGCAGAACGTCGCGAAAATATCATCATCAATCACATCAAGACTCAGTACAGCCGACTTCAAGACAGCGAGTTTCTCCCGGCGTTTATCAGGAGTCCGGCCTTCCGCCCAGTCTAAAGCGGTCATGTAGTAGGTGCTTCTTGCCCGGATGTCAGCACCGGCTTCAAGCAACACAGCAATAACCCTTGTGTCCTCGTTGAAATCAGCCGCCTTCATGAGAGCCGTAATGCATTCGTCATCCTTTGCGTTGGGATTTGCCCCGTCATTTAGAGCCGCTTTGACTTCCTCAGCAGTCCCTGACATGCAAAGCCCGGTAAATCTTCTGTCATTCATTGCCATCTTGTACACCTCCGGCGTGATTTTTCTTGTTCATGTAGGTAAAATATACCCCGAAAAAATTTCAGGAGGATAATGAAAACTTTGGACAACGAAAAAATTTACTCCGTACTAATCGGAGACGAAGAGCTCGTGTTCAGGACAGGACACGCGGCAAAGCAGGCTAACGGAGCAGTTATAGCTTCACACGGTGATACATTCATGCTCTCAACCGCCTGCATGTCTGACGAAGCAAGGACAGGCATCGATTTCTTCCCGCTTGTTGTCGACTACGAAGAGAGATATTACGCGGCGGGGAAAATTCCGGGAGGCTTCATCAAGCGCGAAGGGAAACCGGCAGACTCTGCTATACTCGGCTCAAGAGTCGCTGACAGGGCAATACGTTCACTTTTTGCTGACGAAATGCGCAACGACGTGCAAATCGTGAATACAGTCCTTGCTATGGATCAGGTTTACCCGCCTAACATTCTCGGCATAAACGCGGCAAGCGCGGCACTCTCAATCTCAGGAATACCGTGGGGCGGGCCTGTCGGAGCTGTCAGAATCGGCCTCATAGGCGGCAATCTCATCGTCAACCCGACAGAGAAGCAGATGAACAACTCAATGCTTAACCTGATTGTCGCCGGCCATGATGACGGAATCACAATGGTTGAGTCCGGGTCATACGAGGTCTCGGAGGAGTTGCTTGTTGACGCGCTGGAGCTCGCTCACAGTGAGATACGGAAGATAATAGCCCTTTTCCGGCAGATGAAGGAGGAAGTAGGCAAGCCTCAGCTCGAAATCACCCTACCCGAAAAGCTGCCTGACATAGACGACTGGATACGCGGAAATCTGGACAGCGAAATTGACCAAGCAGTGAGAATCCACGAGAAGAAGCCCCGCGAAAAGAAAATCAACGCCGTAAAAGCCTCAGCCTTAGAACACTTCAGCGACCTCATCAAGGAAGACCCCACAAAGGAAGAATACATCAGCACCTTCATAGACAGCAGGGTAAGAGCCATAATGCGCGGGATAATCATCAACGAGCATATCCGCGTTGACGGCCGCAGAATGGATCAGATACGCCCCATAACCTGCGAGATTGGACTCCTTCCGAAGGTTCACGGCTCCGCGCTCTTCACACGCGGTGAAACTCAGTCTCTCGCAACTACAACGCTCGGAATGATAGGCGAGGATGACCAGATTCAGGACGGTATCAAGCTCAACGAGCCAGCAAAAAGATTCCTGTTACACTACAACTTCCCGCCCTACTCAGTCGGCGAGGTCAAGGGAATCAGAGGGCCCGGACGCAGGGAAATCGGACACGGCGCATTGGCAGAGCGCGCATTGCTCCCGGTCATACCGTCTGAGGAAGAGTTCCCCTACGTCATCCGCGTTGTCTCTGACATTCTGGAGTCCAACGGCTCAAGCTCCCAGGCGAGCATTTGCGGCGGTTCTCTCTCGATGATGCACGCGGGAGTTCCCATAAGGTGCCACGTTGCAGGTATAGCTATGGGACTCATCAAGGAAGGCGACAAGGTGCAGATTCTCACGGACATTCAGGGGCTTGAAGATCATTACGGTGATATGGACTTCAAGGTAGCCGGGACAAGGGCGGGTGTTACTGCTCTCCAGATGGACAACAAGGCAGGAGGAATCACCCGCGGGATTCTGGAGAAGGCATTAGGCCAGGCAAGACGGGCAAGGATGCAGATACTTGAGGAAATGGAGTCAGTTATCCCTGTGCCGAACAAAATATCACCTGATGCTCCGCGCATAATCTCGTTCGAGATTGACCCGGACAAGATCCGCGACGTAATCGGTTCAGGCGGTAAGGTCGTCAGGAGCATCACACAGCGGACAGGCGTGAAGATGAACATCGAGGATGACGGAGTAATCACGATTTCCGGGCCGACAATGGCGCAGGTTGAGGACGCTCACGCAATTGTTCTCGCGCTGACGAGGGATCTGGCCGCCGGGGAAGTCTACTACGGGACTGTAACACGCCTGCTGAATTTCGGTGTCTTCGTGGAATGCCTGCCGGGAAAAGAAGGCCTGCTTCACATCAGCGAGGTAAGCACAGCAAGAGTGCCGAGAGTTGAGGACATCTTCAAGCCGGGGGACAGGGTGCTTGTCATGGTGAAGGAAATAGATGAACAGGGGCGTGCAAACCTGACACGCAGGCGCATCATGGCCAACGAGGAAAAGATACGTTCAGCCGGACTAGCTTACGCTCTCCCTGACGAAAGAGAACGCGACAACCTGATTACGACTCTTGCCTCACGCGAACGGGGACACGGCAGCTTCTCCATGAAGGACAGAATAGGAGGCGCGTCATCATCGGCCAGATACCTTGAGCGGGGCTACTCGTCCAACAGGGCAACACGCAATGACTTTGACCGTGAGGGACGCGGCAGAAGGAATGACAGGAGCAGGAGGGGTTATTGATGCCTGACGAAATCACCGTGAAGATAAAGCGCGAGGCTAACACAATCGCAATCCCTGAATATGCGACTCCGGGCTCGGCTGGTGTTGACCTGTGTTCTATGAAATACTGCATGATTAAGCCGGGTGAAATGTCGCTCATCTCGACGGGGGTCTACCTGGAAATCCCGGAAGGTTACGAGGGCCAGATCAGACCAAGAAGCGGCCTCGTCATGAACAGCCGTATCATCATCCCGAACAGTCCCGGAACGATTGACTCGGATTACAGGGGCGAGATTAGAGTCCTCCTCCTGAACATGGGGGAAGACCCGTTTACGTTGAGATTCGGCGACAGGATAGCGCAGCTTGTATTTGTGCCTGTTGCGCGGGCTAAGTTCCAGGAGGTCAAGGAGCTTACACCGACAAAGCGGGGCTCAGGAGGCTTCGGAAGCACAGGAACGAGATAATGAATCCCCCCTGATGATGAGTCAGAGGGGAATTTTTTTGCCTCAGCGCAGGTATTGCCTGTAATGCTCCCACAGTCCTACTTGGTCAACTATCTGCTGATTCTGGAAATTCCCGTAAGTGTTGCCCTCGACAATTGCAACATCTTCGCCCGTGATTACCGCTATGTCCCACGAGGTGTATTTCACGCGGCTGATTCTCCTTGCGGCCTCAACAGCGACCTCCTTCACGCGCTCCCACTGGGGGATTTTGCGGCCGATTATGACTGCTCCTGTGAGCGGATGTGCCAGAAGCCTCTTGCCTATGACATCACAGAAGAGCGAGATGACTGTTCCCGTGTCAACGTCAACTTTCGAGACCATTCCGCCCGATGAAAGGTTGTCGACCGGCCTGCTTCCCTGCCCTGTCCTGAGCACTGCGTTCTGTATCTCGAATGAGCCGTGATTGTTGATGACGTTCACGCGGATTGTGTTGCAGGTTCCGGGGTTGACCTCGCGGAGCATACCGTCCTGCGCCAGTACTTCCTCGATTGTGTACTTGTGGGACGAGAACGTGCCGTATGCCCGGCGTATCGCTTCCTCGCCGTCTGACCCGCTGAGAATGTATATGTCGTTGCCGTTGAAGCCGTCAGCGGGCTTGATGATGACCCGTCCCAGTTTGCTGACGAACGCCCGGAACGCCTCCAGCGTAAGGCCGTCAGAAGACAGAATTTTTCTCTTCGTGAAATCCCTGAAGGCCTCCGCGAAAATTGTCTTGTCCTCAACAAGTATCCTCTCGTCTTCCGAGCCATTGTTGAACGCGCCAATCAGCCACATCATCCTGCGCCACGTGATGAACTCCCGGCGGCATCTCCATGTCCTGTCATAGAACCTGTACTTGAAGTAGTCATCCGGGGTCGCGCCGAGAAACGCCCGGCACAATACCCAGTCCCAGAACAGAATCGTCCGGGAATGCCTGATGCCCCGCCTGTCATAATCCCTGCGGAACTCTCTGGACTCTGCTGGAAGTGAGCGGATGCCGCTGATGATTGAGCGGATGAAACCGGGAACTGTTGCGCGGTAAATCTTCCTCAGCATACCCGGACACCCCCGGAATATGTGAGCGTGAAGCGTGGGTTATTGTGGTGGGATTTCAGACAATAGGATACCGACAACCGACAGCCGACAGCCGACAGCCGACAGCCGATTTTACTGACTAACATTGATGATGTTAAGCCCTTTCTTGTGGAATTTATGGGATATTGTAGCACGGACGGAGAAATCCGCGCCGCCCTGCCCTGCTACTCTTTTGCTCCTGCCTTCTGGTACAGCGCGTTGAGTGTCTCAAACGTTACGGAGCCCGCCTGATTGTAGACAACCTCGCCCCTTCGGTTCAGCACGATGGTCTGAGGCATTGATGATGAGCCGTTCACCGTCCCCCAGACAAAATCATCATCCGTGTCAACCGCAAACTTCATCGTGAAGCCCCGTCCCGCGACAAATTCCGTCGGGTCATCAGTAACCAGCGAGGAATGAACCGCAAGAATCACAGCATCATCCTTGTGTTCACGCTGGAGAGCCTCGAAGTACGGAAGCTCCTTCACGCACGGGGTGCAGTACGTAGCCCACAGGTTGATTATCACGACTTTTCCCGCGTTGCCGGCAAGGTGAAAGTCTGTCCCGTCTAGGCATCTCACGGAGAAATCCGGGAGCCTCTGCCCTGCTTCATGGCCTATGGGTGCGTTGCTGGGGGCAACTTTCTTCCGCGTGTCAGAGCCGGGAACGTTAAAGCCTACCAGTGCCAGACACAGCACAGCCAATGCGACTCCCCAAAGCAAGCGGAGTCTCACTGAGTCTGCTGACGAACTGCCGAACCTGAACGCAATGGCCTTCCGTCCGCAGACCTTGGCGCATTCCCCGCAGCTGATGCATTCCCTGTCGCCCACATGACGCACGTTCATCTTGCAGAATCTCACACAGCTTCCGCAGCTTGTGCATAAATCCCCGTCAACCTTCACGCCCACGATGTTGAAGCTGTTGAAGCATCCGTAAATTGCCCCCAGCGGACATATGAAGCGGCAGAACGCCCTGTAGCAGAACACACAGGCCAGAGCGATTATAACCATCACCGTGAACTTGCCCGTGAAGAACGCCCCAAGCATCCCGAACATGTCAGAATTTGCCGGGTTCGACAGCAAACCCACAGCCCCCTCAAGAGTCCCGGCAGGACAGATGTACTTGCAGAAGCCGGGCATGGGCATATCATGACGGACTGCGTACCACAGCGGCATAATCACAGCCAGGACAGCGAGGAATACATACTTGAGCCACGACAGGGCGCGGGTGAGTCTGGACTTTGCGAGCTTGAAGGTTGGTATCTTGTGCAGAAGCTCCTGCATCAGCCCAACGGGACAAAGCCAGCCGCATACAGTCCGCCCAAGAATTACGCCGTAAAGCAGGATTATTCCCAGCACGTACCAGCCGGCACGGTGATTCGCCGCCCCCAAAGCGTTCTGGATTGCCCCCAACGGACAAGCACCGACAGCCGCCGGGCATGAGTAGCAGTTCAGGCCTGGGACACACGTGAATTTTGCCGCACCCCGGTAGATTTCGCCGCTGATGAAGCCTCTGACGTGGGTGTTGTAGAGCAGCGCGCTGTAAAGCTGGACGATTTTCCTCTTATCCAAGTCCGACACACTCCGTGCATATGTTCACAGCCTTGTAGAACACATCCCTCGCGCTCCCGTTGAAGACCCCCGCGATGATGAAGCACAAAGCCGCGGCAAGAATCACAGCCCGCAAAATCCCGTTAGGCCTCCGGGTCCGTGCGGTCATAAACTCCCGGCCGATCCTCGTTTTCACGTCAGCACTGACTCCCGCAATCCATCCCGCCAAAGCCAGAACCGCGAACACCGCGAACAGCGGCACAACCGGCGCAAGTTTCTCCGAGACAGCCTCACGTGTGTATATCCATGCCAGAGGGTCAGCAGTTTTCCGCGCCAAGCCTTCCGTGTAGATTTCCATTGCTGAGACGATAAGGCAGACCGCGATAATCACGGCTAAGGCGCTCTCAGCGAGCAGGCAAGTTTTCCTGAGCATCTTATTCCGGCAGGTTAATGACTATGTCGCTGTAAACGTCAAGCGTCTTGTAGCAGTCCGTGTCCATCTTGTAACCAGCTGGGACTTTGAGCAGGTGAACCTCGTAGATTTTCCCGGCGGGCATGTTGAACACCGCGATGCCGTCCGCGCCAGTCCTGCCTATGTTGCACGCTGACTCGTCGCAGAACTGAACCACAGCGCCCTTCACGGGATTCTTGCCGCCGTCAAGAACGCAGACCCTGAACGAATCGCCGTCATTGCCGGAAGCCCCCGTATCGCTGACTATGCCGGCTGACTCTCCAGCAAGAAGTTTCCTGACCGTAGGCTCGTAGTCTTTCACCGCCGCCCCTATGATGGGATACGTGAGGATTTTCCCTTTGCTGTCGACAAAGAAGCTGGTCGGGTAGCCCGTAACAGACTCCAGAATCTCACCGGCGTTCTCAGGCATTATGACGTTCGGGTAAGTTACGCCCTTGTCGCGCAGCAAGTCCCTCGCCTTCTGGAATGTCGCATCGTTCGGGAGCTGCTCATACTCAACGCCGACAATCCCGCACCCTTCAGCCTGAAATTTCCTGTGGAGCTCCGCAAGCTCGTCCATCTCGTTTACGCAGTTGTAGCACCATGTCCCCCACAAGTTCACCATCGTGATTTTGTTCGAGGCGAAAAGCTGGCTTACTGATACCTTCTCGCCGTCAAGTGTAACCGAGTCAAAGCTGATGGCCTGCCCGATCAATTTTTCGTACGGGTTGACCGGAGCGAAGATTTCCGCCTTCTTCAGGTCTCCGATAAAAGCGGCGTTCACTTTCTCCAGGTCGTCCCTGTATTTCTGCTCGATTCTGTCCAGAGCGTCATCATCTTTCACGGGAGCATAATAGAACCTGAAGCCGTCAACATGGCCGAGCTCAGTGAAACTTTCCCGGCTTATGTCCTTGCTGTTCACCCTCGACAACACATCATCGATGCTTCCGTCAGTGGCAACAACAAGCATGGACAGTGTTGTTTTCGACAGGATGAACAATGACCCGAAAGCTGACGCGGAAAACGTCTCAATCTTTTCTTTCGGTATAGCGGTGTACCCCAAGTAGAGGGCGGATATGAACGGCTTGTGTGATACTATGCCTGTTTTCTGAAGGTAAAGTGTTCCTGCGGACTGGTTGAAGGTTTCCTGACAGTCAATCTTGATGCCGACTTCCGGGAAAACATCCGGGCTGGCTGAAGCGGCCGTGCATAAGAACATGAACATGAAGACAAGTGCAAGCGATTTTCTCACGTCTGACTCCTCCTTGATTCTGTGCTGGATAACGGCTGAATTATAGGGAGCTGCGGGGAAGTTCACAAGCTGTTGCGCTATAATTCCCTGCGAGGTGATTCCTATCATGAAGAAAGTTTTTGCGTTACTCTTGCTCGTGCCGGCCATGTGCGTTTTTGCCGGGCCGTCATGGAGTGCTGCACCCGACAAGGACATTGTCATTCTCTACACCAACGACGTACATTGCGGGGTCGACGATACCCTAGGCTACGCCGGCTTCATGTACTGCGTGAACGAGGCCCGCAAACTCACTCCCTATGTTACGCTGGTTGACGCTGGGGACTTCGCGCAGGGTGCTGTAATCGGCACAGTATCTCAGGGACGCTACATCGTCGAGATCATGAACGCAATCGGCTATGACATCGTCGTTCCGGGAAATCATGAGTTCGATTACGGCTGGCCAATGTTCGAGAAATTCGCCGGGCTTCTCAAGAGCGGATTCATTTCCTGCAACATAAGAGACCTGCGGACAGGTGAACTCATCTTCAAGCCCTACAGGATTCTCACATACGGTGATGTGAAAGCCGCGTTTGTCGGAGTTACAACCCCTGAGTCAATCGTCAAGTCAACTCCGTCATTCTTCAAGGACGAAAACGGGCAGTACATCTACGACTTTGACGGCGACAAGACCGGGGCAAAACTCATCGCGTCAATACAGAAGGCAGTTGATGACGCAAGGGCAGAAGGTGCTGACTACGTTATCGTTGTCGGGCATCTTGGCGAGTATGAGGACGTAACAGAAGTGTGGTCAGCTCCCTATATCGCGCCGAGAACAAGAGGAATTGACGCGTTCATTGACGGACATTCGCACGAGGTTACGCCCGGACTAGTCTTCAAGAATCTGGACAGCAAGGACGTTGTAATAACTCAGACCGGGACAAAGCTGACTCATGTCGGCAAGCTCACAATCAACACAGAGGGCAAAATCTCAACGGAGCTTCTTGCAGGCTTTGACGGCCGGGACGAGGCTACAGTGAAACTTGTTGACAGCATCAAGGAACGTTTAGCCGGGACAATGACGAGGAAGCTGACATTTTCGAGCTTCGATTTCCCCGTGAAGAACGACAAAAACGAGTGGCTTATGCGCAACGCTGAGACGAACATCTGCAACCTTGTGGCCGATGCTTTCCTTGCCTCAGCGCGTGAGACTCCCACAAAGAAGGCCGATATTGCGCTGGTCAACGCGGGGGCATTCCGCACGAGGATTCCTTCAGGCGACATAACCTATAAGAATGTGCTTGATGTTCTGCCGTTCGTGAACACAATGTACATCTGCGAGGTTCCGGGACAGAGTATTCTTGATGAGCTTGAAGTAGGTGCGCGCCTCATGCCGGGCAAGAGCGGGGGCTTTCTTCATGTCGCGGGGATGACATACACGATTGACTCTAGGATACCGACTCCTGTTAAGCTCGACGACCGCAACAGGCTTGTTGGAATTGAGGGCGAACGCAGGGTGAAGGACGTGAAAATCAACGGTGAAGCACTTGACCCGGAGAAAGTGTACAAAGTTGCGTCATCGAATTACGTTCTCCTTGAGGAAGGGGACGGGCATTTGTTCCGGGGCGCGAAGGTCATCGAGGCTAACTACATGACGGATGATGACGCGCTGGCTCATTACATCCGGGACTTCCAGACATTGCCGGAACGTTACAGGACTGCGCAGGGAAGGATAACATTCATCACGGAGTAAGAATTTCCCCCCCTTGCTGAGACGGTGAGGGGGGTTTATCATTCAGCTAGGAGGTGTAACAATTGCACATACTGCGGAAACTCAAGAAGATTGCCGGGCTTGTGTCGTCCGGGCAGTTCGGCAAGGTGAAGGACAAGGCACTTTACGAGCTGAACTCACGGATAATGTACGCGCGGCTTCAGAGGAAGTACAGCAAGTTCGTCGCGGAACATACTCAGCCGAATTACGTAGCCCGGGGGGGGGGGCATGAGGATATTATCTGGTGGCTCTGGCTACAGGGAGAAGACAACGCCCCCGACATCTGCAAGGCCTGCCTCCGCTCACTGAGGCGCTGGCACCCCGAAAAGAAAATCATCGTCCTAGATCAGCAAAATCTTCCCGACTACATCACCCTTCCCGAACACATCACACGCAAGCACGAGCAAGGCCTCATCACTCACACGCACTACAGCGACATAGTCCGCGCACAGCTCCTCATTGAGCATGGGGGGACGTGGATTGACTCGACCGTCTACTGCACTGGCCGTGAGCATGACGAGTATGTGATGCACCTTCCGCTTTTCCTGTACAGGGACGACAGCCCTTCGCGCCCATTAGGGAACTGGCTCTCAATCGCAAACTGCTTTATAGTCTCAGACCCTCATGACCCTATACTTGAGCTTACGCAGAAATTATTGTTTCAGTACTGGAAGGATTATGATTACGCGATACACTATTTCTTCTTTCACATGTTCTTCAATATGGCGGCAGAAGCGTACATTGACGAATACAGAAAGATGCCCTTCATGTCAGACCAGCCTCACCAAAAAATGAGCCGGGCAATGTATGATGACTATTCCGACGAACGAATGAGACAGCTCACATCAGCCAGCGACTTCCACAAGATGAACCACAAGATTGACCGCAGCAGGCTCACACCGTCAACAATTCTTCAGCACGTCATAGACTCGTACCAGTAACACAAATCCCCCAGTCATCACATGGCCGGGGGACATTTCACCGCTACAGCTTCCCGCCGATATAGCCCGCAACATCACAAGCCTTCACACTGACCTGCGAGCCGTCAGCAAGATTCTTCACCGCGACAGTCCCGCCCGCCCTCTCGTCAGCACCGACAATGCACGCGAACCTGCAAGACCCCGCCGCCCTCATCTGAGCCTTGAAGCCCCGCCCGGCCGTATCACATTCCGCAGAAATCCCGGCCATCCTCAGCGAGTGTGTCAGAGCCTGCACCGTCCCCCGCGACTCGTCATCCATCGCCACGCAGTACACAGCAACTCCCGGCCTCTCACCGAACGAGCAGCCTTGTTCCTCCATCACCAGCGCAACACGGTCAAGCCCGCACGCAAAGCCCACGCCCGGAATTTTGCCCCCTCCTATTGCCGACGAAAGATTGTCATACCTTCCTCCCCCGGCTACTGCGTTCTGCGCGCCCAAGTCCCCCGAAAGAATCTCGTAGGCAGTCTTGGTGTAGTAGTCGAGTCCGCGCACGAGTCTTTTGCTGACCGTGTACGTGAAGCCCAAGCGTTCGAGTCCCGCCCTGACCTCCGCGAAATGTTCACGGCACTCATCACACAATGAGTCGAAAATGTCGGGAGCTCCGTCTGCTACATGGCCGCATGACTCGTTCTTGCAGTCCAGAATACGGAGGGGGTTGCGTCCGAGGCGGTCAAGGCATGTCCCGCAGAGTTCGGATTTGTGGGACGAGAAATATTCCACGAGCTTCTGACGGTAAACAGGCCTGCACTTCTCACAGCCTACAGAGTTGATGACGACTTCGAGATTCTTGAGGCCTAACCTGCGGAAGAGTTCCAGACTCAGCGCGATAACTTCAACGTCAGCCATAGGCCCGGCGATTCCGAGACATTCCGCGTCGATCTGGTAGAACTGGCGGTAACGTCCCTTCTGCGGCCTCTCATGGCGGAACATCGGCCCCCAGCTCCAGAGTTTTGCCGACGCTCCCTGAGCGCAAAGGTTGTTCTCTATTGCCGCCCTCATGACTCCTGCTGTGGCTTCAGGGCGGAGGGTGATGCTTCGTCCTCCCCTGTCCGTGAAGGTGTACATTTCCTTCTCGACGATGTCCGTTGTCTCGCCTACCCCCCGCGAGAAAAGCTCTGTGTGCTCGAATATGGGCAGGTGAATCTCGCTGAAGCCGAAATCCCTCATGGTTCGTGAGGCTGTGCTGATGATGTATGACCACTTCCACGACTCGGCGGGAAGAATGTCGCGTGTTCCTCTTGGCGCGGTTATTGCTGTCATGTGTCGCGTTCACTCCTGTAAAATTTAGGATTATGTGGTATAAGTATAGTACCAGTTTCAGGGAGGAGAGCTTTTTTCTGTGATATACATCGTGTGCTTCATGGTGTCGGCGGCTTTCGCGTGGCTGGCCTCGAGGGCTAAGGACAGGATGACGGCGTTCGTGTGCTCGGCGGCTAGCGTCTTGGTGCTGTGTGTTCTTGGAGGGCTGAGGGATTGGACTATCGGGACTGACACAAGATTATACGGAGTCCTCGACTACACAAAGGCGGCACAGTCCGTAGATTTCGCGGATTACACGAGCAGATCAGGCCATGAATCAGGGTGGCTCATGATAACTTACATGTGCTGCAAATTTCTGGGGCATTTCAACTGGGCATTGTTCTTCTACCAGCTTATAACGATTTCATGCTTCTACATAGGCGCGTACAAACACAGAAAGACGGTGAGCCTGCCTTTCCTGCTGCTGATATTCTGTCTGATGGAGTACAACGACAGCTACAATATGATGCGTCAGATGATTTCAGCCGCGATTATCTTCATGGGCTTGGACTGCATTGAGACAAAACAGTACTTCAAGTTCTCGCTGTACATCATAGCAGGATACTTCTTCCACAAGTCATCATTGATTGGCTTTCCCCTTCTGATTGGCTTCCATATGCTGGCAACTTCAGAAAAGGTAACATACAGCCGGAAGTACAAAGCTGTTTTCGCGGCGGTAATGGTTTTTGTACTGATGTCAGTGAAACCTGCCGCCTCCCTGTACGCTGATGTTGTCGCAGGAGCTTCATACTACCAGCATTACGAGAACAGATACAGTGATATGTTCGTTCCGACTACTCCCGTTCTCTTGATGGCTATACAGTTCCTCGTCATGGCGTTCTACCGGAGGAACGCGGAGAAAATTATCCTGCCTGCCGGAGGAAGCGGGGTCAACTTCCACATGTTCATGTTCCTCTTCTGCATCATATACCGTGTGGCTGTAAGATTCGTTTCAACGAGGGTGCTGGTGTATTACGATTTTGTCAGCATGCTCTCTATGGCCGCTCTTCCACGCTGTATCAAGAACAGGTATCTCAGGTTTATGCTGTTCGCTGGTATACTGTCTGCGTTGACTTTCTACTGGTATCGTTTCTATATACGCGGCAACTATGCACAAACATACCCCTACAAGTCGATACTGTAAACATAATTCACACACAAAGGAGGAATCTCATTTTGCAGGATATATTCTTCACACAGCGGAAACGCTTCGGCGAAATTCTCCGCGAGTATGACTTGGTCAGCCAGGAATCCCTCGACAAAGCCCTCATGCTACAGCAGACTTCAGACAAAAGAATCGGCGAAATCCTCGTGTCCCTCGGCGCACTGACTCCCACACAAGTCGCAGAAACCCTCGCAGTCCAGCTTGAGCTCCAGTTCATACAGCTCGACCGCTACCAGCCCGAAGACGAAGCCATCAAGATGATCCCCAAAAACGTCGCGGAAAGACTACAGCTCATTCCTCTTAAACTCGACGATGATGACACCCTTCTTGTTACCATGTCCGACCCCCTCGACCTCCCGGCTCAGGACGAAATCAAGATGCTCACAGGCCACGACCTGCGCATCGCCACTTCAGGAGGCGACGACATTTCACGCAACCTGTCCAGAATGTACGAGTTCAGCGCCAACCTTGCCGGAGCAATGAGCGACACTATGGAGGCAGGGGACGTTTACACCCCGCTCGCCGCGACGACTACAACAATGAACCCGGATGACGCGCCCCTCATCGAACTTGTGAACAGCGCAATACAGCAGGCAGTCAGGGAGAACGCTTCAGATATTCACTTCGAGGCCTATGAGCAGATGAGCCGCATACGTTTCCGCGTTGACGGCGCGCTTTACATTCACAACCAGTACCCGGCAGTAGTTCAGCCCGCAGTCATCTCACGCCTTAAAATCATGGCAGGGATGGACATTGCAGAAAAACGCAAGCCGCAGGACGGCCGTATTCTTACGATTATTGACGGCAGGCACATAGATTTGCGCGTCAGCTCACTCCCTACAATGAGCGGGGAAAAAGTCGTCCTCCGTATTCTCGACAGGGATCACTCTTTCGTCGAGCTTGAGCAATTAGGCCTTGAGGATGACGACATGGAGCATATACAGAGTTTCTGCGAGACTCCTTGGGGAATGATGCTTGCTACAGGCCCGACAGGCTCCGGGAAGTCCACGACGCTTTACTCCATGCTGAAGAAAATCAGCAACCCCGACATAAACATAATCACAGTAGAAGACCCCGTAGAGTTCTACATACCCGGCATCAACCAGGTCAACGTGAACGAGAAGGCAGGCCTGACGTTCGACTCCGCCCTCCGCTCAATCCTGAGGCAGGACCCGGACAAAATCATGATAGGAGAGATCCGCGACACTGACACAGCACAGATTGCAATACGCTCGGCTCTGACTGGGCATTTCGTGCTTTCCTCGCTTCACACGAACGACGCACCCAGCGCGGCTGTGAGAATCATCGACATGGGAGTCGCGCCGTTCCTTCTTGCGGCCTCTCTTACGGGTGTAATTGCGCAGAGGCTTGTACGCTGTCTCTGTCCTCACTGCAAAGAAGAGTACGAGCTTGACGAGGTGAGCTGCGAGAAGTTCGGTGTCCCGGCGGGGAGTACTGCTTTCAGGCCTGTGGGATGCCAGCATTGCCGGCACGGTTACAGGGGAAGGCGCGGGATTTACGAGATCATGGTGCTGAATGACCACCTGCGCGAGATGATCATCAAGGGGGCTGACGCAATGGAACTCAGGAACGCGGCCATTGATGACGGAATGAAGACACTGCGCAGAGCCGGACTCAACGCGGCACTTGCAGGCTACACATCAGTAGAGGAAATACTGAGCGCGACAATATAAGGAGGATACATAAGGTGCAGAAATTTGACAACACAGACCTTGAGGAGCTAATCAGGCTGGCAATCAATGACGGTGCGAGCGACATACATCTTTCGTCAGGCTGCCTTCCTGCCCTGAGGGTTCACGGCGAACTCAACTACATAGAATCGTCGGTGATATTCACGAAGGAGGCACTCGAAAAATTCATCAGCGAAATCCTCACGCCCTCACAGCATGAACGCTTCACTGACACGGGCGACCTTGATTTTGCGTTCACATACGGCACACAGCGGTTCAGGGGCAGTGCTTACAGGGAGATGAACGGGGTATCACTTACATTCAGGCTTGTCCCGACATTGATACGCTCGCTTGATGAGCTGGGACTTCCGCCCATCCTCAAAACGATGTCCCAGAAGCACAGGGGGCTCTTCCTCGCGACAGGCCCGACAGGACACGGCAAAAGCTCAACCCTCGCGGCGATAATCAGCGAAATCAACCACAACAGGAAAGCCCACATCGTAACTATAGAGGACCCGATCGAGTACATACACAGCCCGGCAATGTCGGTCATCCACCAGCGCGAAATCGGCCATGACACGGAGAATTTCGCATCAGGAATCCGCCACGTTCTGAGACAGGACCCGGACGTTATCATGATAGGCGAAATGAGAGACCTTGAGACAATCGGCGCGGCCATCACAGCGGCTGAAACAGGGCATCTTGTTTTCGGGACGCTCCACACACAGGACGCTTCACAGTCAATAGAGAGGATTGTTGACGTTTTCCCCCCTCATCAGCAAAATCAAATCAGGCTTCAGCTTGCCTACACGCTTCTTGGGATATGCTCACAGCAGCTCATTCCGCGCGACGACATCAAGGGGAGAGTCTGCGCAACGGAAATCATGATTACGACCCCGGCAATCCGCGCAAGCATACGTGAAGGCAAAATCAGCAGTATACGGAATGCCATGCTTACGGGAATGTCATTCGGGATGCACACGATGGAGCAGGATTTAGTCCACTGGGTGAAGGACGGCAAGATTTCCCGGTCAACAGCAAAGAGCTTCGCTTATGACCAAGCGGAATTTGACCGTGCTGTGTCGTCGGGGCTGTAAGGGAGAACATAAGCGATGAACTTCAAGTACCGCGCAAGAGCTTCAAGCGGTGAAATGGTGGAAGGCTTCGTTGAGGCTGAAGACCAGAAGAGCGCGCTGAACAGCCTAAGAGCTCAGGGGATGATAGTCGTCAACCTTAACGCACAGAGCGGAAAGGGTCATTCACCTTCACAGTCCTCACAGGCAAAAAAGCCGTCAGGTTCAGGAAGCGGAATGTCCTTGAAGTCCCTGATGAATCTGGATATAGGCCATCTCCTCAGCGGCGGCAGAGTCCCGTTGAAATCGCTTATGGTCTTCTTCCGTCAGCTTGCCACGATGGAGAATGCAGGCCTGAGCCTCGCGACATCAATAGACGTTATAGCGGGCGGTGAGAAAAATGCTTCATTGCGTTACGCCCTACAGAACATCAAGAACAGGCTCGACAGAGGAATACCGCTCTCACAGGCCATGAGCCAAGAAAAAGCATTCAGCACGCTCATAATCTCCCTGATAGAAGCAGGAGAAGAAGGCGGATTGCTGGGTCAGTCCCTTGAGCAGGCGGCGACGCTGCTGGAGAAACAGGAGCAGCTGCGGAGCAAAATCAAGAGTGCTATGTTCTACCCGGCCTTCATCATGATATTTGCCATAGGAATATTGATACTGTTCTTCATGTTCCTCGTGCCGAAATTTGAGGAGACATTTGCGGCCCTCAACATTGAGCTTCCTCAGATAACGCTTGTCATGTTCGGTATAGGCAACTGGTTTTCCAAGAACTGGTACATAGTGGCGGCGGCTTTTGTAGCGGTAATAGGGGGGCTTTACTTCCTGTCAACAAACAAGGCCACAAAGGGGACAATGGACAAAATAAAGCTGAAGATTCCCGTGATGAAGGATCTGATCATGAAGGCATCGATGGCGCGGTCAAGCCGGACACTTTCCGCATTGACTTCGGCGGGTGTGCCTATAGTCCGCGGGCTCGAGATGGCTGAAGGGACGGCCGGGAATGTTGCTGTCGAAGAAGGCTACGCTGCTTTGCGCCAGGGGGTAATCAGGGGAATATCTCTAGGGGACTCTGCGCGTCAGGCAAAAATTTTCCCTGTTCTTGTCTCTCAGATGATGAGGATAGGCGAGGAGACCGGGCACTTGGACAACATGCTTGAGCGTGTGGCGGCTTGGTATGACCAGGAGCTTGACGAGCAGGTGAAGGCCACCGTGTCATTGCTTGAGCCTATGCTTATTGTGTTTGTAGGCGGAATTATAGCCATCATAGCCACGTCGATTTTTGCGCCTGTAACGTCGGCAATAGTCCAGCTGTCGTAGCAGTCAGTCAGCAAAAAACGTAACACACAATCCCTCTCTTTGCGTGAAGATTCGCGGGGGAGGGATTTTTTGCGGGCGTATGCTATCATGTGGCGGGGTGATAATATGCGCGAACACAAAGGCTTCACACTCATTGAGCTTCTCATAGTGATTGTAGTGATGGGAATACTAGGGTCTATGATGATGGTATCGAGCAACGAGTCAATCTCAACGGCCAGGGCAAATAACATCATCAGCAACCTGCGGAATTTCTCGATGGCGGCAATGGCGTTTTACACTGACAGCATGGATCATTTCGGGAAAACGCCCAATGAACCGGCGGAGCTCATGTCTTACGTCAAGAAGTACATGCACAACGAGGGCAAAATCCCGGATGTAGCCAGCTACATGGTGAAGAATGCTTCCGGGGTGTGGTGGGCAGGGTATGCTTTAAGTGACGCTGACGGAACGAGGGTCAGGGAGAAAATCGAAGGCAGGGCGTCAAGCGCGAATCTCTGCGGGTCATCGAGCGCGACTCCCCCGGAAAAGAGCGGCACAGCGTATCCTTCCTACAAGAGCAGCAACTCTCATGTGTGGCTTCTGATACGTTCGGGCAAGAAGTAGCGTTCTGTCATGAAACGCTCTGAGCTGTTACGTATACTCAAGGGAAACAGGTGTTATTTTGTGCGTGAAGGGACAAATCATGAAGTGTGGCATTCGGACATTACGGGGCAGGATTTCCCGGTATGGCGGCATTCGGGCAAGGATATTCCGCCGGGGACCCTGCGCAAGATTTTCAGGGAGGCTGGCATAAGGTGAAGTACTCATATCCGGCAGTCATAAGCTATGATTTCGGCGACAAAGTATATTACGTTGATTTCCCCGACATGAAGAACTGTTTTGCTGACGGCCTGACCTTGCGCGAGGCTCTCGACAACGCAGAAGACGTGCTGAACCTGATGCTGCTTGACGCTGAGACTCAGGGAATCGCAGTCCCAGAAGCCTCAGACATGGACAGCATGAATCTCCATGCGGGCGAAATAGCGGCGTTAATCACGGCAGACACGGAGCTATATTCCAGAATAGCAGTGTAAAGGAGTGCGAAAAATGGCAATAGTACAGGTAGTGCAGTGGGACGACTCCCTCAACACAAACGACATACTAGCGTGGCGTTACGTTGACCGCAAGAATCCCGCAAAAAGCGACGAACTCGGCAACTGGACTCAGCTTGTAGTCCGGGAAACTCAGGAGGCAATCCTCTTCAAGGACGGGCAGGCCTTAGACTTGTTCCCCGCAGGCCGTCATACCCTGTCGACAAGCAACATCCCCATGTTAGGGCGGCTAATCAGCCTTGCTACAGGCGGTGAGAGCGCATTCAAGGCGGCTGTGTGGTTCGTCAACAAGGTGAACATTCTCGACGTGAAGTGGGGGACTCAGAATCCGCTTCTCCTGCGAGACCCGGAATATCAGATACCGATCTACGTGCGTGCGTTCGGGCAGTTCGGAATCCGCGTGAAGGACAGCCGGCAGTTTGTCCTGAAACTTTCCGGCAACAAGTCATCAATCACACGTGATGAAATCGCCGCCTACTTCAAGGGGTTAATTCTCTCACGTATGGGCGACATGATAGCGACCTACATAGCTCACAAGAAGGTCAATATCTTCGAGATTTCCGCGTACCTTGAAGACATGTCGAACGAGGCTGTAGAGAAGGTGCGCCCTGAGTTCGCGCTTTACGGGATTGAGCCGCTTAATTTCTACTTCGGCTCGGTGAACGTTGACGACTCGGACGAGGGCGTGAAGAAGCTGAAATCAGCCATGGCAGAACGCGCAACAATGAACGTCATGGGCTACAGCTACCAGCAGAAACGCTCGTTTGACGTGATGGAGTCAGCCGCAAAGAACGAGGGAGGAAGCTCACTGCTTGGGGCGGGGGTCGGACTCGGCGCAGGCATGGGAATGGGCGGAGCTTTCGGGAACATGGCCGCTCAGATGGGGCAGTACATCAATCCCAACTCACAGCCCCCACTACCCACTAACCCCTCTCCACTACCCACAGGCTCTACGTGTCCTTCATGCGGGCAGGCAGTCCCGGCGGGGGCGAAATTCTGCATGAACTGCGGGGCAAAACTCGTGTGCGCGAACTGCGGACAGCCGATAATGCCCGGCGCGAAATTCTGTCCCAACTGCGGGCAGCAGATATAACAAGGAGGGTTAATCATGGGAAAATTCTTCAGCAAGTTACGCCAGGTCTTCAACATCTTCCTGATTATGGCGTTGATTGGGCTTGCGGCGGCGGTCTTCACCTACTACCTGACGACACCGGAACAGCGCGGTACTACCTTCTGGATTTCGGCAGGATTCATCGTGTTCGCTCTCGTGGTTGAGACGCTCATGTTCGCGGGGATTGCGTGGCGCGGTAACGGAGGCAAAAATATCCCGGTCAGCTTCTCGAAGTCGATACTTGGGGGGCTGTATTTCGTGTTCACGATCGTGATTGCCGTCTGGAATGCCTATGCGGGCTGGACTGTTACGCGCCTCATGTTGACGGAAATCGGGGGGCTTGTGGTGTTCCTTGTGCCGATGGGGCTGATCAACATGGCCGAGCTGAAACTCTCAGACGCGACAACCCGCCGACAGTCCGAGGGCCGTGCAAATCTCGCGTCAATGTCATCACAGATTGGGTACATTGCTGACGACATGAGAGCCGCCGGAATGAGTCAGGACGCAATATCGCAGGTTATTAGGTTCTCCGAGTCCGTGAAGTACTCAGACCCCACCCCAGCGAGCGGGAAACTTGAGCGGGGACTCGAATCGGCCGTGAAGGAGCTTGAGTCAGCCGTGAAGAGCGGAGATGTTCAGGGTGTGATCCGTGCCTGTACGCTGGCGGAACGTGCCTTGACCCTGCGGAACGAGTACGTGAAGAACGCTAAGTAGACGTGAAGCAGACGTGAAGCAGACGAGAAGAAAGAACGCCCCCGGTGAATGGCCGGGGGTTTTTTTGTTGCCTCATATCTTGGGTGAAAATAGATTCATCTTTATCATCCTGTTGACTTGGGACTGAAGATAACCCGCCCCGAACAGCCCTAACAGGACGCTTGACGGAGCTATGATGCTGACGGCCTGAGTCCTGTCCATGAATCTGGCCGCGTATTCCTGAAGCACCCTCCTAGCCATGAACGCCAGCCATCCCGACGCTACAATCACGATTCCCAGCGCATAGTTGTAGATGTTGTCGGCAATTTCAGCGTCAAGCCCGTATTCCGTCAGGTCATACTGAGGCAGGAGACACAACCCCACGTACACCAGCGCGAAAATCCCAACCAGCCACGCCGGGACTTTTGCCTTTGTACCAAGCGAGTTTAGCGGCTTCAGCCTCATAGCGTACCAGTAGACCGAGTAAATCCCCCCTGTTACCACATACAGCACCGCCAGCAGTCCCGGAGCAACATACTTCATGGCCGGGAGATTGTCGAGCTTCTGCCGTCGTTCATCCTCGTGTTTCTTTGACTCACGTTCGCGGAATTTCTCCTTGCCGTAATCCGTGAGAGTCCCGCAATAGGGGCATTTCTCCGTCCCTTCATCGAGTGGCGCGCCGCATGATTTGCAGTTCACGTTCATCCTTCCTTCCTGAGAGTAAAACAATACCCCGGCCATGTTCAACCGGGGCAATCCTGAGTGTTCTTGCTGTGAATGAGAGTTATTCCGCCGCCATCTTCCTGAGCGACTCGACCCTTGCCTTCTGCGCCTCAACCTGCGCTTCAAGCGATGCAAGCTGCTCTTCTTCTGCCTTGACCGAGCTGTTGAGCCTCTCAGCGAACTTGTCAGATACCGCCTTCAACGCCGCGAAATCTTCCTTGAGGTCAGCCACGTCCGGCAGTCCGCCCTTCTCCAGCTTCTCGATTCTCTGCTCTAATGCTGACATTGCCGCCTTCACTTCGTCAAGTTTGGGCGTGAACTTGTTCTGCATTATCGTCCACATGATATTGAGCAGGAGTATCACAGCTACCACACCGATTATGATTTTCTTCTTGTTGTCGGGCTTCGGGGAATTTTTCTTTTCTTTCTGCGCGCTCATTGTCATTCCTCCGTTCTCACATAAACAAAAGAGGCCCGGTAATGAGCCTCCGTTGTGTGGAATTGCTACTTAACCTCGACTTCTGCGCCTGCGTCAGCGAGCTTCTTGCGGATCTCTTCAGCCTCTTCCTTCGACACGCCTTCTTTGATGTTCTTGGGCGGATTGTCGACGAGTTCCTTTGCTTCCTTCAGGCCGAGTGACGTAATTTCACGCACAACCTTGATGACACCGATCTTGTTTGCGCCGGGCCCCTTGTAGACGACATCAAACTCTGTCTTCTCCTCTGCGGGGGCTGCTGCTGCACCTGCTCCGGGCATGGCCGCCATCATTACGGGGGCTGCTGATGCTGATACGCCGAACTTCTCCTCAAGAGCCTTCACGAGTTCCGAAAGCTCAAGCACTGACATTGTTTCGATAGCCTGGATGATTTCTTCTTTGGTCATAATAATATTTTCCTCCTGATTGTGTTATGCTGCTGCTTCTTCTTTCTTTGCGCGGATCTGGTCGAGGCATGTAACGAAATTCCTGATAGTCCCGGCCAGTACGTTGACGAACCCCGATATAGGCGCGGCAATTGTCCTGACAACCTGACCCCTGAGAACTTCTTTTGACGGAAGGTCTGCAAGTGCCATCACCTGCGCGAGATTGAGATTCTGGCTCTCAAGCTGTCCGCCCTTGAGGATGAATGCTTTTTGTGTCTTGTCGCTGGCATATTCCTTGAGGACTTTTGCGACTGCTACAGGGTCATCATAGCAAAGCGCGTAGATGTTCGGGCCTGTTGTCATGTCTTCCGGGAGTTCAGCAAGTCCCGCTTCCTTCATGGCGATGGCAAAAAGTGTATTCTTCGCGACTTTAAGCTCTCCGCCCGCCCCGCGTACTTTGTGGCGTAACATTGTGCTTTGTTCGACCGTCATCCCGCGATATTCTGCCACGAAAACGGCCTTTGTCCGCGATAATTTTTCCTTAAGCCCCGCGACTAAGTCATACTTTATTGTTGCCGGCATGTTGTGATTTTCACCTCCTTCACCATAAAACAAGCTCCCCCCATGATGACACAGGAGGAGCGTTGATGCTCACATTCTCTCACTCCTGGGCAGGATGATTAAGCGTCGATGCGCCCCTGCTGTCTGCGGAATCTATATGTTACAGTGCTAGTTCTTTCTGCGCTAATGACGGGTCAACCGCGATTCCGGGCCCCATTGTGGGAGCGATGGCGATACTGCGGACGTACGTACCCTTCACGGATGCGGGTCTTGCGCGGTATATCGCCTGAAGCAGTGCCTTCACGTTGTCGTACAGGTCATCTGCGCTGAAATCGCGTTTTCCGGCGGCGTTGTGGGTGATTCCTGTCTTGTCTGCGCGGAACTCAACACGTCCTGCCTTGATCTCCTTGACGGCGGCGGCAAGCTCGAATGTTACCGTGCCGGTTTTTGCGCTGGGCATGAGTCCCCTAGGTCCGAGTACCTTTCCGAGACGGCCTACTGACTTCATCATGTCAGGCGTGGCGATTACAGCGTCGAAATCCATGAACCCGCCCTGAATCTGCTGGACTACGTCATCACCGCCGACAATGTCAGCCCCTGCGTCCTGTGCTTCCTTAACCTTCTCGCCCTGAGTGATGACTAGGACTCTCTTCGTTACGCCAGTCCCGTGTGGCAATGACACCGTGCTTCTTACCTGCTGGTCTGCGTGGCGCGGGTCAATCCCTAAGCGTACATGCACTTCTATGCTCTCGTTGAATTTCGCTGTCGATATTGCCTTGAACAGCTCCACAGCCTCACGAAGTCCGTAAAGTTTTCCTTCCTCGATTTTGGCGGCGGCTTCCCTGTAGCGTTTGCTTCTCTTCATGTTTACCTCCTGCGGTCAATAGCGGGCTGGATTCTGCCCTTCCGCTTGCGTGGTGCTAGTCGGTAATCTCAAGCCCCATAGAACGCGCTGTGCCTTCAATCATGCGCATAGCGGCTTCTACGTCGTTGGCGTTAAGATCCTTCATCTTCATCTCGGCAATCTCCCTGACTTTTGCGCGGGCTAACTTGCCGACTTTGGTCTTGTTGGGGACTCCTGAACCTGACTCGATTCCTGCGGCCTTCTTGAGCAGTACTGCCGCGGGGGGAGTCTTCAGCTCGAACGTAAAACTTCTGTCAGCATACACCGTGATTACTGCCGGGATTACGAGCCCGGGCTGATCCTGAGTCTTTGCGTTGAACTGCTTGCAGAACTCCATGATGTTCACGCCGTGCTGTCCGAGCGCAGGACCTACAGGGGGCGCGGGGGTTGCTTTTCCTGCGGGCAGCTGCAATTTTATCTGCCCTACTACCTTCTTAGCCATGATAAAACGTTCCTTTCTCTATCGCTTACTGCCTCATATCTTCTCCAAGGCTTTGTAATCCGTCTCAAGCACTGAACCGCCGAGCATATCACTCTTGAATTTGACCCGCCCCTTCTTCGCGTTTATCTCAACAACGGGGCCTGTGAATCCCTTCATGTCGCCTTCAGCCACAACCCGCACAGTATCGCCGACTTTGAGGTCAATCTCAACTCTTGGAGTGCCTTCAGATTTCTTCATGCCGGACATTATTTTTTCGACTTCAGCTTCTGAGAGCGGCATAGGATGAGTTCCCGCGCCGATGAAGCCAGTTACGCCCGGGGTGTGCCTGACAGCGTACCATGACTGCTCATCAAGCACCATCTCAATCATGACATAGCCGGGATAAAGTTTGCGGACAACCTCGCGGCTTTTCCCGTCCTTGACCACAATGTTCGTCTCTGTCGGAATAAGGACGTTGAATATCTTGTCCTGCATCTTCATGGCCTTGATGCGCTGGGTCAGGTCATCCTTCACGCGTTTCTCGTAGCTGGCGTAAGTCTGGACGACATACCATTTACGTTCGCCCGGCATGATTCTACCTTAACCCAAAAGCGCGCTGAACAGCCATGCAAGGAGGAAATCCACCAGTCCCAAATACAGCGAGACGCACAATGTGAACACTATCACAACTAGCGTCCAGTACCATATTTGTCTGCGCGTAGGCCATGTAACTTTCTTGAGTTCGGCTTTTGCTTCACGGATGAAGTTCATTAGCGAAGACATTTTTGTGGGTTTCTCTGCTGATTTTGCCATATGCTTTGTCCTTATGATAACGAAATGGCAGGCCCGGTAGGACTCGAACCTACAGCCCCCGGTTTTGGAGACCAGTGCTCTGCCAATTGAGCCACGGACCTGCGTGAAATTTTACCGCGCTGAATTGTACAACAGGCTTAACCTTTTGGCAACACTACTTTGACTCCTTGTGGACGGTCGGAGCGTTGCACCACTTGCAGTATTTCTTGAGTTCGAGTTTCTTGGCCTGCTTCTTCTTGTTGACGGTGGTGGTGTAGTTGCGGTGCTTGCACTGTGTGCAGGTGAGTCCGATTATGTCTGCCATGTGAAATTGTGCCTCCTGATGAAATGTGAAAACGGGGAATATTTTAGCACAGCCGGAATTATTCACTGTATAATTTTTCGCATCCCGTAAAAATTCCGAGAAGAAAGGAAGCTGTCTCATGCCTAAGAAATTTGCGGAGGCTTACGATCCTCTTCACACGATGCTCGCGCTGAACATGGCCATAGTCTCAGTCCACAGGATACTCACAACCCAAGACAGGACAGTCCTCGAATGGGAGTACGAGAACATCATCAACCGACTCGCAATCGGCAACATTGAGAGCGACCCGGAAATGAAGAGCTTGTACGATGAGCTTCTGGGCTTCATCAACGGCAAAAGACTCAGGCAGGAAGACTTGATGAGGCTCAAAGACAGCTACAAACGCCGCGAGCAGGAAGCATATTACCGCGCAATGTCTCACGGTTTCGAGAACGTACGCGCGCCCGAAAACGATTCGTTATGGGGCTGGATTGGGAGTCTGTTCGTGTCAGGAGCGTCATCGGTCGGGGCAGGGTACTATGACTACGAGGCCTCGAAGGAAGAAATCCGCCGTGAAATCAGCAATGGCTCGTGGCAGCTCACCAAAGACGAACTCAACGCCTGCAACAAACTTCAGGCAACACTGCTCAATTCGTCGTGGTCATTACTCAGCAAGTATCATCTGCCGAATGAGTACAGGCTGACGCAGGAGAACGTCCGGGAATTTCTCTCGGCCATGAATGAGGCTGACCCGTCAAACCGTCTTGGCCGTCTGAGATTCATCGAGCGGAAATTCCGGGTGTACCCGCCGTATTGGTTCTTCCGTGCATATGCCGCAAAGGGCGCGGGGAATGAGGCGGAATGCAGAAAGTGTTTCAGCAGGTTCAATGAGGTGTGGCGGCCAGTGCTGAATTATGACCCGTACAAACTTGAGGCGACAAAGTACAGGATACGTGAGCTTGCGGAAAAGGGAGTGCAATCGGCTGAAAGTCTTGCGGAAATTCGGAGGCTTGTAGAAGTTGTGCGCGATTATACGCCGGCTTATGACTGGGGGAGCAATCTCTTTGCGGGGATAGTGTATTTCGCGCTTGGGGATAAGGACGAGGCCATCACGTGCGTGGAGTATGGGAATGTCAGTTCAGGGCGTGAGACTGAGATTAGCGGGGCTGTTCTCGCACAGATGAAACGGGGAAGGATTGATGTTGCGAGTCTGCCGGGGGAATTGCGTGGGCTTTTCGGGAATGAAAGTACACAGCAGACGGGAATCAAACGGGAGTTCCGTTACAGGACTGATGCCCTTGTAGGAGCGTGCATATACAGGTTTGGTGATGTCTTCATGGCCGGGATACGCAACGCAATGCGCTATGAGATAGAAAGGCTTGGCGGTGAACTCGAAATTGTAGATAGCCAGAACCGCCAGCAGTTACAGAATGACCAAGCGGATGCTTTTATCTCAAAGGGTGCAAACGCATTAATTATTAACCTTGTCGACCGTACAGCCGCAAAATTTCTCACGGAGAAGGCTAAATTCGAGGACATCCCGATAATATTCATCAACCGTGAGCCTTACGCCGAAGTCTTGAAATCCTAACAATAAAGTCTGGTATGTTGGCGCAAAAGCTGAGGAGGCTGGAATTAAACAGGGTGAAATAATTGCTGAGTACTTCATGAAACACCCGGAGGCCGATAAAAATCATGACGGTGTAATACAGTTCGTAATGCTCAGGGGCGAAAATGGCCATCAAGACGCTATACTACGTACTGAATACGCAAAGAAGGCAATGAAAGATTACGGCCTGAGAATTTCGGAGCTTGGGAGCGAGTCGGCGAATTGGAGCGCAATACAAGCAAATAACAAAATGCTTGGATTCATTCGGCAATTTGGAGTCAACAGAATAGAGGCTGTACTAGCCAATAATGATGATATGGCATTGGGAGCTTTGAAGGCTCTGCAAGACAGCGGCTATAACACTGGCAATCCAAGCAGATATATTCCCGTTGTCGGAATTGATGCAACAGCTCCGGCTATAAACTCAATAGCCAGAGGCGAGATGATTGGAACGGTGCTTAATGACGCTGACAATCAGGGTATAGCGGCTGTTAGGATTGCTGTGATCGCGGCTGATGGCGAGCGTGTAACGGAATCAAGCATAGGCTACAGAATCACGGACGGAAAATATATCTGGATTCCGTATGTCAAAGTAACGCAGGAAAACTACAAGAGCTTACTGCAATGAGGCAAAAAAAATTCCTCCTCTCATAAATCACGGGAGGGGGATTATTTTTCCCCGTACGCTGTAGAATATCCGCTGTAAATTTTCACAGAAGGTGATAGTACATTGACACGCAGAAAAATTCTCGGCTACTTCACGATTGACGACGCTCCCGGCGGAAATCAGGACTGGCTCCCCGAATGGGATATGAACATGGGAGGATGCGCCGCCGTTACTGCCTGCGACACATCGATATTCCTCTCACGCAGGGACGAATACCGCCAGCTCTACCCCTTCAACCCGGAAAGACTCACCCGCTCCGATTTCGTCAGGTTCGCATCGATCATGAAGCCCTACCTCTCACCACGCTATCACGGAATCGACTTCCTAGAGACCTACATTTGCGGCTTCTATGACTACATGGCCAGCGTGAACAACAACTGCCTCATTCTCGAAGGCATCTCAGGCAACATACCCTATGACGATTTCGCGGGGGCAATAGTGAGCCAGCTCGACAGAAATCTTCCCGTCCCCTTTCTCCTCCTCCATCACAAGAATCCCAAGCTCGACGATTTCCAGTGGCACTGGTTCAACCTCGCAGGCTATGACGAGTCCGACAATGGGCTACGCGTCCTAACAGTAACTTACGGCGAGTATCAATGGTTCAGCCTTGAGGACATGTACGAGACAGGGTATGACCGCCGCGGCGGAATGATACGGATAATTGAGCGCGCATTGTGATATGATTTCAACGAATCCAAACGAAAAGGGGTAATTCACTGTATGAATGAAAGATACCGCCCTAACCAGCCGCGAGGGAGTAACAATACAAATTACCGCATAGACCTTGACGAACTAGTCATGGGGAACAGGCAGAAGCAGCAGCGGATCAGGCAGGAGCATGAGCAGGAAGCCCCCCGTCCCAAGAAGCCGCAGAAGCGAAAACATGTCTCAATCATGAAGATTATACTCATGACGATTCTTCTTGTTGTTCTTCTTGCTACCGGGGCATTGAGCGCGGGTGTAGCGTGGTACGTCGTGAAGTTGTCCGAAGATCTGCCCAGTATGGTTGACTTGGCCAATCCGCGCAGCAGCCTCCCTTCAATCATGTATGACCGCAACGGTGAAGTCATAGCCCGCCTCTTCATCGAGAACAGGACACCGCTTGAGCTTCATGAGATGTCGCCCAATATCGTACGCGCAGTATTGGCGGCTGAGGACTCGGCTTTCTACCAGCACGGGGGAATAAGGCTCGGCTCAATCTTCCGCGCTTTGTGGACGGATATTGTTGAAGGCGGGAAGGTTCAGGGGGCAAGCACAATCACACAGCAGTTAGCGAGGAACTTATTCCTCACCCACGAAAAGAGCATCACGCGCAAAGCAAAGGAAATCATCATAGCTATGAGGCTGGAAAAATTATTCCCCAAGGACAAGATACTTGAGCTTTACCTGAACACGATAAATTTCGGTCATGGTGCATGGGGGGTCGAGACAGCCGCGCGGACATACTTCGACAAGTCAGCAAGAGATTTAGACCTCGCGCAGTCGGCAATACTCGCCGGCCTCATCGCCAATCCGGGACGCTACAATCCGCAGTCTAGCCTGAGCAACGCCAAAGCTAGGCAGAATTACGTTCTCGGACGGATGGAGGCCCTAGGATGGATCACATCACAGCAACGGCAGGACGCGTACAACGAGGAATTAGAGTTCCGAAGCAGGGTCAACAAAATCGAAGAGTTCAACATGGCACCCTACTTTGTTTCACACCTGCTGTTCAACGACCTTCTGCCCAAGTACGGCAAGGATGAGGTCTACAGCGGGGGGATGCAGATATACACGACTCTTGACCTGAAACTACAGGAGAAAGCAAGGGAGTGCATACAGGGACTCAACAAGTCAGTAATGGGGGCGTTAGTCTGCATAGAGTCAGAAACAGGAGAGGTACTCGCGCTTGTCGGTGGAAAAGACTTCAAGGAGAGCAAGTTCAACCGTGCAACCCAAGCGGTGAGACAACCCGGCTCCAGCTTCAAGCCGATAGTTTACGCCGCCGCGATGGAGGAAGACGTTATGCCCAGCGATCACTTCCTCGACGCTCCCATAACCTTCAAGCAGAAGGGAGGCAAGGGCAAAGGCTGGTCGCCCCACAACTCAGGCGGGGGCTACGCGGGCGAGGTTACGTTACAGCGCGCACTCACCAGCTCCTATAACACCGTAGCAGTGAGGGTAGCGGCATATATCGGGACTGACTCAATCGTGAAGATGGCGCGGAACATGGGGATTGAGACGAAGTATCTGCCCAACGATTTATCGGTCGCTCTTGGGTCTGCGAGCCTTACGCCGCTGGAAATGGCAGTAGCCTTCAACTGCTTCAACAACGGAGGCAAGCGGATAGTCCCCCTCATGATACGCGAGATCAAGGACAGGGACGGTAACGTTATAGAGCACCGCCAGACAGCCGAGACCCAGGCCATGCGCCCGGAAACAGCCTACGCGCTCCGCTCGATGATGCAGGACGCTGTGAGGGCAGGGACAGGGAAGCCCGCGGCGATTCCCAAGATAAACACTTTCGGCAAGACTGGAACGTCAAATGACTTCATAGACGCGTGGTTCTGCGGAGGAGTTCCGGGACTTACGGCGGTTGTTTACGTTGGCAGGGATGACCACAAGACCATGGGCAAACGTGCTTTCGGCGGGACTATGGCCGCTCCTGTGTGGAAGAAGTTCATGCAGTACGCGGTTCAGGAGCAGAAGACTCCGGCGAATTTCGCGAATCCTCCCTCATGGGTTGAGGTCGACAAGGTATCAATATGCCGGGCTACTGGTTACAGGGCAAGGGCAGGCTGCCAGGCTGTTCCGCTGTATTTCCCCAAGGGACGCTCGCCTACCGCATCATGTCCTGTTCACGGAGGAAGCTACAGAGCCGCCGACAATGACCCCAGGGGGCCGCGCTTGTTCTTGGTTGAACAGGATGACACGTATCTTGCCCGCAGGTATTCGGAGCAACCGAAGGATTCGGGCGGAAAGAAGAAGTCCTCGCAGCAGTCGGAAGAGACCGCCTCGGCTCCTCAGCAGGTAAGCGCGCCGTCAACGAAAGCGGCAGTGCCTAGACCTTCAGCCCCCGCCCCGAAGCGCCAAGAGCCTCAGCTCAGTGAGGTTGAGGTGCGTTACAGGCAGCTGCTGAAGCAGTACGGACTGGAGTAACGGACAGGAAGAGCAAGAGTCCCCCGGTGTGTCAGGCATCGGGGGATTTTTTTGTGCAAAAATTTTTGCGCCGGGGGCATGGGCATATGTGGCGGTTGACGAGACGAACTTCCCGGATGACAATTTCAGGAGCTACATCAGCGGGAATCTCGACAAGGACGGAGACGGCTCTCTCAGCGATGAGGAGATCGCGGCAGTAACGAATATCGATGTCAGCGGCAAAAGTATTTCCAGCCTGAAGGGGATTGAGTGGTTTGCCGCTTTAGAGACTCTGCACTGCTCAGGGAACAGTCTGACGGAACTAGACGTGAGCAATAACACCACTCTTACGACTCTGTACTGCAATTATAACCAGCTGCCCGCGTTAGACGTGAGCAAGAATACCACTCTGACGACTCTGTATTGCTACAGCAACCAACTGACCGAGCTTGACTTGAGCAACAACACCGATCTTACGTATCTGTGGTGCCACAACAACCGGCTTACGGAGCTTGATGTGAGCAAGAATACCGCTTTGACTCAACTGCGCTGCTACGATAACCAG